>NZ_QVLV01000020.1:0-1308 GCF_003435485.1 Eisenbergiella massiliensis
TGGGAAGCACCTGACGGATCACTACCTTTTTCCCCAGCAGCAGCGACAGAAAACGGTTCAACCTGACGGGTGTATATTCCGGACTCATGATTTCCTTGAAAAAAGAATCATAAAGGATCTTTACGCCCTTCATACCCGTACAGAAATCCAGGAACTCTTCCTGCCGTTCAGGCGTCCAGCTCCGGAACAGTGCCTGCAGCCCGCTGCTTTCACCAATTTCTTTCAACACCTCCTTTCTTTCCCTGATAAGCGGAAAATAATTCCTGAGCCTGTTTTCCATAAATATTCCTCCTGTATTAAGTTTTTTGCCATTTACGGATTAATGCTTCGAAAAGGAAGCGCCGAAATGAAAGAACGGCCGGACGGCCGAATACTACAGCAGCATAGATACTGCCGTGTGACGGAATAATAATAACATACTAATTCAATAATATCAACACAAAACTCTGTTGGTTGAAGGATGTTTCACGAAAAAATAAATTCATGCCAATTCATATAGATATCATACTTACCAACCTCATCCCCCGAATCTCCCTGCAAGTTTCTGTACAAAGCACGAGAACTTTGCCACACCCCTTCTTTCATCTATACCATTACTGATACCAGTTTTAATTCATTACACCTGGCCGTAAATACCCGTGGCTGAACTTACACCAGCCAGATTAATGCCACACCTGACATACAAACAATAAGCCCTCACTTTCGTGAGAGCTTATTGACTATGAGGGGGGAGATAGTTTAGTGAGTTGTTTTTCAACTATCTGACACTAATGATACCGGGAAAATGTGTTCATTCTGTGATGAAACTTTAAAAAAGTTCTTAATTCCCTGAAGGAATTATTAAGAAAACAGAAAGATTTCCTCCACCACTTCACCCTTTCCCGTTCCAGCCACCTCCCCCTTTATTTATAACATCATTTCTTCTCTCCTCCACCCTTACGCCCCTCATAACCTGCCCTACAGAAGGAGAGTCCTGCGTGTCCCTGTGTCTCCCTGGGGGGCTGTATGGGGGGATGGTCTGTCAGGGGGATACCTGCCTGCCGGGCCGGACTTCTCTTCCTCCGGGGCCGTCGCGGCCAGCCTCCCTTTTTCCCAGGCGGGGTGGGGGTGTTTTCTGCTCCATTGGAAAAAACGGAGATATTTCTTACTGCCCCGGAAGGCAGGAATCCTGCCGCCCTTAGCGACCTGTCTGACGAACGCAGCCGACGCAGTCGCTGCGTGAGGAGTTCCGGTCGCGTTGGCAGAATTCCTGACTTCCGGGACAGTTAGAAATACCCCGTTTTTGAGACTGGAACAGTAAACACCCCC
>NZ_QVLV01000020.1:1428-115634 GCF_003435485.1 Eisenbergiella massiliensis
CATATAGCCCCCCAGGGAAACACAGGGACACGCAGGACTCTCCTTCGCCCCCCCCCACCGCAAGATCTTCTTCTCTTTTTCTAAAGAAAACCTTAAGACTTTTTATTTTCTTTTTCTAAAATAGACACACTCACGTCACAATTTTCCGTTATCATATATTTCAGATAGTTAAACAACTCAAAACTATCTCCCCCCTCATAAGAAAACGAAAAGCTGTCATGCGGATTTCCGCCGGCAGCTTTTTCGTTTGTATACCGCAGAAAAAATGACATACGGCCGCATCCCCCATGCCTGCCGTATGTCATTTTTTTACTTCCCCTACATACTTTATACTTACCTTCCGGGATTTTCCATCCATTCCCACGCCAGCTCCACCAGCCTGCTTCTCACCTCCCGGCTCTCAATCATCCTGTCCTGTGTAGCTTTCATTCCATACTTCACTGAAGAAAAGGCCGTTACAGCCGGTTTCACCCCGGCGTTTTCATATATATCCTTCAGCGTCTGAACGGCCGGTTCCAGGCCATGTTCCGGATTCCCAACCAGAATAATTTTCACCTTTTTCCAGAAACGCTTCTCCTCCGCTTCATCGTGAAGCCTGGGAGACATGCGTTCCAGCAGCCGGTAGAAAGCCGACGGTAAATTACCATTGTAAAGCGGCATGACGAAAATGCTCTGTTCTTCCTTATCCATCCACGCCGTCAGCGCGGTCAGCCCGTCCTTTTTCGGGCAGCTGCCGTGGATGCACTCATATTCACATGGTCCGCAGCCCTCCAGGCTGAAATCATGAATTGACCGGATCACAAGCCGGTTATTCGTCTGCTGACGCAGAAACAACAGAAAATCTCCGCAATTGCCGTTCTTTCTGGAACTGAAATTTAATCCAAGCATATCTGCCGCTTCCCTTCCTTCAGCCACCGCACCGTATCCTGAATGGTCTGCATCAGGTCACGCGGGCTGTAGCCTAATTCTTTTGTAGCCTTATCATGTGAGAACCTGTCATTGCTTCTCAGCGTATACAATGAATAAACCGTGTACAGCGGACGTTTCTTTTTCCATCTGGCATAGCCCGCCAGCAGAGGGGCGGCCGCCTTCGCCAGCCACATGGGAAGCACCGGGACGCTTCTGCATTTACAGGTTTTTTTAGCCATGGCAAGCACCTCGCGGATTTCGTAGTGGCGGTTGGAAAGAATATAGCATTCCCCCTTTCTGCCTTTCTCCGCCGCCAGCAGGCAGCCCGTTGCCACATCACGCACATCCACAAAATCATAACCGCCTTTGACGCAGGCCGGAAGCCGTCCCTGAATATAATCGCTTACCAGCTGTACCAGGTAATTTCCCGTGCCGCCAAAGGGGCCGAGAATTCCCGACGGATGGACAATCACCGCATCCAGCCCCTGCTTTACCATATCAAGCACCGCTCTGGTCGCTTCCGCCTTGGTTTTGGCATAGCCGCCGAACACTTTCTTTTCAGAAAAATCCGTTACTTCCTGCATAACCCCAAAGCTTCCGTTTTCCGGAATGGCATGGACCGAGCTCACGTAAACCAGACGTTTTACATGCTTTTCCAGACACAGCCCGGCTACTGTCTTCGTTCCATTCACATTCACATCATAGATCAACGGGGTTACCTCATCGGAAATATCAATCATTCCCGCCGTATGAATAACATAAATCTGCATTCCCTCCAAACCTTCAAAAAGGGGAAGAAGCGACTCTTTTTCCCTTACATCCCCTTTATAATAGGTGACATTTTCAAGCTCCCTCTCCTCCTGTCCCGGCAGTATCAGTCCCCTCACCTGACAGTTTTCATTTGCAAGCATACGGACAATCGTGTTCCCAAGATGTCCGTCCGCGCCCGTGACGATATACATTTTCTTCATGGTGAACCTCCCAATCCAGAATAATTTTCCTCAGGCCGCAACGCATCCCGTCTGATGCCAGTCTGTCTGCACCAGGGTATTAACCGACGTTTCAGTATGGAAATAAAACATCTGATTTCTTTCTTTATTTGTAACAGTTCAGGACGGCATATCGTCCTGAACTGTTCCCTTTACTTTATTATATCAACCTGTTTTTTTCTCTACAATGGACAGTTCCACGCCAGTTGTGCAGCTTTTGAACACATTGGAAAAATTTGTTGTCCATTCGATTTCTTTTATGTTTTATAAAGAAACAGTTAATAAATTTTATAGCTTTTTATGAAAATAGTCATACTCCTGACACATTTTTCGGGTATCATAAATTTCAGATAGATGAACAACACCTATCTCCCCCTCATAAAAGATAAGATAAAAAGGCACCTGTCCGCAGGCGCCTTTTTATCTTATCTTTTCACGGCCAGCCGGCCGCTTATTATCCGGATGGATATTATTCCCGACACTCCACAATTCCGGTTATATTTCCATAATCTCTATATCCTTCATCATTTCCTCCGCCAGCTTCAGAGGCACATTCCCGCTTTCCAACGTGGTCGCATTGGCCGCGGAAACAGCCGCCGCTCTTTGCAGCAGTTCTTCTTCCCCGATGCCAGCCGTCATGGACATGGCCAGGGAAGCCACCACGCTGTCCCCGCAGCCCACCGTGTTCATCGCCATAACCCTGGGCACCCTGGCGTAAAGGCAGCGTCCTTCCCTTGCCAGTATCAGCCCCTTGTCCCCCAGGGAAATCATGACCATCCGGATGCCGGAAGCCAAAAGCACATTGGCCGCATCCTTCACATCCTCCCGATCCTGCAGCCGTCTTCCGATAATGTATTCCAGCTCCTTACGGTTGGGCTTCACAACAGCGGGAGCAGCCTGAATCCCTTCCTTCAGCAGCTCTCCGCTGGTATCCAGAATCACTTTTTTCCCCATCGCGGCCGCGCTGCGTATCAGCCTTGCGTATATATCTGCAGAAATGCCCGGCGCCGCGCTGCCTGAAAGGATAATCAGGCTGCTCTCCTCCGCCAGCCGGATAAAGCTTGCGCCGAACTCCTTCAGATGCGCTTCACTTATGTGCGGTCCCGGCTCCAGAATCTCCGTTACATAGCCGTTATCCGCCACAATATTCATACTGCTGCGTGTTTCCTCCTCCACATGGACAAATGCGCTGCGTATTTTCAGCCTGTCCAGCTGGGCCTCCATCCATTTTCCCTGATAGCCTCCAAGGAAACCAGTGGCAGTCACCTCATAATCGTACTGCCTGAGGATTTTGCTTACATTGATTCCCTTTCCGCCCGGGATATTATCCACCGACCGCATTCTGTTCACACGGCCGGGAAAAAGTTCTCCTGTCCTGTAGGTCTTATCCACCGCCGGATTCAATGTTACCGTCAAAATCATATCTGCCTTCCGTTCCGCCCGCCGGCTTCCGTTTTCCTGCGGGCCTTCTGTTATTTTCTGTAAATTGCAGCTGCTTCGTCCCACCACAGTTACTGCAAATCCTTCTTCATTCCTATTTTATCATACTTCCCCGTTTCACGGCATCATATATGGAGAAATTTTATAACAGCCAGCAGCAGCCCGCCTGTTACCCAAAATCTGTTTTTCCGGCGGCTTGCTTACTGATACTGCTGCATCACCAGCTGGAGCTTCGTATTTCCCTGATAGGTATTGAGGGAAGGATAATAGGTTACGGACATGCGTATATCCTGGGTCTTTCCCAGATAAAGCCTGTCCACAGCTTCCTGCCCGAACCGTGCAGCCATGTACGCATTCAAAGGCGCCGGATCGCCGAAGGCCATCATCTCCCATCGCTTTCCGCAGTCATCCAGCACGGTAAAGCGCACGGCATTCCCATTTTTCCCCAAAATGCGGGCTGAAAGGAAGGCCATATCCTTCTGGGCAAATACCGGCTTGGGATTTCCGTTGCCAAAAGGCTCCAGCAGCTCCAGTTCCCGCACAAAATCCATGGATACATGGGAAACAGGCATCGGTACGTCGATATGTACTCTTTCCTCCAGATCGCTTTCCGTCAGGGTGCAGACAGCATTGATTTCCCTGCGGAAATTCTCCACATCCTTTTCCTCCAGGGAAAGGCCGGCCGCCATTTTATGTCCGCCGTATTTGGTAAAAAGCTGTTTTACCTTCGTCATTTCCTCAAACATATGATAGGTTTCGATGGAACGTCCGCTTCCCTTCACCCCCTCTTCCCCTTTTGTGAGGACAAAAACGGGCTTGTAGTATTTTTCCCGCACCCTTCCGGCAATGATTCCCGCCAGGCTTTCATGGCAGTCGGGCAGGTACACCACCAGCACCCGATCCTTTCCAAGCCCGCTTTCTTCCACCAGCTTAACCGCCTTTTTGACAAAAATATCGGTCATTTCCTTCCGGCTGTCGTTAAGCTGCTTCAGATCGGCCGCTATCCGCACTGCTTCCCCTCTGTCCTCAGCTTCCAGCAGCTGAAGGGCTCTTACCGCCGTATCCAGCCGCCCGGTGGCATTCAGGCACGGCCCCATGACAAAACCGATGTGATAGGCAGAAAGCTTTTTCTTATCGATGCCGTTTACCTCCATCAGCGCCCGAAGCCCCTGGTTAACGGTACTCTGCATATGGGAAAGGCCGAATTTTACAATTATCCGGTTTTCATCCAGAAGCTCCATGACGTCACATACCGTGGCGAACGCCGCCAGCTCCAGTAGTTCTTCCAGAAGCGCACTCTCCCTTTTCTCCAGCCCCAGCCTCCTGAAAAGGCTCATAATCACCTTATAAGCCACCACAGCGCCGCAGATACCTTTGTAGGGATAATTATCCCCTTCCTGCTTCGGGTCAATTACCACATCCGCCGGAGGCATCAGATAGCGTCTTTCCCCGCCGCTTTCCTCATAGGGAACCTCATGGTGATCCGTGACGATCACCGTCATTCCTTTCTTCTTTGCCAGCTCAATCTGGGGCGCGGCGGCGATGCCATTGTCGCAGGTAATGATGGTATCAACTCCTGCCTCCCACGCATCCTCCACCAGATGCTCATTCAGGCCATAGCCGTCCTTCATCCGGTGCGGAATGGCAGTATCCGCCAAGGCCCCCGCATGGAGCAGGCCCTTATGCAGGATAAAGGTGGAGCAGATGCCGTCCGCATCATAGTCTCCTATAATCCGGATCTGCTTATTTTCCCTGATTTTTCTTTCCAGGATTTCCACCGCGCACTCCATGCCCAAAAGCAGCCCGGGATCATACATTTCCTCCACGGTCCCCTGCAGGTATTTCCGGATATCGTCTTCCTCCACAATATCCCTGTTTCTGATAATCCGGGCGAGTACCGGACTGATACCGAAGGTTTCACCAATTTTCTGAAAGTCCGCTCTCTTTGCGGCTACGAACCATTTTGCCATATCAACATTCTCCGTTATAATCCAGAGCGGCAGAACCATTCAAAAAATCCGCCCCGGACAATACAGTTTCTCTTACATTTATGGGTTTAAAAAGGCGTTCTGACAAGCAGAACGCCTTTCCTATCAATCAGCTTTTATCTGGACTTGACTTTCACCGCTGTGTTCTTGCTCTTTCCCGCAATCCTGGTACGCAGGACAAACCACAGCGCACCGGTTATGCATACGGAAGAATAAGTACCGCAGACGATACCAACCATCAGAGGCAGTGCAAATTCACGGATGGAGCTTACGCCCATGATATAAAGCACTGCAACCATAATGAAGGTTGTCAGCGAAGTAAAGATACTTCTGGACAGTGTCTGTGTGATACTCTTGTTCACCAGCCCGTTCAGCTCACTCTTTCCTTCCAGATTAATATTTTCACGGATACGGTCGAAGATAACGATGGTAGCATTGATGGAGTAACCTACAATGGTAAGCATACATGCAATGAAGGTGCTGCCCACGGATACCCGTACCGCCGCATAGAAGGCCAGTACCACCAGTACGTCGTGAATCAGGGCTGCAACAGCGCTGGCGCCGAAACGGATGTCCTTGAAACGGAACCAGATGTAGATCAGCATGCAGACAGTTGCTATCACTACCGCAACGACTGCTTCCCTTCTCATTTCACCGCTGATGGTGGAGCTGATGGTTTCTGCCGTAATCTTCTCCTGATCCACGCCGAAGCTCTCCGCCAGGGTATTATTCAGCTCTTCTCTTTCCGTCACATCCAGTGTCCTGGTTTTGAAAATTACCTCATTGGTTCCCTGTACCTTCTGGGTCTGCACGTTGCCGTCGCCGGTAATCTTCTCGATCATGGGAACCACATTGGCATCGATATCCTCAATGGACATATTTTCATTAAAGGTAACGTTGGTGGAGGTACCGCCGATGAACTCCAGGCTGTAGTTCAGGCTCTGGCCGGTTCTTCCCTTGTTCACACCCATAAATACGAAGCCTGCAACAATCAGGACGATGGAAATTGTAAAAAATACCGCTTTTTTGGAAAGGAAGTTCACAGGCTTCTTTTCCTTTGCGCGTCCGTACAGCTTTTCGTTCTGCATGCCCACTGCATAGAAAGCATTCAGAATCAATCGCGTTATCACCAGCGCCGTGAACATGGAAACCACGATACCAAGAGCCAGTGTCTGCGCAAAGCCCTTAACCGTACCTGAGCCCATGAAGCCCAGCACCGCAGCTGCGATAAGTGTGGTAATATTTCCGTCCAGAATTGCGGAAAGCGCCTTCTGGAAACCGATTTTTATAGAAGATTTCACCGTCTTGCCGGTGGCGATTTCCTCACGGATACGAGCGAAAATAATAACGTTGGCATCCACCGCCATACCGATAGACAGGATAATACCTGCAATACCGGGAAGTGTCAGGGTGATTTCAAAACCGTTGAGCAGCAGGATCATCAGCACTACGTACATGCACAGTGCCAGGGAGCTTGCCACACCGGGAATCCAGTAAACAGCGATCATGAATACCATAACGATAGCCATGCCGATAGCTCCTGCCATAAGGCTTGTCCGGATGGCCGCAGAACCAAGCTGTGCGCCGACCACGTTGGAACGCAGCTCTTCCAGCTCCAGCTTCAGTCCGCCGATACGGATGGTGGAAGCCAGCGTTTCCGCCTCTTCAAAGGTGCCCATACCGGTAATTACCGCAGAACCGTCCGTAATTTCAGACTGTACTGCCGGCGCGCTTACAACGGAACCGTCATAAATGATGTAAATAATGTCCCGTGTGGGAGCCGCCTTCTTGGTGGCTTCTGCAAATTTGACTTTTCCTTCTTCCGTCAGCGTCAGCTGAACTACCGCCTCCTGGTTGCCCAGGCTGTTCTTCTGGTAGCCGGCCTGTGCATCCGCCACATCCGTGCCTTCCAGAACCACATTTCCCTGGGAATCCTGGAAGGAAAGGGAACCGGGCTTGCCCAGCTCCTCCAAAACCGCATTGGCATCGGATACACCGGGGATTTCAATATTGATACGATCTGAACCCTCCTGGTATACCTGCGCCTCGGTGGAGTAATTTTCCACACGCTTCTGCAGCTTGTAGATGGTGTCATTCATGTCAGCGGCGCTGGGTGCCTCGTCCCCAACCACCTGATAGGTGATGCTGACGCCGCCCGCCAGGTCAAGTCCCTGCTTAACGCTGGAAGCGGAGCCTGATTTGTTCTCGCCTACACCAAAAATGGACACATAGCCCAATCCGGCCAAGATGACGATGAACGCAATCAGGGTAAAGATTCCTTTTTTCTTGTTCATTGCTTTTTTCTCCTTCATTCTAGTCGGCCAGTGCCGCTTTTATCATAATCGCACATTCGATACGCTTTTTCTGGAGTTCGCAGCCCAAATCATAGGTGCCGTTGATATTGCCCGTAAAGTTATAGGCATTTGCCGCACATCCGCCGCTGCAGTAAAACTTGGCGAAGCAGTTCCTGCACTTTTCCTTGGCATAAACATTGCAGGTCTTGAATTCATCCCGGATATCCGTCCTGACGATTCCGTCATCCACATTTCCCATGAGGAACTCTTCCTTGCCCACGAACTGATGGCAGGGATAAAAATCGCCCCACGGCGTCACAGCCAGATACTCTGTCCCTGAGCCGCAGCCGGAAAGCCGCTTTGCCACACAGGGGCCGCCGCTTAAATCTATCATAAAATGGAAGAAATTAACGCCCTTGCCTTCCTTCTGCCGCTTTAAAAGCTCTGCTGCCAGCTTGTCATATTCCTCAAGCAGCACGGGAAGATCCTCTTCTTTGAGGGCATAGGGTTCCGAAGGCTCCGCCACCACCGGCTCCACGGAAATCTGCTCAAAGCCCAGATCCGCCAGATGCTTTACATCCTCGCCAAAGTCCAGGTTATTGTGGGTGAAGGTGCCGCGCACATAATAATTGAACTGATCACGGCTCTCCGCCAGCTTCTGGAACTTGGGAACAATGATGTCATAGCTTCCCTGTCCGCCTCTGTGAGGACGCATTTTGTCATTTACTGCCTTACGTCCGTCAATGCTGAGGACCACATTGGACATTTCTTTATTAACAAACTCCTGAACCTCGTCGTTGAGCAGGATTCCGTTGGTCGTCAGGGTAAAACGGAATTTCTTATGATTGGGCTCCTCCAGGCTCCTGCCGTAGGCTACCAGGTCTTTTACCACCTGCCAGTTCATCAGAGGCTCGCCGCCGAAGAAATCCACCTCAAGATTCACCCTGCTGCCGGAATTGGCAACCAGAAAATCCAGGGCCTTTTTCCCCACTTCAAAGCTCATCAGGGCGCGTCTGCCGTGATATTCCCCTTCCTCCGCAAAGCAGTAGCGGCAGGCAAGGTTGCAGTCATGGGCAATATGCAGGCACAGCGCCTTTACCACCGTCTGCCTGTTCTTGAAATCCCCGATATAATTTTCGTAAATATCCTCCGTAAACAGCTGTCCGGCTTCATACAGCTCCAGAATTTCTTCTACAGCTTCCTCCAGCTCCTGTTCTGTATAAGAAAGCTTTTTTTCAGAGAGCTGCTCTTTTCCAGACTGCTGTCCTTCACCGGAGCGCTCCGCTTTCAGCGCTGTAAGGATACCCTCTTTTTCTTTTACTCCGTTATTGATGCATTCCTCAATCCGTGGTATCACATCATAGACACAATCGTCCACAACATGTACGCTTCCGCTGTTCACATCCATTACGATGTTGTAGCCGTTGTTTTTGTACTGGTGTATCACTGGAAAACTTCCTTTCTGTTTTATAGAAACTGTCCGGGGCCGGACTCCGAACGCCAGTCCCCAAACAGTCTTTTATCCATTTCCGTCCGCCCTCTCAGGCCGCAAGTAAAAAAGCTGCGCCCCGCCTCGGCCATGTCTTCACGTATAATAAGCAGCGATGGGTATCGCTGCTTATAAAAACCTTATGCGGTTTCTTTCGGAGCTGCTTATTTCATTTTCTCGCAGCTCTGGTTTCCTACTGTGCAGGATGTCTTGCAGGCTGACTGGCAGGATGTCTGGCATTCGCCGCAGCCGCCCTTCTTCATGGATTCTTTTAAGTCTCTTGTGGTCAGTGTTTTAATATGTTTCATACCATTGCCTCCTTGCATGAGAAAATCCGCGGAAACGGATGCTCTTTATCTGGACAGAGGTCGGCCTGAACCCCAGGCGCCATTGTCTAAGCTAGTATATCATAGTTTTTTATTGAGGGAAAGTATTTTTTGTCAAAAAAGTGCTGTAAAAAAAGGGGTAATCATGAAAGATGATGTAACGGTCCGGACCGGTCAGAGCTCAACTGCTGCCGGCTGATAACCGCTGCCTCGCAAAATGCATCGTCTCAGCTGAGCATCCCGCCCAGCATCCCGCCGGCCGCACAGATTGACAGCGTGGTAAAAAAGTGTGTGCCCAGATCCTTAAATTCGTGGTTCACCGCCAGCGATATCAGCGCCATCACCGCGAAATAGGCAAGTCCCACCGCAAGCCCCCAGAGGAACTTTCTGCTTCCCATTCTTTTTCCCGTCATAAACCCGGCAAAAAACACGGCAATCACGTAAATGACGATAATGGCAATGGATACGATTTTCTCGGACAGCTGGAATTTGTAGAGAAACAGCGCCAGCAGCAGCAGGAAGCCTCCTGTCAGTATGTAGGAAAACAGCAGGCACTTCAGCAGAAACAGTATGTTGGAACTCCTGATTTCTTTTTTGTCCATATTCCTCTCCTCCTTGAAACATGTATATTCCCTTCCCCCTCCGATTTATTCCTTTTTCCTCATTACTGTCCGGCCAAATGCAGCTTCATCCAGTTGCTTCTTAGCCCGGAAACGGCTATTGTCAGGAAACGGGGGCCTTACTTTCTTTCTCTTCCCCGGCGATTCCTTTCTCTTCCTTAGTGATGTGCTTGACATTTCGCTCAGTTTTATGTAAGATTCCTATAATTACTCATAATAATTCAGGCAGACATCCTGTCCTGAATTTTTACAAATACTTAGGAAAATTTATCCCCTGAGCTGAATGCTCCCGGGACTTATTAAAAAAAGGAGTGAAATTTTACGTGGATTCATCGTCGGTCCTACAATTTATTTTTCTGATTGTTCTTATTGCCCTGTCGGCATTCTTTTCTTCTGCGGAAACCGCCCTCACCACCGTCAACCGGGTGCGTGTGCGTACGCTGATAGATGAAGGGAACAGGCGCGCTGCGGTGCTCCAGAAGGTCCTGGACAACTACAGCAAGATGCTCAGTTCCATTCTTATCGGCAACAACGTGGTAAACCTCTCCGCTTCCGCCCTCACCACCACACTTGCAATGAAACTATGGGGAAATTATGCGGTGAGCATCGCCACCGGCGTCCTGACGCTGGTCGTCCTGCTTTGCGGCGAAATCGTCCCCAAAAATGCCGCCACCCTGAATGCGGAAAAAATATCCCTGGCTTACGCCCGCATCATCTATTATCTGATGAAGCTGCTGACGCCTCTGATTTATATTGTGGATCGGCTTTCCGTAGGCATCATGATCCTGCTGCATGTGGATCCGAATAAGAAAAAAGATCAGATCACGGAATCTGAATTGAAAACCTACGTGGATGTCAGCCATGAGGACGGCGTGATTGAATCCGAAGAACGGGAAATGATTTACAATGTGTTCGACTTCAGCGACGCCGTTGCCAAGGACATCATGATACCCCGTATCGACATGAGCACCATCAATGTGGAAGCAGGCTATGAAGAATTGCTGGGGGTTTTCAAGGAATATATGTATACGCGGATTCCTGTCTACCAGGACGATAATGACAATATCATCGGCCTCGTCAACATCAAGGACTTTATCCTGGTGGAGGATCGGGAAAACTTTAAAATCACGGACATCCTCAGGGATGCCTATTACACCTATGAATTTAAAAAGACTGCCGATCTTATGATAGAAATGCGCGAGAAACGCTTTAACGTGGCTTTCGTGCTCAATGAATACGGCTCCTGCGTGGGAATGATTACCCTGGAAGACCTGCTTGAGGAAATCGTAGGGGAAATCAGGGACGAATATGATGCGGACGAGGATGAACTGATTCAGGAAATCGGCGAACGCCAGTATCTTGTGGAAGGCGGCATGAAGCTGGATGACATCAATGACGCCCTGGGAACGGAGCTGGAAAGCGAAGACTATGATTCCATCGGAGGCATCATCATTGAAATTCTGGACCGCATGCCGGTTCCCGGCGATGAAGTGACCACCGAAGCCGGAATCATGCTGCGCGCTGAAAATGTGCAGCAAAACAGAATTACCAAAGTTCTGATGACGCTTCCTGAACCGCCTGCACCGCAGGAGGATGAAGGCGATGGCAATGGCCGGGATTCCTTTTTTGATAAAGGGGGCCGGGAAGAAAATTCCGGCGACCAGCAAAGCTGATTTAATTACAATACAAAAACGGACTGCAGGCTGGCAGTCCGTTTTTACTATATAAAAGGGAGGTTTATGTAAAAGGAAGAATGGATGCATTCCTCCTGGAACGAAATAAATCTAAAACCCGGACGATCCCTCAAAGGAAACGCCTTCCTTCCCAAAATAGCAGATACACTCATGACCCTCCCCATCCGTAATGCGGATGGCTTCCTGAATATTATCCCCCACAGTCAGGCCGACTCTGGCGGCCCGGGCTGAAGCTGGATCAATCCCGTTTTCTTCCAGTCCGGCCAGAACAGCTTCCATGTTGGAATCCAGATCGTACGAATAGGAGGTCTCCGCACTGCTGATTCTCTGCAGGCCGCCGCCGTCATATGCCAACACTATATAGCCGCATTGTCCTTCATCTGCGCAATAAGTACAGTAATATAGTTCCTTATCCGATAAACTGTTTCCATCCGCATCCAGCATCTGATAAGCAGCAAAGCTGTCGTAGCTCCACACCGCATTTTTCAGATTCCGGCAGGTCCAGTCATTTATCAGTTTTTTGAATATATTTTTCTGAAACATTCCAAAAGCTCTTTTGTCCTGGCCTTCATAATAGGACCGGCGCAGGGCGTCTGCCATAAGCTCCTCATTATCTGAGGGAGGTCTGGTCACAGTTTTCTGTGTTTCTTCCTGTGTTTCTTCCTGTGTTTCTTCCTGTGTTTCTTCCTGTATCTCTTCCTGGGATTCCGAGGTATTCTGCCGGCCGTCCGCCTGTATCCCGCACACCGCCAGGCTTATTCCGAAAACACAGACTGTCATGTAAAAAATACCTGTCTTCTTTTTCATAACATCCCCCATCTTCCCGGCTTTGCCTTGAATAAATTCTTCCGCAGCTGCGAAGGAACTCAACAGCCGCTTTTTTGTATCTGTATCCATAATATCCCTGTTTTCTAAATAAAAAGCGGGGTTATTTCTCAATATTTCCTGAAGATTGGCGATGTATTTTCTTTATGTCCCGGGGATGCCTTCCGCTCAGGCCTATGAATGCAGCTTCTCCTCCTTTGGCTGCAATTCTTCTGCTTTGGGCTGCAATAATTCTGTCTATGGCTGCAGATCCTCTGCCTTCACCCGGACTCTCACCTTCCTGTTCGTCCATTCCTCCGGTATATCTTCAAAGCCTGTAATCACAGGAGGCGTATTATCAATATTGATAATATTCAGCTGCAGCTCTCCCTCCCGGACCGTATAGTCTTCACCGCAGTTTAACTGACAGGTAACAATACCATTTTCCTTTACTGTAAACGATTCATTTCCGCCTGGAATCCCGTTCCAAATGTAGCTTTCCGGCGGTACTGACGCTTCGCCCAGCTTTTCATATTCGGCGTGAAGGACCACTTTTTTCGTCCAGTCCGCAGTATCCGCCGAAAGCCTGAAGCCAAAAACAGGCTCACCCTCTTCCATCAGACCGGAGAAACTGAAAATCAGCACGCTGGTACTGCTGCCCGGCCGTGCCGCCGATACCTCCCGGGAAAAGCACAGCGACAGACCGGCCAGCGCCGCGGCAAATACCGCCGCCTTCCTGACTCTTCCCGGCGTCCGCCCGCTTTTTCCCCCGCGGCCTCTCTTAAACTTCCTGATTTCGGCTTTTTTCAGCCTGATTTCTTCTATTATTTTTACTTTAATTTCTTTTTCTTCTTTTTTCATACTTTTCTCCTATCTGCCCTTTCTGCGGGCATACGACTAATGTCGGGCTGCTGCACACGCCCTTTTCACCCCGTTTTCTTCGGTTGTCGTATTCCCCCCTTTCAGGAAGACAAACGGGCTCTCCTGCAGCTCTGCCGCAGCGCGGATTCACAATCCATGCGCGGTAATCCGGCAGAATGTCTACTGTAACAGATAATAAAATGGGAATAATTGAGCGGAGCCGTCTGCCGATTCCCTGCGGATGCTCCCTGAAAAACAGACTGCGCTGCCGTGCATAACGGCCCGATGCCGCGCACGATAGTGCCAAATGAGAATAACACCGGAATGGTGTAAAAATATATTACACGAAACCGTTATGAAATGCAACCATAATTTTATGATTTTTTCCTGGAATTTATACGCACCGATACACGGGCGCGCCATAGAATAATAGCAAGAAAATACAGGTGATTTTATATGGCCGAATTTACTTATACCATATTTCTGGATGCAGGACACGGCGGTTCTGATCCCGGAGCTACATTCAACGGACGGCAGGAAAAGGACGATACGCTGAACCTTACCCTTGCCGTGGGAAAAATCCTGGAAAGCTACGGCTTCCGGGTCATTTATGCCAGAACGGAAGATATCTATCAGTCTCCCTATCAGAAGGCAGCGCTGGGAAATGACTCCGGCGCCAATGTATTTATCTCCATACACCGTAATTCCAGCCCTTATCCGAACCAGTACAGCGGTGTGGAAAGCCTGGTATACAATGCATGGCTTCCTGCCGGGACCATTGCAACCAACATAAACCGCCAACTTGAACAGGTCGGCTTCAAAAATCTGGGCGTGAACGAACGTCCCAATCTGGTCGTCCTGCGCCAGAGCAATATTCCCGCTGTCCTGGTGGAGGTCGGGTTCATAAATAACGAAAAGGACAACGAGCTTTTTGATCGGGAATTTGACGCCATAGCCAGAGCGATTGCCGACGGCATCGCAGGAACACTCTGGAGCTGGTAGCCTCCCTTTCCCAAAGTCCAATTTCCCGTAACGGTCTGTCGGTTATCAGACCCTCGCTGCAGCAGCCGGCAGGATGCCCCGCGTAACTACCCGACTCGCTGCCACAGAAAAAAATACTGTGAAGCTCTACCATATTTCAGGAGCTTCACAGTATTTTTTTAATTTTTATATTTTTCCTTTTTCTCAGGAGAAAACCCGATATCCGCAGCCGGGTTCCTGCGGGCAAGCCAGGCAAGAACCGTCTCGGCATCCTGTTTTTCCTCCAGGCGGATGTCCGTCCGTCTGCCACCCTCTGTCACAAGGATCAGATGCTCCACCTCATAATTGGTGGTGCCGCAGCAAAGCCTGCTCTGCACATCCTCTACCTGCCTGTAGGCCCATAAGATTTCCCGCCACGCCAGATACCAGACGCCCAAAGCCTTTTTTCGGAACAGATAAGTCTCTCCCAGATGGAATTTCCCCTGAACCGTGCTTTTCTCATAGTCCGCCGCCAGCTGCCTGTCTTCAGCCCTGCCCGCTCCGGGTATCCATTTCATAAGGCTCCTCCTCCTTTTTCCCGGCCGCAGGCCTGCAACACAGGCCCGCAGCTGTCAAATACACTACAGAAACAGCGATACCAGCGGTATTGTAACGATACTGAAAAGCGTACTCAGCACAGTTCCCCTGGTACAGCAGGTTTCATCCGCCCCGTATTCCGCCGCCAGCGGAACCACGATGCTGCCCACCGGCATTCCCAGCATGAACACGAAAATTCCCGCCAGCTCCGCAGGCAGCGCAAAATTCCTGATGACCAGCGCCGCCGTCATGGGAATGATAAGCAGCTTGATTGCCAGAAAAGCATATATTTTCGCCTCTCCCAGAAGCTCCTTCAGGTTTGCCTGGGCGATAGACGCCCCAATCAGCATCATGGACATGGGAATGGCCGCATTGCCCATGTAGCCTGTGAAGCTTTTCACGCTCTCCGCCGCCGGTATGTTACCCGCAAAAACCACAGCGGATACCAGGCAGGCGGCCACGCCGGGATTCATCAGCTTTTTTAAATCGGTCTTTTCCTTTTTCCCGCCCGAAATCAAATGGATCCCATACGTATAAAGCAAAATATTATAAATCAGGATATAAAAAGATACATAAAAAACACATTCCTCGCCATAAACACTGGAAACAAGAGGAATTGCCATAAATCCCACATTGGAAAAAACAGTCATCATACGGTACAGATGGTTCTGGGAGGGCTTCACGCGCAGCAGGCGCACCACCAGAAAGCTGACCGCAATCAGGATGATAAAATACAGGAGGATAAGCAGCAGGTTTATAAAAACCTTTTTTCCGTTCTCCCCGCCGCTTCTTCCCAGCACTCCATTGATGATAATCAGCGGATTCAGTATATTTACCACAATTTTCGACAGCTTGCCATAGGCATTTCTGTCAATCCATTCTTTTCTATAGCTGTAATAGCCGATGGCCATCATTGCAAGAAGTATCAGCATCTGCTGCAAAACAACAAAGGTGTCCATTTCCTTAATCCCCCCATGCCGTCCATTCTATCACAACCTGCAGGGGATTTCCACAGAAAAAGCTTTTCCATGCTACTGTGCCGCAGTCAGATAATTGGTGACGGCATAAACGGTCTGTCCGCCTACGGTCAGCCTGGACCAGCCGTTGCTGCCGATACCGGTGCGGGCCGCCGCCTCTCCGTTATGAAGCACGCCCACTATCGTATCCGGGCTGTCGGTGCTTGGCACCGAGCGCAGATTGGTTTCACTCTTCGCAGTAACCACATCATTTACCGGGGTAAAGGTAATTCCCGCCTCCGGATTCTCCGGGGTAGGGGTACTGTTTGATTTGTAGTTTAAATCCGTGGTCAGATAGCTGCTTACCGCATAGAGAATCTGTCCGTTATAGCTGATCTGTGACCAGCCATTGCTGCCGATGCCCACCCGTGTTACCGTATCGCCGTAATGGATGGTTGCCGCAATGGTATCCGGATTGTCCGTACCGGGTGCTGTACGCAGATTGGTGGTATCCTTGGCTGTCACGGTTTCATTCACAGGTTCGTAGGCCGGCCCGGTCTGTACGGGCGCCTGCGCTTCAGAAGGTGCCTGATAGCCCAAATCCACCGTAAGGAAGCTGCTTACCGCATATACCTTCTGCCCATTGTATTCCAGACGTGACCAGCCGTTGCTGCCTACGCCGGTACGTGTCGCCGTCTGTCCGTTAACCAGCCTGGCCACTACCTGGGAGCCTTCCGCCGTAGTGGGCGCAGTGCGCAGGTTGGTCTCTATCTTGGCCGTTACCGTCTCGTTTACTTCCGTGAAATTAATACCCACCTCAGGATTGGCCCCTACCTCCTGCGCCGGCGTGGGATCCTTCGCTTCCGCCTCCCTGCTGTAGCCAAAATACGCCACATTCACATCCACCTTTTTGCTGATGCCCGCCACCTGGCCCTGGCTGGTATACTGCCACATGGCATGCGTACCCGAATATGCGGAAGCCGGCGTTTCCGGAAAAGGTTTCTCAGGATACTGGGACACCCATATTTTATATTTGTTTCCCAATGCATTCATATCCCATTCCTTACTGCCTTCCATTTCATTTCTGGAGGCGTAAAACATGGGCGTATATCCCGAAGCCTGCACCGTATCAAGGAAGGCGGCCGCGATACCCGTGCGCACCGACTTGTCCAGGCCATACTGCCTGCTGTCCGGCGATGAAAAATCCTCACAGTTATAAGCCACCGGATAGGTGATTTTATATTTTGCAATAAAATTCACCACCCAGGAGGCCTCTTCCCTGGCTTCCTGCTCCGTAATGGCTGATGAAAAGAAATATGCGCCCACTTTAATGCCGTTTTTCTGGGCCTCCTGCATATTATAGCGGGCCGTGGGATCCTCATAAATAATCCCCGTGGCCTTCGTACGATAGCCCACGCGCACCATTACAAAATCGATTCCCGCCTCCTTCACCTTCGTCCAGTTGATATTGCCGCCCTGGTATTTGGAAACGTCAACCCCAAGCGTTGCCTCTGCGGTTTCTCCTGCGGCTGCGGACATGGTATCCGTATTGATGCTTACTGCCGCTCCGTTCCCCTGTCCGGAAGCATTCGAAGACTTCTGAGGGTCCTCCTTATCCTCCATGCTTCCCACCTCGGCCGCTACGGCAGGCTGTGCAGCCGGTTCCCGGCCCATATCCTCCGCCTGTCCGGAAGCCGTTTCCTGCACTGTTTCCTGCATTTCTTCCGTGCCGTCCGGGCCACTTTCCGGAATGCTTTCCGCGGGCGCCGTGCTCTCCGGTTCCCTCTCACCATCTGTGACGTTTTCCGTAAACGTCCCCGTCTCCTGCTTTTTCCCGCCTGTGGTAAATTTCAGAATCAGAAAAACCGCAGCGGCAACTGCCAGCACCGCCAGAATAACCGGCAGGACCATCAGCAGCGTATCCTTCGTCCTCCGTTTTCCACGTCTTCTTTTGTATTTCCTGTCGCTCATGTCCATCCCCCTTTTTTGGCTGAATCATGCCCTGCCTGTACGGCCGTCCTTTTACATCAAAGCCCTTCCTTCCCACCCGGGAAACAAAAACCCCTGTTTACGGAAGCTGCCATAAACAGAGGTCACTGAACAAAACTGTATTATCCCTGAAGCCCATTAGCCTGACGCTCCATATTTTCCACCACCACATCATGGATATCGCCTAAGGAAGCGCAGTATTCCAGGACCTTCCAGGGTGTATTGGTATGAAAATGAATCTTAATCAGTTCCTCATCCCCAACGGCTAGCAGGCAGTCACCCTCGATATTTTCAGTGATGTACTCCGTAACGGCGTCCTCTGACAGATCCTCTCCTTCAATTAAAAGCTGTGTATCAAATTTGTATGCGAGCATAATAATCCTCCGGTAAATATTTTCGTTTTACCGCTATATTCTACTCCTCCATAATGTAATCTGTCAAATCCTGCCTGAACTGTTCCCAGCTGTCCTCATGCTCCACAAAATACAGCGGACATTTTTTCCCGCCCACATCATAGTGACGGAGCACATCGTTCGGCGTAAGCTTATATTCACGCAGCAGCCACGCCGTCAGCTGCAGCAGGGACTGGTAGGTGGCGTCCGTAAATTTCCCGTTCTCGTCCACAAAACAGCATTCGATGGATATGGAATCATAGTTTCTTGTCTTTACCGCATAGGCGATTTCATCCAGGGGCAGGCACTGGATAATCTCGCCCTCATAGCCGATCACAAAATGCGCGCTGGCCGAACGCTCCCCTGTAATCCCCAGGTTTTCAAAATAGCTTCTGTTCTGTTCCGCCGAGGTGTCCTTATTGGCCGTATAGTGGATAAAAATATTCCTCACCTCAGTGAGCGGCTCCGCCGGCCGGGAATAAGGATTCACTGTGAGAAATTCTTCTTTAATCAGCGGTTTTTTCGTATCATTTTCCCGGATCAGCTCCCGTTCTTCCCTGGTGTTCCCGGAAAGCACGTCCGCATCCCGAAAGCGGCCCACCACTTTCCACAGAAGCGTTCCCAGCAATCCCCCCAAAACAATAACGCCGGCCACAAGAAATGCTCCGGCCAGTAACCGCTGCCGTTTCCGTCTTCTCCTGCGCGCTATGGCCGCCGCGCTTGCCCGCCTGCGCCCCTGGTTCTCTCTTTTTATACGCCTGTCTGACGGATATTCTTCCACTTTTCGTCTGTACGGCATATCTTCTTCTCCGACGCGCCTGCGCGCACCTGACGCCTTACGTGACGCTCTGTATTCCGGTTCTTCTTCCATATTGGATATGTCAATAAACTGGAGATTCCTGACAGCCGTATTGCCCACACTGTCTCCATAATGTCTGTTCCGTCTTCCTGTCTGTCCCCCTCGATTCGCCATGACTGTTCATCCTTTGTTGACATTTTTTACTGAATTATGTATAAAAGTATAGCAGATCTATTGGAGTTAATATTTAATAAAAAATGAAGTTTTCTTTAAAATTGTTTCCCCTATTCCCAAAAAACGGCATTTGCTTTATAATTAGTAACAGATTCTGTGTAAAAATGAGGAAATACATATGTATAACAATGAAAATAACCAGGGCTTCGGCCCTTTTGAAAATGGAAATAACGGCGGTTATCCTTATGGCGGCCAAAACGGCCCCGGGCAGCCGGAAGTAAATCTGAACGGACAGCCCTGGCAGAATCCCAATAGGCAGCCAGGAGCAGGTTCAGACGTGCCGCCCCAATATTACAATTCCCAGGCCTCCGGCCCCTATTATACCGGCCAGGGCGCAGCAGGAGCAGGCGGCTATGGCTTTCCCCCGCCCTACCAGGGCGCAGGGCAGCCCAACATGCCTTATGGCCAGGCCTCAGGAGACGTATACGATTCCCGGAAAAACAGCGGGCTGGCTATCGCCTGCCTTGTATTGGCTATCCTCGGATTTCTCAGCGGCATATTTTTTGTGGGAATCGCGCTGGATGTACTGGCGGTCATCCTGGGCATCATCGCTCTCATCCAAAACAATAAGAAAAAAGGGCTTCCTGTTGCAGGGATGATTGTGGCTGTACTTTCCATCCTGCTTACCTTCCTCTTTTATTATATAATGGCTATGGATAAAGATGCCTCTGTCCGCGGGATTAAGGATGCGGACAGGTATCTGCCCACAGCGGAGGAAAAGGCTGCCAGCAGCGAATTGATGGAAAATATCGTCCAGCAGGACTATGCCGCCTCCCGGAACCTGATACTGATTTATGAAAACAAAAATACGCAGGACATACAGCTGGAAATTACCGTTACTTATTATGATGAAAATGATAACCTGCTTTTCCTGCGGAACAATTATATCTGGAGCTGTCCGGCAGGAGGAAAAGCTGCCGTAGAGGTAACGCTTCCCTATGATAAAGATTACAATGATATCCCCTACAGCCGCTATGAGGTGGATACGATTGCAAGAAAAACCGATCCCCAATATTATACGCCGAACTACGGGAAGGATTTTCAGATAAAATCAAATCAGGGGCTTCAGGGCGGCGTGATCGCTTCCATCAAGAATCCCACCGGAAAAACCTTCGACTCCGTGGAACTGATGTGCGTTTATTTTAAAGACGGCGCCGCAATCGGCAGCGCCTATGAATTCATCTCGGATATGGGAAAATCAGCAACTGTGGAGTTTTCTTCTCCATATGACGTAAATTATAATGATTTAAGCTATGATGATTATGAAATATTTATCAACAGCACCACCATATATTCTGATTAATATTCCCGCCGGCCTGAACCGTTACGTTTTGGCTTTAATACCGAACAAACCCGGAAATGCCGAAAGCACCTGCCTTTGCCTGTTATTATGCGAAAGCAGGTGCTTTTTGATAACTATGGAAGATTTCTTTTTTTCCGCCGCCGGCCTTCAGTCATCCCCACGGCCCCATACCTGAATCTCTCCTTCTTCAATCAATCGCAGGAACACATCTGTCAGATACGGATCAAACTGGGTATTTTTTCCTTTTTCCAGTTCCTTTACCGCATAGGAAATCTGCATCGGTTCTTTATAAGGCCGTCTTGCCGTCATCGTATCAAAACTGTCAGCCAATGCAAGGCAGCGGGCTCCCAGGGGAATCGCTTCACCCGCCAGTCCGGCCGGATAACCTTTTCCGTCGTATCTTTCATGATGCCCCACCACCGTCGGAAGCACATAGTTCATATCCGGCAGATATCGTATCATCTCCACCGCATTTTCCACATGTTCCTTCATTACCATGTATTCCGCTTCCGTCAGCCTGCCCTGTTTTTTCAGAATGCTTTCCGGGATTCCAATTTTTCCAATATCATGAAGCAAGCCTGCTTCCCGGATGATTTCCACCTCTTCCTCCTTCAGTTCAAGCGCCTGGGCAAGAAGGGTGGCGTACTCCGAAACCTTGAGGGAATGGCGGAAGGTAATCTGATCCTTTGCATCCACCGCAGCCATCAGCGCATAAATAGTAGGGGCAATCCGCTCAAAGGAAGTCCGGTAATAGCCGGAACGTTCCCTGGGACGGTCCTCTTTTCGCCACAGGGCGGTCTGATCCTTTCCCCTTGTTTTCGCATAATAGGCAGCGCGGACACAGCAGCCCAGAAGCTCCTCTTTATCCTCCACATATTCCGGATAAATTACGATTCCGCAGCTTACCGTCAACTGATGGAGCAGATCTTTCTTTTCTCGGCTGCTGTCCCTGATCCGCCTGCGAATCCGCTCTGCCGTATCAAACGCCTGCTCCTCCGTCATATCCGGCTCAAGCAAAAGGAACTCATCCGCTCCAAAACGGTAAATTTCTCCCTGTCCAGTCTTTTCCCTGCGAATTGCATCCGCTACGAATTTCAGAAGCGCATCGCTGTTCATATATCCGTACATTTCGTTATACAGCTTGAAACCGTCCACATTGATATCAATGAGCGCGGCGTTTCCGATTTTGGTACCCATATCCTCCTGCAGCCGCTGTAAAAGGCAGCTGCGGTTCAGCGCGCCGGTTATTTCATCCGTCATCGCATCCCTGTGCGCCTTTCCGCGAATCCAAAGCTCTTTTTGCACCAGCGCTCCCATACCGCAGATTAGCTGCAGGCATTCCCTGTTTTGCGCCGTCATAAGCTCCGGCTTTGGACGGAAAATCATAAAAACCCCGTCTTCCTTCTCCTGCAGACATACCTTTCCAATCATAACAGTCTCAAAGGAAACAGGATGCTCCCCTCCAAAAAGTGCTGCCTGTGTTACACCTTCCATTTCCGGGAATTTCCCCAGACGGCATACCTGCTCAAAGCAGTCTTCGCGGCGTATAAAAAAAGACAGCCCTTCACTTGCCGTCAGCCAGGCGGCAGCCTCTGCCAAAAGAGCATAAATTTCATCCGTACACGATGCCCTTACCAGCTTATTCTGCAGTTCGTCCAGGAACTCCTGTCTCAGCTTCTCTTTTTCCGCCATAGGCACACTCCTTGGGATATGATTTTAGTGAAAACAGCCGGTTCAGGTAAAAATCCCCCACCGGCTGTTTATATTTCCGTGTAACTGTTCAGTCCCTTCACAGTTACGTTTCTGTCTCTTATTCTTTTTCTTCTGTAGGATTGATGGAAATTCCCAATTCATCCAGCTGCTTTAAATCCACCACATTGGGAGCGTCCGTCATCAGACAGGATGCGTCCTTTACCTTGGGGAATGCGATTACCTCGCGGATGCTGTCCGCACCGGTAAGCAGCATGACAAGACGGTCCAGGCCATAAGCCAGTCCTGCATGCGGCGGCACTCCGTATTTGAAAGCATCAAGCAGGAAGCCGAAACGTTCATAAGCGCTTTCCTTTGTAAATCCAAGGGCTTCAAACATCCTCTCCTGAATCCCGTCGTCAGAAATCCTGACGCTTCCGCCGCCCAGCTCCGTACCGTTGAGCACGATATCATAGGCCTTTGCACGCACCTTGCCCGGATCAGTCTCCAGCATATGCAGATCCTCTTCCATCGGCATGGTAAAAGGATGGTGCATTGCCATGTAACGGTTTTCTTCCTCGCTCCATTCAAAAAGAGGGAATTCCGTAATCCAGAGGAAGTTGAATTTGCTGTTATCAATCAGGTTCATCTGCTTTGCCAGCTCAAGACGCAGGCCGCCCAGCACGTTCCAGACAACCGTATTCTTGTCTGCGGCAAACAGCAGCAGATCTCCCGGTTCACCGCTCATTGCTTCTACCAGCGCTTTGAGCTGATCCTCGGTCATGAATTTTGCAAAAGAAGATTTATAGCTTCCGTCAGGCAGCACGCACAGATATGCAAGGCCCCTGGCGCCATAGCCTTTGGCAAAGTCCACCAGCGCATCAATTTTCTTTCTGGGCATTTCCGCCTGTCCTTTGGCATTGATGCCCCGGACGGATCCGCCGTTTTCCAATGCGGAGGTAAATACGCCGAAACCGCAGCCCGCTACTACGGAGGAAACATCCGTCAGCTCCATGCCAAAACGGGTATCCGGCTTATCGGATCCAAAACGATCCATGGCCTCCTGCCAGGTCATACGCTGGATTGGAAGCTCCACCTCAAGGCCGATTGCTTCCTTACAGATATATTTCAGCAGCTTTTCATTCACTGCAATCACATCGTCCACATCCACAAAGGACAGTTCCATATCCACCTGTGTGAATTCGGGCTGTCTGTCCGCACGCAGATCCTCATCACGGAAGCATCTTGCGATCTGGAAATACCGGTCATAGCCTGAACACATCAGTAACTGCTTGAAAATCTGAGGGGACTGGGGAAGCGCATAAAAATTCCCGGGATGCACACGGCTGGGCACCAGATAATCCCTTGCCCCCTCCGGTGTGGATTTGGTGAGCATGGGGGTTTCAATTTCCAGGAAGCCTTCCCTGGACATAAACTCCCGGATCGCCATGGTGATCTTGCTTCTCAATATGATTTTGCTCTGCAGATCAGGTCTTCTCAAATCCAGGTAACGGTATTTCAGGCGAAGCTCTTCCTTGGTTTTGGAGTCTTCTTCTATGGGGAAGGGAGGCGTAAGCGCTTCAGATAAAATACGTACCTGGGACGCCCTGACCTCGATTTCTCCGGTAGCCAGGTTTTCATTGACAGCGCCGGCTCTCTTTTCTACTTTTCCCACAACGGCAACCACATATTCACTGCGCAGCTTTTCCGCCTTGGCAAAGCCCTCTGCGCCCGCGTCGCTTTCTTCAAATATAACCTGCAGTATCCCGGAACGATCCCTTAAATCCACAAAAATGATACCGCCTTTATTTCTCTGCTTGGCAACCCAACCCATAACGGTTACGGTTTCTCCCACATTGGCAGCGGATAATTCGCCGCATCTGTGGGTTCTTTTCAGCCCCTTCATTGACTCAGACATGATGTGCCTCCTTTGTTTTTTCTGTCTCAAATATTATAACTGTCCCATACCTTCACAGCTGCCGATATTTATTTTAAAGGCTCCCGGTAGAACTCTTTGAATTCTTCCCAGCCTTCCTTCATCAGCTGTTCCTTCTGGAACTTTTTATTTTTATTCATTCTGGCAATCAGCACCTGCATGCCGTCCGCCCTCTGCGACTGCGCCTCGGCAATGACTCTGCACAATTCTTCTCCCGCAACACCCTTTTCAATAAGGTAAGCGATTTTCTTCGGTTTGCCCGGAATCTGGAAACCATTTTCCATCATCAGAAGGATGATGCGTTCAAAACCGATGGAAAATCCGCAGGCCGGCACATCGCTGCCCGTAAATTTACCAACCATTTTATCATAGCGTCCGCCGCCTCCGCAGCTTCCGCCGAATTCAGGGATTGCGATTTCAAAAATAGTCCCTGTGTAATAGGACATGCCTCTTACCAGCGTAGGATCGAATACCATTTCAAAATCCGCTGCCTTGGTAGCGCTCACGCTGTCCGAAATTTCACGCAGGTTGTTTACTACTTCCGCTTCCAGTACGCCCTCCAGCTTTCCGGCAAGATATCCCAGGCCGTCCTGCGCTGTTTCCAGGCCGCGGAACAAATCCATGTATTTATTTATGCTTTCCTCTGAGAAGCCGCATTCCTTCAGTTCCGCCGCTACGCCGTCAAGGCCGATTTTATCCATTTTATCCAGAATAATGAATACCGTGTCGAAGCTTTCCTCCGGGAAGCCGCTGTATGCCGCCATAGCCTTCAGGATTCTGCGTTCATTGATGCGGATCTGGAAATTGCGGAAGCCCAGCTTTCCCAGTGTGGTTGTGGTGGCAAGAATCAGTTCAATTTCAGCCAGGTTGGAGGGCTCTCCCAGGATATCTATGTCACACTGCATAAACTGACGGTAGCGTCCTCTCTGAGGCCTGTCCGCACGCCATACATTCCCCATCTGCAAGGCCTTGAAGGGCGTGGGCAGCTGGCTGGCATTATTGGAATAGAAACGGACCAGCGGCACCGTCAGGTCGTAGCGCAGGCCGCCGTCAACCAGATCAGCTTCTTCCTTTGCATTTTCCAGGTTCAGTTTCTCTCCCCGTTTCATAATCTTGAAAATCAGTTTTTCATTATCTCCGCCCTGCTTGTTTGTCAGGTTTGCAATATTTTCCACACAGGGCGTCTCGATGGAGGTAAATCCGAATTTACCATAAGTATCCTTTATTACGCTGATTACATAATCTCTCAGCTGCATTTCAGCCGGCAGAATGTCCTTCATGCCGGTTACCGGTTTTTTACTTAAAGCCATTTTCCTGTATTCCTTTCCCGCCGCCTGCCGCGGCTGTCCATTCTGTTGCTGCCATTTTACGGTTCGCGCAGCTGGTGCGCTAACCTGCCGGACAGCATTTTGATTCTAACTGTTCACTTCGTTCTCAGTTATGCAAAAATCCATGAAAATCGCCTTCGGCGATGGATTTTTGCTGTTCTGCCCTACGTTTTTTACGGTTCGCGCAGCAAGTGCGCAAACCTGCCGGACAGCATTTTGATTCTACACTTTTTTCCTTTTCTTTTCAAGAGGAATTGGAAATCCACCCGGAGGCTGAAGCTTTGGAGAACCTGAGCAGTTACATATCAGCCGCCGAGGAGTTTTCGTTTTCGGTCTATCATTTCATCAATTTTTTCGATGTAGAGGGCTACGTCCTTCACGTTATCGCAGCGTTCAATACGGCCGTCGGGATATACGGCTTTGGAAATTGTGCCGGCGCCCAGGGCCATGATGGTCTGTTTTTCCTCCATGATGAGGATGTTGTAAATACCATAGTTGCCCTCTGTGGCATAGCCTACATTTTCAAAATTGCCGGACATGTTCTTCTGGCGGTAGAGATAATAGGGCTTCATGTTCATACGGGCGGCGCCCTCTGCTGCTATTTCCATGGTTTCGTCCGTATTATGAAGGGTTTCAATGCCGTTTTCTTCTATCCAGAGGCTGAGTCTTGAGGCACGTTTTATGGCGAGGGAGTGGACTGTCAGGCTGTCAGGGCAGAGCCTGGTTACCGCCTCCATGGTCCGCTCCACATACTCCTTTGTTTCTCCGGGAAGCCCCAGGATGAGATCCATGTTGATGTTGGTAAAGCCTTCTTCCCTGGCCAGCCGGAAGGCTTCCTCCACCTGTTCCACCGTATGGCGGCGGCCGATTATGTTAAGAGTTTCCTGATTCATGGTCTGGGGGTTGACGGAAATGCGTGTCACGCCGAACTCCTTTAAAACCCTCAGCTTGTCTCTCGTGATGCTGTCGGCGCGTCCGGCCTCCACAGTAAACTCCTTTACCTGGGAAAAATCAAAGGAGGCTCTCACTTTTGACAGCAGTCTTCTCAGCTCCTCCGGCTCCAGCGTGGTGGGGGTGCCTCCGCCGATATATACGCTGTCCAGGATTTTATCCTGGCAGGCTTCCCTGACGAAATCAATCTCTTTTTCCAGCGCTGTCAGATACTCTCCCACTCTGTCCTTCCAGGAAAAAATGGGGAAGGAGGTGAAGGAGCAGTAAAGGCAGGTGGTAGGGCAGAACGGAATGCCTATATAAAGGCTGTAGCCTTTTTCGTAATGGATATCCGCCAGAATGCGCTTTTCTCTCTTTGCTATGTCTATGGCCAGCAGGGCTTTTTCCTCACTGCAATAGTAGGTTTCCTGCATGTAGGATAGGATATCCGCTTCCGTCATGGGATTCTGCGTCCCCGGCGCATTTTCCTCCAGGAACTGCATGGCTATCTTAGTAGGGCGGATACCGGTCAGCGTGCCCCAGGGAAGTTCTTTTCCCGTATGGGCGGAAAGTACGCGGTAAAGAAGCTGTTTCAGCTCATTCTTCACAACCGGGCGTTCCTCCGGCCTGCTCAGGACAGCCTCATGCTCCGTACCGGATAAATTTACCCGGATAGCCCTTTCTTCAAACCATATGGATATGGATGGGTTATCCCCATCCGATTCAAAATCTTTTGTTCCTTCTTCAAACACCTTCACCGTCTCCGCCGGATAAAAAGCTTTGACGATGGAATGGATGTCGTATTCAAATTGCGGTTTGTTCAGTCTGACTGCAAGCATGTTGTCCGACCCTTTCCAAGATTAGTAAAACCAATCCAGCCCTTCGGCCGATTGGTCTTTGCTGATATCCCTGCCTAAAATAATGCATAGACATCTCCGTTTATTTTATTATCGAAGTAATCCTTTAAACATAAAATTGCCTTCCACTTTGCTTCTGTGGTATCTTTCCAGCCAAATTTCAGAATGGAGGAAACCATCTTTTTTTCTGCGATACAGTAGCCATCCGCCAGTGACAGCGCATCACACAGCTGTATCAGACGATCGTAGTCATCATATGTTATCTGAGACAAATACCGTCGCACCCAATCCAGTTCCTCTTCCGAACAGTCCCAGCTATCATAAACAGCCTCGGGATTCTGATACTGGAAGGTATGTGTCATACAAATCCTCGCCTCCTCCGGATGTCCCTGTTCCATCAGGAAGCGATATCCCTCCAGGGCATGCCTGGCCTGCATGGGGCCGTATTGCCTGCCAATATCGTGAAGCAGTCCAAAAACATAAGCACGCGAGACATCCATTCCTGCTTCAGCTGCAATTCTTTCTGCCAGAACAGCCACATTCCGTGAATGGGCAATCCATGGACCGGGATTCTGCTCTCCCGCTTTCTCCAAAAGATGTTCCGCATCTTTTCTTCCTGCCATAGTTCCTCCGTGCCTGAGCAGTGCTGCCAGGCCATACGAATTAAATATGATTACTGACAGTAAGGATTATACTTCTTCTCGTCCGCGATTGTAGTTTCATCGCCGTGTCCGGGATATACGATGGTGTCCTCAGGAAGCACCAGCAGGCGTTCCTTGATGGAGTGAACCAGGCGTCCCATGCTTCCTGTGGGAAAGTCCGTGCGTCCCACGGAGCCTTCAAAAAGAGTGTCTCCCGCAAAAAGGACTTTTTCCTTTTCCATGTAATAGCAGCAGCTGCCCTTGGTATGTCCCGGAGTGGCTATCAGCTGGAAATGCATGCCCGCAAGGTCCAGCTGCGCGCCGTCCTTCAGATAATTATCCGCCGCCACGGTTTCCGGGCGGCCGGCCTGATCGGAGACGTTTTTCGAAGCGTCCTCGCAGACCTCTTTTTCCTCTTCATATGCATAGATCGGCGCGCCGGAAAGCCTGCGCAGTTCATTTGCGCCCCAGATATGGTCAAAGTGGCCGTGGGTCAGGAGGATAGCAGCCACCTGCAGCCCTTTGCTTTTCAGCGCTTCATAGATCTGACCGCCCTGATCCGCAGGATCAATGAGGACCACTTCCTTCTGATTTTCCGGGGAAACAAAATAGCAGTTCGTCTGGCACATGCTCAGCACCATGCGCCCAATTTTTAATTTTGCCATATATTTAACTTCTTTCTATATCGATAACACTGTCAATGGTCCTTATTTTATCAATGATGCGGATTAATTCATCTCTGCTTGCTATCTCAAAGGAGGCGGACAGAGTTGCCATTCCCTGCTTGTTGGTACGTGTATTCATGGCGAGAATATCGATGTTCTTTTCCGTGAGCGCCCTGGAAATGTCGGCCAGGAGTCCGCTTCGGTTGTTGGCGTAAATATTGATTTCCGCCAGATATTTTTCATCTGTACGGTTTTCCTGGGAAGCCTCCCATTCCGCATCAATCAGCCTGGCGCGCTCAGACTCCGGCAGGTTGATCACATTCACACAGTCCGTCCTGTGGATGGAAATTCCTCTTCCTCTTGTAACAAAGCCGATGATCTCGTCCCCGGGAACCGGCGAACAGCATTTGGAAAAACGGACCGCCACATCATGGATGCCCTTGACCACAATGCCGTTTTTACTCTTGGCGCGGGGCAGCATCTGCCTGGCCTGGGCATTTTCAGCCACATTGGCCAGAACCTCTTCGTTGCTTAATACCTTGGGATGATCCTTATCATACAGCTCCTGCATGCGGTTCAGAATCTGGCCTTCCTTCAGGCCGCCGTGCCCTACGGCTGCCAGCAGGGATTCCCAGTCCTTAAAGCCGTACTTTTTCATCTGCGCCTCCATGTAGGGAGGCTTCATGATTTCGGAAATATTAATGCTCTTTGCCTTGCAGTAGGCAAGCAGCATTTCCTTGCCCTTGACGATGTTTTCCTCTTTAAATTCGTTCTTGAACCACTGGTTGATCTTGTTTTTCGCCTGAGTGCTCTTGACCAGGTTCAGCCAATCGCGGCTGGGTCCCTTGGAATTCTGGGAAGTAAGTATCTCGATACGGTCGCCGTTCTGGATCTCATAATCTATGGTCACAAGCTTGCCGTTTACCCTGGCGCCAATCATCTTATTGCCCACCGCCGTGTGTACGCTATAGGCAAAATCAATGGGCGTGCTGCCCACGGGAAGCGTTTTCACATCGCCTGTGGGCGTAAAGCAGTATACACTGTCGGAAAACAGATCCAAATCGCTCTTGAGCAGATTCATAAATTCCTTATTATCCGACATGTCACGCTGCCATTCCAGGATCTGGCGCAGCCATGCAAGCTTTTCTTCCTCCTGGGCCGCCACCTTCTTGCCATCGGAGGCTTCCTTATATTTCCAGTGGGCGGCAATACCATATTCCGCCGCCTTATGCATTTCCATGGTACGTATCTGAATTTCGAAGGGCTGTCCCGAAGAGCCGATAACCGTGGTGTGCAGTGACTGGTACATGTTGGGCTTGGGCATGGCGATGTAGTCCTTGAAACGCCCCGGAATGGGCTTATACATTTCATGGATGACGCCGAGCGCCGCATAGCAGTCTTTTACTGAATCCACAATAATTCTCACGGCAAACAGATCATAAATCTGATCCAGTGTCTTGCTCTGGTTCTTCATTTTCTTATAGATGCTGAAAAAATGCTTGACACGGCCGTCTATCTGGGATTTGATTCCCGCATTTTTCATGTGTTCGGTCACTTCGTCCACAATCTGCTGGATGTACTCTTCCCTTTCGCTTCTGCGTACTGCGATTTTATCCACCAGGTCATAGTATACATCCGGCTCCAGATATTTCAGGGAAAGGTCGTCAAGCTCCACCTTGATTTTGGAAATGCCCAGGCGCTGTGCGATGGGCGCATAGATTTCCATGGTTTCCCTGGCTATCTTCTGCTGCTTCGCCGGAGGCTGGTACTTCAGGGTACGCATATTGTGGAGCCTGTCGGCAAGCTTTATCATAATGACGCGGATGTCCTTTGCCATGGCAAGGAACATTTTACGGAGGTTCTCTGCCTGCATTTCCTGCTGATCCGCGGTTTTATTGTCCCCATTCCCCTTATCACTGGGGAAGTTAATCTGCTGGAGCTTTGTTACGCCGTCCACCAGAAGGGCCACATCAGGGCCGAATTCCTTTTCGATTTCCTCTTCGGTCATGATCGTGTCTTCCACCACGTCATGAAGAAGGCCTGCTTCTATCGTTTCCTTATCCAGCTCCAGATCCGCCAGGATAATGGCCACGCAGAGAGGATGGATGATATAAGGCTCGCCGGACTTACGCACCTGCCCTTCGTGGGCGGCATAGGCAATTTTATACGCTTTCTCGATCATGGAAATATCATCTGACGGGTGGTATCTGCGCACACGGGAAATAAGGTCCTGATAAAGCTCCTCAGGACTTAAATATTCCTTCATGGCCTCAATCCGTCCATCATCCAGCACCAGGCTTTTTCCTTTCTTCTGCTGCCGGGCAAGATTTCCGCCGCCCTCGTATACGATTTTGCTTTTTTCTTCCGGCTGCACCGCTGCTTCTTTCTGAAGTCCGGTCTGCATTCTATCCGTTGTCTTTTCTTCCGTCATACTCATATCATCACCGGCGCCACTTTTTATTGTTATAGCCAAAAACCCTGATGTACAAGGTCTTCACCTGTTAAATCCTGTTCTATTATTTTCCTTCATAGCAAATTGCGGACTCCAGACGGTAGCCCTTCAGCTTTTCCCTGCCCTTAAGCCCTGCAAGCTCCATAAGTACCACTACTCCGACCACTTCGCCGCCCAGGGATTCCACCAGGCGGATCATTGCCTCCGTGGTGCCTCCTGTCGCAATCAGATCATCCACAATCAGAATCTTCTGGCCGGGCAGGATCGCATCCTTATGTATCTCGATCACTGCAGTGCCATATTCCAGCTCATATTCCATGGAAACCGTCTCACAGGGGAGCTTCCCTTTCTTTCTGATGAGCACAAAGGGCTTATGATTATTATAGGCTATAGGGGTGCCGAAGATAAAGCCTCTGGATTCCGGCCCCACCACAATATCAAAATCCAGATCCTTAACTAACTCCTGCATGGTGTCAATCGCCAGGTGCAGGCCGTCTGCATCCTGCAGAACGCTGGTCACATCCCTGAACATGACCCCTTCCTCCGGGAAATCCGGAATACATCTCACATATTCTTCCAGCTTTTTCATTCTGTCCTCTTTCCGCCGCAAACCGGCCTTTCTTTTACTGGGCTGCCGAATTGTCCCTGCCCTTTATGTCTTTTCCGGAAAGACTTTTTCCTTCTGGTCATTTTTCCCTAAAAAACTATTATTTATTATATTATTTATCCTTGTATAAGTCAACCGCCCAAAATGCCTGTATTTACAGGGTTTTTGACCTGTCACAGCGTCATATTACCATAGAGAAGGTCCTTCATTACGCCAAAAAATTCCCTGACCATGTTGTTCGCCTGCATAGGAATATCTGAAGGCGCCGCCAGTCCGCATACGGTCCTAAAGCCCTGCTTAACCGCAAGCCGCGTTCCCCGGTAGACATGGAAATTATTCGTAACAATCCCCACGCTGGCTGCTTTGGGAATCAGTTTTTGGGAGAATTCCAGATTTTCCTTGGTATTCGTGGACTTGTCCTCCATCACAATCCGTTCCGGCGCAATTCCTTTCGCAACAAGGTAATCAAACATTCCCTGCGCCTCGCTCACCGGCTCATTGCTTCCCTTCCCTCCTGAAACCACCACAAGCGTAGCTTCATTTTCTTCCAGGTAGGTCACCGCCGTATCCAGCCGCAGCGCAAGCGCTTTGCTCGGGCCGCTGTCCCGCATCTGGGCCCCGAGGACAATCAGATAATCCAGCCCCGGCTCCCCCTTGCTGTGAAACCTGCTGATAATCAGGCCTTCAATAAAAAGGAACACCAGAATTCCGGCCGCCAGCACGATTACAAGCAGCAGCTTTACCGCTGCCGGAAGACGGCTTATTATATTATTTTTCCACATCCAGGCCAGTGCCATAAAGCCCGCGCCGGCCGCTCCCCAGATCAGGAAAAACCAGGAACCGAAAACTCCTGATATCAGAATCCCCGCACAGTAAAGCAGGCACAATATCCCCACAGTTAAAAAAATATATGTCATTTTTATTTACACTCCTTTTTATCTTTTCCTTTATGGCCTTCTTATTTTAACACACTCTGTCCTTTCCTGTCCTGTTTTGTCATAAAAATACGTTCTGTAACGCGTTGTCTGCCGCTTGCGTCAATGATAACATTATGATATGTACGTGCCATGTATAGTGCCAGAAATAACAAGAAAGGCGGTGGTACAGACAAATGAGCCGGGAATGGACGAAAAACCCACAGAAGCTGGAAATCCTTCTGCAGAATTTTGCAGATATAATATGGGAATACGATACACAGGCAAAGGATCTATATCCGGAAACGGAATGCGCGCAGCGCTTCGGCCTGCCGCCTGTCATACATAACGGGGCGCAGGGGCTTGTTCAGTCGGGCATCCTGCATCCTGATTATCTGCCGTCGCTTTCCCATGTTTTCCGCTCGCTGGAATCCCAGGAATGCACACTGTCGGCAGAGCTTCTCTCCAGGCTTGGCGCCTGTCGGGATTACCGGTGGTACCGGGCGGTTTTTACCTCTTATTTGGACGATGCCGGGAATATGCAGGCAGTGGGTTTTTTTCAGGATATTGACAGCGAGGTGCAGCACAGGCTGAAGCTGCAGCATCTGGCAAATATGGACGGCCACACGGGAGTCTACAATGCAGCCGCCGGCAGACAGCTCATACAGAGCCGGCTGATGCAGCAGAGCCCCTGTACGCACAATGCCATGTTCGTCTTTGATGTAGACAATTTTAAAAGCATCAATGATACCTACGGACACTGCCAGGGAGATGAGGTACTGTTCCGTTTTGCATCCATTCTGCGGAATGTATGCCGCCGTACAGATACTGTTTTCCGCATTGGAGGGGACGAATTCGGGTTGTTCGCATACCAGACCTGTGACGAAGGGCTTGTGGAACGTGTCTGCAAAGAAGTACTTCTGCGCACCAGGGAACTGAACGGAAGCTGTGTTCCCGTCAGCGTAAGCATCGGCGCCGCAATCAATAAAGAGTATGCCCCTTCTTATTTTGATTATTACCGGGCGGCTGATAAAGCCATGTACCAGGCAAAGAAAAACGGAAAAGGCAGCTACGTAAAAACTATCTTCTAAAATTCCAGTAAACAAAAATCCGGCCACAGAAAATTCTGTGACCGGATTTAAACTTATAGGGTAACTGTTCAGTTACATCATTCCCATTCCGCCTGCTCCGGCAGGTGCTGCGGGAATATCCTCTTTGATGTCTGCAACAACGGTTTCTGTTGTCAACAATGTGGATGCAACGCTTGTTGCGTTCTGCAGTGCGCTTCTGGTAACTTTGGCAGGGTCAAGAATACCTGCTTCTACCATATTTACATACTCTTCCTTCAGAGCATCGAAGCCCATGCCTACTTCCATTTCTTTTACTTTGTTGATGATAACGCTGCCTTCCAGGCCTGCGTTTGCAGCAATGTGGTACAGAGGTGCTTCCAGGGCTTTGAGTACGATTCTTGCGCCTGTCTTTTCATCTCCGTCCATTGCTTCAGCCAGTTTGGAAACTTCCTTGGATGCATGGATATATGCAGATCCGCCGCCTGCGATAATGCCTTCCTCAACTGCTGCCCTTGTAGCTGCAAGTGCGTCTTCCATACGCAGCTTCGCTTCCTTCATTTCTGTCTCGGTTGCAGCGCCCACACGGATAACCGCTACGCCGCCAGCCAGCTTCGCAAGTCTTTCCTGAAGCTTCTCTCTGTCAAAATCAGAAGTGGTCTCTTCGATCTGTTTCTTAATCTGGGAGATTCTTGCCTGGATTTCATCCTTGCTGCCTTCGCCGTCAACGATAACCGTATTTTCTTTCTGTACCTTAACGGATTTCGCACGTCCCAGGTCTGTGAGCTGGGTTTCTTTCAGATCAAGGCCCAGTTCCTCGCTGATTACCTTGCCGCCTGTAAGGATAGCGATATCCTGAAGCATTTCTTTTCTTCTGTCGCCATAGCCGGGAGCCTTAACAGCTACAACGTTGAAGGTTCCGCGCAGTTTGTTTACAATCAGGGTGGTCAGCGCTTCGCCTTCCACATCCTCAGCAATAATTAACAGCTTGGCGCCGCTCTGTACAACCTGCTCCAGCAGAGGAAGGATTTCCTGGATGTTGGAGATCTTTTTATCTGTAATGAGGATATAGGGATTTTCCAGAATCGCTTCCATTTTGTCCATATCTGTGCACATATAAGCGGAAACATATCCTCTGTCGAACTGCATACCTTCTACCAGGTCGAGTTCTGTCATCATGGTCTTGCTTTCTTCGATGGTGATAACGCCGTCTCCGGAAACTTTTTCCATAGCGTCTGCTACCATTTCCCCGACTTCGTCATCTCCTGCGGAAATAGATGCAACTCTTGCGATCTGCTCTTTGCCGTTGATCTTGGCGCTCATTTTAGCAATAGCTTCCACTGCGCATTCGGTGGCTTTCTTCATACCCTTTCTGAGGATAATCGGGTTAGCGCCTGCTGCCAGGTTCTTCATTCCTTCGTTTACCATTGCCTGAGCCAGGACGGTTGCTGTCGTGGTACCGTCGCCTGCTACATCATTGGTCTTGGTGGCAACTTCCTTTACCAGCTGTGCGCCCATGTTTTCGAAAGCATCTTTCAGCTCGATTTCCTTTGCGATGGTTACACCGTCGTTTGTAATAAGGGGAGCTCCGTAGGATTTATCAAGAACTACGTTTCTTCCTTTCGGTCCAAGTGTTACCCTGACGGTATCTGCTAACTGATCTACGCCGGCTTCCAGAGCTGCACGGGCTTCTGCGCCGTATTTAATTTCTTTTGCCATGATTCAAACGCCTCCTGAATTTATGATTTTGGTTTCGTGTCTGCTTATTCAATTACTGCAAGAACATCGGACTGCTTTACGATGATGTATTCCTGATCGTCATCCAGCTTAACTTCCGTACCGGCATATTTGGAATAGATTACCTTGTCGCCGGCTTTCACTTCCATCTTAACTTCTTTTCCATCGATTACTCCGCCGGGGCCTACGGCAATAACTTCTGCCTGCTGGGGTTTTTCTTTGTTCTGTCCGGGAAGAACAATTCCGGATTTTGTTGTCTCTTCTGCTTCTAACTGCTTCAAAACGATTCTGTCACCTAAAGGTACTAATTTCATAAAAATGCCTCCTTAATGAATTCTTTCTTTCACCGGTTTTATTTTGTTGTTAGCACTCATCTTGCTTGAGTGCTAAACACTATACATATATTATGTTTTTGGTTTATTTTATGCAACGCCCTTTACAAGACTAAAAATGTTGTTTACTCAATATATCTTAATTTATCTCTTGTTTTCTCTCTTTTTCTTAATTTCACCGTTTTTTATAAATTTATTATAAACAAATTCCGGTGTTTTCAAACCTTAATACAATGAGGATTATTCTTTTATTTTCCGGCAGCAAAGCTTTTGCCCGGGCCGTCTGCCGCAGTCCGGCAAAAAAACGCGGCCGGCAGAAAAAATCTGCTCCGGCCGCGGCCATATTTTAATATTTTCCGTAACTGCCCTGTACCCTCATTGTTACCATATTTCTATCTTTGCAGCCCCTTCTCCAGACGCTCCCTGTATCCCGGCATATTCTTTTCATCAAATTTATCCCGGAACATCTCATACTCCGCCTCGGAAAACAGCGCCGTAAAATCCTCTTCCACGCTCGCCCTGTTTACCATGCCAATGGCAACGGAAGGCGCCAGTATGGCATCCTCATAAGCCCTGCAGGCCTCCCTGACCCGCCGGCAGTAGGCTTCTGCCTCACCATCCTCCGGCACTTCAATCACCACATAAAAAACATCGCCGTCCACACGGCCCATGACATACTCAGGTTTTGCTTCCTGTTTCAGAATTCCTGCCACAGTCTTTATCAGTCTGTCGCTTTCTTCATCGCCGTAGTTTTCGTTTACAAACTTCCAGTCATTGATATTCACACAAATCAGCGCATCCGGCGCAGTCCCCGTCTCAGCCAGCTCCTTCAGCCTGCTGTCAAAGCTTGGTCTGCTCAGAAGTCCTGTCAGCGCATCCACATGCTCCCCATGCTTTGCCTGATATCTGTCCTTCTCCAGCGCTTCCTCCAGTTCATCTGCATAAATGGCAGTTTCCCGGAATCTGTACTGCTTTTCTCCCAGAGAAGAATACAACTCCACGACATTGTCAAGAACGGCTTCTGCCGTCTGTCCGGCGGCCTGTTGATTCAGCTTTGCATAAAGATGGCCGATGGTTCTGTCCGCCACACGGATCTTCCGCCCCGGATCACTTACCACATCCGGTTCAAATCCGGAGAAATCACCAACGCAAACCACCTTTTCCCCGTGCCGCTCCGTAAGCAGCAGCTCTGTACCCAGCGCCTCGCACAAACTGCAAAAGAGCCTTTGTATCTCGTCCAGATCATATAAATTTTCCAGACTGTAGTATTTTATGTTTTCCTTTAATCTTTTTTCCAGGGAAATCAAACCGTATGCCATACCCTCGCCCTTCCTTCTGCCGGCTTATGCCCGCGTTCTGCTGTTATTTTACCGCGGCTGTACGGAGCATTTCCGCGCAGCAGTACAGCCAAAATTATTATACTTTTTTTCCTGCTTTTTGTCCAGTTCCGGGCAATGGGAGAAAAAATTGATTTTTGTCCGGTTGATTTTCTCCCGTTTGACACGGCCTGTTCCAGACGTTAGAATAAAAATAAATAGTTTTACGGGAGGGAATATGTTTATCAACGAACAGTCCTTAATAAGCCTCAACGGCATGCCCCAGTATGTTTCCATACGCGCACAAAAAAAGGATGCGCCGCTGCTGCTCTATCTTCACGGCGGCCCCGGAGATGCAGCGCTTCCATTAGTCATGAAATTCAACCGCGGGCTGGAGGAGAACTTCACCGTCGTTGTCTGGGAGCAGCGCGGCGCAGGCAAATCCTATTACCGTTTTGAGGACGGCGCGGTCACCATGGAAACCTTTCTTCAGGATCTCCTCTCGCTTACTGCCATTTTGCTGGAACGATTCCGTCAGAACTGCCTGTATCTTGTGGGCCATTCATGGGGCAGCGTTCTGGGACTTACCTTCACCGCGCGGCATCCTGAGCTGGTGAAAACCTACATCGGCTGCGGCCAGGTAGTCAACATGAAGAAATCCTGCCGCACAGCCTGTGAATACGCTCTGGCACATGCCGACAGTAAGTCCCTGGAACGGCTTCGGACAATAGACTGCACCTACACCGGTGACAACTGGCTTTCCGATCTGCTTTTTGTTACGAAGCAGGTGGTAAAGCACAAAGGTTCTCTTTATGGAAAAACCAATTACAACAAGCTGATCACTCCCTTCCTTTTTTCCGGGTGCTACTCCCTTCCCGATCTGCTCCGCCGGCAGAAAGGCAGCCTGCAGGCAATCCGGCATCTGTGGCCGGAACTGATGGAGACGGATTTTGAAGGCGTGACCCGTTTCGGCACACATGTCATATTTATAGAAGGCAGGTATGACAGCCATGTATCCTCTGAATTAGCCAGGGAATATTTTGAAACCATAGAAACAAAAAAGCAGTTTTTCTGGTTTGAAAAGTCCTGCCATTTTCCGCAATGGAGCGAGAATGACCGTTTCAACCGGCTCCTGGCTGAAGTGTTGTTATAGCTTGATTATCGTTATAGCCGCCCCTTTGTAAATTTATAAGACGCATAAAATGGCTTTTGATATTATAATGTCCAATCTTCCCGCCGTCCCGAACTGTTACATTATAAAAACGGAGCAGGCATTTATCATGCCTGCTCCTCTACATAATCCATATAGTCAGCCTCGTCTGCAAAAAGCATATACTGTCCGTTCACACATCCCATGTAACCTTCACCAACATAAAAACCTTTCATACCGCGGCTCCTTTCTGCTATCTCAACTAAAACGTTTCTCTGTTTCCAATGTCAGGTCTCTGTGAGCCCTTCCATAGTCTAAGAATAGCATATAATGAGTCCGATAATCGGGACTTTGGCTCTGTCCCATTCGTATTCCAGGCAGTATTTTTACAGGTTTTTATGATTTACTGAAGCATTTGCAGGACGGGAAAATTTAGTAGTCCCTCAGAACCAGCTCCGTGATGCCCGGATTATTTCCTCCCTGCACCCGGATAATTTTCGGTTCTCTGCCGTAGCCATATTCCTCCTGAAGCATACTCCGTATGCCCGTGCCTCCGTGAAACCCGTGAATTATCCGCAGCCTGTATACACTGCTGTCCGTCCTTTTCAGCACGGCATCTACCTCAGCTTTTGCCTGAAGCACATTTTTCCCATGAAGATCGATTTCAATAATGCCTGCGTTCATCCATCTGCCTCCCGTCTCAGTTAATTTATCCCATCTCCCAGGAGCTTCCTCTTCAGCTGGTGTATTCCCCACTGAATCCAACAGAACATCCCTACATAGATTATGATGAGAACGGGGCTTAAATAACCAGCGTTTATTCCCAGCGCCACATACAGCCCAAGCTGTGAAATTGCCAGGGCGCTCAGCAGATAGGCCAGCTTTTTCCATCTTTTTACAAGTTCCGCCAGAGATTCTGAATCCGTATAAATTTCATATTCTTCCTCCGGCGTTCCCGGAATGTACTGTTTTTTCAGGTAAATCCACCCATTGAAGGTTTTCCCCACGAACTCCCAGCCCTGTTCCTCAAACAGCTCCAGATAACGTCTTTTCTCTTCCGGGTCGTTCATTACGTCCGGGTTGTAATCAATCCTGTGACGATAAAGGATTCCCGGCTGCCTGGTATAAATACTGAAAAAACAGCCTCCTTTTATCAGCTGCCAGCCCTGTTCCGACATTCTGTCAAGGTCCTGCTCCTCCCTGTCATAATTCCATGCCATATAGCCTCTGAATGATACTTTGGTATCCATAAATTCTCCTTTCCGCATCAGCCTGCCGGATATGTGTTTCTGCGGGCCAAAATTTTCACAATCCACTTTTTCAATGAAAATTTTTCCTAATCTACTTTTTCAGTAAAAGTTCAGGCGGCCGGCCTATAATCTTTTCCGCGCTTTTGAGCATCTCAATCAGCCGGACAAGCTCTGCCTCCAGAGCTTGTCTGCCGGTATCCGTCAGAACATACAGCTTTTTCCTCACTCCTGTATTCCTGCTTCCCCCTGCCGTTCCATACTCCGGTTCTGCGTCACATTCCGCAATCCAGCCCTTTTTCATCATATTGCTGACCGCTCCGTACATGGTGCCCGAACCAATCCTGACCCGGCCGCCCGACAGCTCCACGGCCTCCTGCATAATCCCATATCCGTGATTCGCATGCCGGTACAGGCAAAGCAGTATATAAAAATAACTCTCTGTAAGCGGTTCCTTCTTAGGCTCCATCCCTTTCTCCTTTCACAGTCCTGCCTGTGCATCTCACAGAACTATATCGTCATCCGTTATGTCGTCTTACGATATATCAACTTTCCTATATCGTAGCACGACATATGTCGTCTGTCAACATATTGCAGCAATTTCTGTTGCAGCCCTGTTATGATTTTCTCACTATTTTTTAAGAATAGCTTGCAAATTCCCGTTTTTTCTGTAAAATAGGTAAAGGCGACATGAAACAGGACATAATTAAAATAAGAAGAAAGCCGCCATGGCAGGTCGCCGTAAAGGAAATCCGATTCCTTATTCTGCCGGCTTTTTCAGTCATTACCGCCGCTTTTCGGCATTCGGAGGAAAATCCCCTGCCCGCCAAAGGGCAAATTTCTAAAGAAATTGCATTTTGCTCCGCAAAACATGGAGGATTAAAATGATTAGTGCAAACAACGTTACCCTGCGTCTCGGGAAAAAGGCGCTTTTTGAAGAAGTTAACATTAAGTTTACGGAAGGCAACTGTTATGGCCTGATCGGTGCCAACGGAGCCGGTAAATCCACCTTTCTGAAAATTCTTTCCGGGCAGCTGGAGCCTACCAACGGCGATGTGGTAATCACTCCCGGCCAGCGGCTTTCCGTCCTGGAACAGGATCACTTCAAATACGATGATTATACGGTTCTTGATACCGTAATTATGGGCAATTCCCGTCTTTATGAAATAATGAAGGAGAAGGATGCCATTTATGCCAAGGAAGATTTCACCGATGAGGATGGTATCCGCGCCAGCGAGCTGGAAGGCGAATTCGCCGAAATGGACGGCTGGGAAGCCGAATCCAACGCCGCCAGCCTTTTAAACGGCCTGGGAATTGAAACCGATTACCATTATTCCCTGATGAAGGATCTGAACGGAAGCCAGAAGGTAAAGGTCCTTCTTGCCAAAGCGCTGTTCGGCAATCCCGACATACTGCTCCTGGATGAGCCTACCAACCATCTGGATCTGGATGCCATCGCCTGGCTGGAAGAATTCCTCATCAATTTTGACAACACGGTTATCGTGGTATCCCATGACCGTTATTTCCTGAATAAGGTCTGCACCCATATCGCGGATATTGACTATGGCAAGATTCAGCTGTATGCCGGCAACTACGATTTCTGGTATGAATCCAGCCAGCTGCTCATCAAGCAGATGAAGGAAGCCAACAAGAAAAAGGAAGAGAAAATCAAGGAGCTGCAGGACTTCATCTCCCGTTTCTCCGCCAATGCTTCCAAGTCCAAACAGGCTACCTCCAGGAAACGTGCCCTGGAAAAAATAGAGCTGGATGAAATCAGGCCCTCCAGCAGAAAATATCCTTATATTGATTTCCGTCCCGATCGTGAAATCGGCAATGAAGTGCTGACCGTAGAAGGGCTTTCCAAAACGATTAACGGGGAAAAGGTGCTCAACAACATTTCCTTCATTGTGGGGCACAATGATAAAATTGCATTTGTGGGAAGCAACGAGCTGGCAAAAACCACGCTCTTCCAGATTCTCATGGGTGAAATTGAGCCGGATGAAGGAACCTTCAAATGGGGTGTTACCACTTCCCAGGCTTACTTCCCCAAGGACAGCTCCAAAGAGTTCGACAATGACTACACCATTGCCGACTGGCTGATGGGCTATTCCCCGGTGGACGATATCACTTATGTCCGCGGCTTCCTGGGACGTATGCTTTTTGCCGGGGAAGACGGGGTGAAAAAGGTCAGAATCCTGTCCGGCGGTGAAAAGGTCCGCTGCCTGCTTTCCAAGATGATGATTTCCGGCGCCAACTGCCTGATATTGGATGAGCCAACCAACCATCTGGACATGGAATCCATAACCGCACTGAACAACGGACTTATCAAGTATCCCGGCGTTGCACTTTTCGCCTGCCGCGATCACCAGTTCGTTCAGACCACGGCCAACAGAATTATGGAAATCCTTCCTGACGGCAGCATGATCGATAAGATCACAACCTACGACGAATACCTTGCAAGCGATGCCATGGCAAGAAAACGTACTGTTTATACTGCCAATAAGGAAGACGATGAAAATTAACCAGGACGGTTTCCCATGTGGATGCCCCTGGAAACGGGCTGCCTGTTAAATCCGGCAGCCCGGCATATAAAGGGGGAAGGCTGCCGTGAATCACGGAAAAGGTGCTTCCCTCTTTTGTTTCCTTCCGGCGGCCTTCACACTATGCTCCGGAGTAAAAATGAATGCGGCCTGTTGTCGCAGAAATCGAGGTAACAGATGAAAACAGTTGACTTACATGTACACTCCGATAAATCCGATGGGAGCATGAGTCCCTCCGAACTGGTTGACCTGGCCCTGGAAAAGGGGCTCAGCGCCTTCGCCCTCACGGATCACGATACCACCGCTGGACTGTCGGAAGCTATTTCCTACGCTGCCGGGAAAAATATTGAAGTCATTCCCGGCATTGAATTTTCCACGGAATATATGGGAAAGGACGTTCATATCCTGGGGCTTTTTATCGATTATGATAATCCGGAATTCAGCCGGAAAATCCAGGCCTTCGTGGATTCCCGGATCCTGAGGAACCAGAAAATGTGCGCCAACCTGCAGGAAGCGGGCATTGATATTTCCTATGAAAAACTCACCGCCGCCTTTCCTGATTCCGTGATAACAAGAGGCCATTATGCCAGATATCTTCTGGAACACGGCTATGTCAAAAGCATGCCCGAAGCCTTCGACCGCTACGTGGGCGACCGGTGCAAATATTTTGTCCCCCGTGAAAAAGTAACGCCTGAACAGGCGGTCCGGCTTATCCTTGATGCGAAGGGCCTGCCCGTGCTGGCGCATCCCACTCTCTACCATATGGGAAAGGACGCGCTGCAGAAGCTGGTTGCCCGTCTAAAGGAGGCAGGCCTTATCGGCATCGAAGCAGTTTACTCCACCTATAACGCGGGAGAAGAACGGGAAATGCGCCAGCTGGCGGAGCACAACGGCCTTTTGATTTCAGGCGGTTCCGACTTTCACGGCAAAAACAAGCCCGGACTTGAAATGGCCACCGGTTACGGAAAGCTCCTGATACCGGCTGATATCCTGGAAAAACTCCGTCAGAAAAGAAAGGAACTTTTTCATGCATAACCCCAATGATTCCATAAAAATTCTCTTTACAGACATGGATGGGACCCTGCTGCTTAATAACAGCACAGTTTCCGATGAAATGAAAGCAGCGCTGGACCGGCTCATCCGGAACGGCCACAAACTGGTCCTTACCTCAGGCCGTCCCCTGGACAGTATTTTAGAAGTCATGCAGGCCTCCGATTTGTTTTACCCCGGGACCCTGGTGATTTCCAACAACGGAAGCCTGATTTACGACTGCACCGCAGGGGCTCCTCTCATGGAAAAAACGGTCCCCTTCCCCATTGCCTCCGGCATCATACGGGAAGCGGAGGAACTGGGAATCCATATACAGACCTACACCGATCATGAAATCGTATGTAAGAAAGAAGACGAAGAGGTAATTTATTACCGCAAGCGCATTCATCTTCCCCTCATTACAGCGCCTGATATTTTATCCGTACTGGAACGGCCGCCCTATAAACTCCATACCATTCATCTGACGGACAAAACACTGCTGCTTAAGCTGAAGGAACGAGTGGAGGAAAAATACGGGACGGAAATTACCGCACAGTTCTCCAATGATCAATATCTGGAATTCTACAATCATGAAGCCGGTAAGGGAAATGCCATCCTGGCCGTATGCCGTCATTTCAATATTCCTGTGGGAAACAGCATCGCCGCAGGCGACGCACCCAATGACATTTCCATGCTGCAGGCCGCAGGGATTGGCGTAGCCATGGCAAATGCCGGGCCAGGCGTAAAAGAGGCTGCCGATTTTGTCACTTCACTGGACAATGAGCATAACGGCCTGACGGAAGCGATTGAAAAATTCATGCCTGGCTGCTGATATCCCAGACGGTTGCTAATCCACCCGACTGCTGATCCATGACTGGCTGCTAATCCCCGCCTGACTGCATATTCAGAAAAAAGCGGCTGCACAGATGGTTTCTTATCTGTGCAGCCGCAGCCAGTTAACAGGATACTGCCATAATTTAGCGTTCCTGTTCTCTATTTTTCCTTCAGCAGCATTTCCTCTTTCCGTGTCTTTCGTACCATCGCCCTCTTCAGCCAGTCATACAGGTTCTTTCCGGCCAGGGGAAGCAGCAGCATTCCTGCCATATACACCAGGATTTTAAGGAATGCAGGCCCATTATCCAGAAATGTCAGCTTTGGGAGCAGTGTGTCCAGAATCAGCGTATGATAGAGGAAAATATAAAGGGTATATTTCCCCAGGTACTGCAGCGCCTGCAGTATCTTATCCACCACCCGGTTTTGGAGCATTGCCAGGAAGGTGCATACGGAAAACAGGAAGAAAATTACTGCCAGTGAATATAATATCAGAGTAATTCCCGGAGGATTCACGCGCAGCAGCCAGCCAAACATGGATTCATCCCAGGCCAGCCGGTCATGCAGGAGAAATGCCATCGCTCCAGCAAGAAGCACGACGGACGCTGCTGAGGCAATTCCCGCCTTCTTTTTGCCGGACAGCGTAATATGCATATCGGCCGCAACCATCCCAGCCGCAAAGACGAACAGATACGTCCCTCCCAGCAGATATTTGCCTCCGCCATAGGTCTCCAGGGCAAAAGTATGCTTCATGCAGAACATGGATGCAAACCATGCCAGTACCAGGAAAATCCCCCGAAACAAAAAGGACGCCTTACCTCTCCTGCAGTTCATCACCAGCAAATAAAGCACCGGCGCCGCCGCAATCAGTTGTATATAAATAAGCACATAATAAAACTGCCCTTCCAGGTTGAAGTTCACCGCCCACAGCACAAAGGCTCCCAGATTCAGCTGGAACCCGGTGCGTACATACTGATAAACAGCCACTGCCGCCAGATAGGGAACGAGGATTCTTCCAATCCGCCTTACCACCCATCTGCCGGGCGATTCCTCCGGCTTCCTGTTCTGCAGGGAATAATAGGCGGTCATCCCCGCAAGGAAAAGAAAAACGGTTACAGAGTAAAAGAAAATATACTGTACCGCCTCATCCTCATACAGAATCCCCTTTACGTGATCAATTACCACCGCCAGAATTGCAAAGAACTTGGCACAGTTGATCCATCCAATCTGCTGTTTTTTTCCCAAACCCATTAAAATAAAATCTCTCCTTTTTTCAAAAACAATGCCTGCGATTTCTTTTCACACGGGCCTCAGGGTCTCTTTCCCAGACCGGGAAGCCGTTTAAAAGCTTAAGCAATGCCGCAAAAACCAGCACAGCTGCCAGCATGTTCTTCTCTTTATTTCACGATCTCCTAATTGTGTCCAGTATACCATCCTCCTTTCCTTACGGTCAATCCTTTTATCAAAAATTATTTTTGACTTTTCCGTATAACCAGCCGGCGGTTACCGTTCACAACTCATTATGGCTGTAATTGGCAACACAAAAACAGGTGCGTAAAACCATGCGCCTGCATGCTCTTACACACCTGTTTTCCACGGGCCTTCGCTTCCGGCAGCTTAACGAATCCCGCCGCCGTATGCTGTTTCATTCCGTCTGATAAATTTTATAATACTGTCTTTTCCAGGACCGGGGGTCAGCCTTCAACGATCAAATATCTTCCGTCACCCACTTCAAATACTTCATCCGCTTCCAGAATTTCGTCCAAATCAGCACCGTCCATGTCAATGCCTTCTTCTTCAAAATATTCCTTTACTTCTTCTGCAGATTCAACTACAACCGCCATACACTCTTCCAGAAAAGCTTCTGCTTCTTCCAGATTGGAAGCAACATCTTCTTCAGGAAAGAGCTGGCTCTGCTTCTTCAGAAAACACATTAAAACCGCGTCATCAAACTCGTGCATCTTCTTCCCTCCTTCCTCTTTGTTTCTTCTGCGTAACCGTTCAGTTCCTTCACAGTTACTCTTCTACATAAAATATACAGTCTATACGGCCTTTGTGCAAGACTTTTTTCAAATCCCGGCGCTTCTCTTTTCATCTTCTGAGCCGGAAGGGCCGCATTTTTCTGAAATAACCTTCCACACGCCCTTCTCCAGATAAGAGGGACAGATAAAACGGGCGGCTTCCTTTACCTCGGGCCTGGCATTTTCCACCGCATAGCTGAAGCCCGCGGCTTTCATCAGGCCAATGTCATTGGTATTGTCCCCAAAGGCCATGGTCTCCTCCCTGGACACGCCGAAATAGTCCTGCAGTATCCTCAGTGCATTTCCTTTATCCACAGAGGCGTCCATGAAATCCACCCATTCCTCGCCGGCAACGCAGGTCTGCACCTTTTCACCCCATTGAGGGATCAATACCTCTTCTCCCAGCTGCCGTATGCTTCCTCTGTGATATACCGCAACCTTCAGGATAACCGCCTCCTGGGCCAGCACATCCTCTACCTGCCGGAAGGTATTGTGGTAGCCGTATTTCATCATATCGAGAAATGTGCGGTTCTTCGTTTCCAGGAGACTGCCGTGGGGCGTTGATACCACAAATTCATATTCATTCCCCAGGCCGCGCAGCTGATGGATAATCTGCTCTGCATATTCCCTGTCCATGCTCGTCAGGGATATGTCCTCCCCCTTATAATGGATATGCGCCCCATTCTCCGCAATATAGCATATTTTATCAGCTACCTCCCTGAAAACATTCTGAATGCTGCACAGCTGCCTGCCGCTGGCGCCGCAGAAAATGACGCCCCGTTCCGCCAGGCTTTTGATTTCCTCCACAATTTCCGGATACAGATTCGGTGTGGAATCCGGTATCAGCGTACCGTCTATGTCAGATGCGATCAGTTTTATCATAACACTCCTATCCGCGCGCATCGGCGCATACGGTATTTTCCGCGGCGTATGCCCTGCTGTCTGTCTATAAAAATTCCAGCAGTTCAGCGGGTTTTTCAATAATCACGTCCGCGTGGTTATCCTCCAGCTCCTTCCGGTCGCGGAAGCCCCACAGAACGCCAACCGTAAAAAGCCCTGCGTTCTTTCCGGTGCGCATATCCACACTGGTATCCCCCACATAAAGGAAATCCTCCGGGGCAAGTCCCAGGTATTCTTCTATTTTAAAGACCCCGGCGGGATCCGGCTTTTTGGGGATGCCCGCCTTCTGTCCCTGGATGCAGTCGAAATAATCCTTGCCGAACAGGGTTTCCACCACGCTGACGCTGTTTTCATGGGGCTTGTTGGATAGAACCGCGATACGGATTCCTTTTTTCTTCAGTTCCTCCAGCAGAGGGATGATTCCATCATAGGGCCGGACCTGATACATGCAGTCTTTTGCAAACAGTCTGCAATATTCCTCATAAACCTCATCATAATGGGTCAGCTCAGCGTCTCCCGCCTTTGTCAGCGCCCTGCGCACCAGCACGGCGGAGCCGTCTCCTACAAAATATTTATAATCCTCCTGTGTAAAGGAGGGCAGACCGAACTTTTGAAGCGCCCGGTTCCCGCAGTAGGTCAGGGATTCTATGGTATTGGCAAGCGTGCCGTCCAAATCAAATATCACAGCTTTTTTCATGCAGGTTCTCCTTTTCTTGCAAAACAGACTGTCAGAAGCGCCGGCAGGTTACGTAAACGGCTGGTTTTGCCGCTTCGTAAAAATGTCAGCCGATCAGCTGTCTTTTTTTCAGTTCCTGGTAGACCCTGCCCACCGGCAGGCCCACCACGTTATTGTAATCCCCGCATATCCCCTGTATAAAAGCGGCGAAACCGCCCTGTATCCCGTAAGCGCCGGCCTTGTCCATAGGCTCTCCCGTCTCCACGTAACACCGGATTTCCTCTTCTGTCATAGGATAAACCCGCACATCTGTGCATTCATAAAAGCCGGCGGTTTCCGTCCTCCCCTTTTCTTTCCACACAAAGGCAACTCCGGTATAGACCTGATGCGTGCCGCCCTGCAGCTTACCCAGCATCTCCTCTGCCCGTTCCCTGTTGCCGGGCTTTCCCAGAACCTGCCCCCCGCAGGCCACAATGGTATCCGCGCCTATTACGACGGTGCCTTCCTCTGTGACGTTTCTTTCATAGACTTCCATTGCCTTATGATAAGAAAGCTCCTGAACGACCTCCTCCGGAAGCTCTTTGTCCGTAACCTCTTCCCATTCGCTGGGACAGACCTCAAACGGCAGACCTATCTGCGTCAGCAGCTCCTGCCGCCTGGGGGATGCGGAAGCCAGTATTATCCTGCTTTTCATCTTTTTTACTCCTGTTTTTTAACCTCTGTTTTTACTTCTGCTTTTATTTCTGTTTTTCCTTCGCTGTCCGGCGCTTCCCGGTTACTCCTCTTCCTCACTTACATGCTTTTCCGGGATGAACACCCGGTCATCATGAGGCGTCTCCTGGGCTTTTGCCGCTTCCATCGCTTCAACGCAGAAGGCAACCTGGGAATTAAAGGTTTCCTTTCCTCTTCTGTCCACCTTTTCATAGCTGCCGTCCGGCTGCAGCAGGTGGGCCTTCACCGTATCCCGCAGCTGCACGTCAAGAATGCGCAGCACCTTTTCCTTCAGCTTCGGATCCTCCACAGGGAACAGGATTTCCACACGGCGTTCCAGGTTCCTGGGCATCCAGTCCGCACTGCCGCAGTAAACCTCGCTCTTGCCCGCATTTTCAAAATAGAAAATACGGCTGTGCTCCAGGAATGTGCCCACGATGGAACGGACGGATATATTCTCGCTGACGCCGGGTATGCCCACCTTCAGTGAACAGATGCCCCGCACGATCAGCTCTATTTTTACGCCCGCTGCGGAGGCTTCATACAGAGCAGCTATGATATCCTGATCGCAGAGGGAGTTCATTTTGGCAATGATATGGCCCGTTTCCCCGGCCCGCACATTTTTCACTTCCCGTCCGATAAGGTAAAGGAACTTATCCTTCAGCCACAGCGGTGCAAGGGAAAGCTTATTCCAGGAAAGAGGCTCGGAATAACCGGAAAGCATGTTGAATACCGCCGTGGCATCCTCGCCGATGGCTTCGGAACAGGTCATCATGCCGATGTCCGTATATAGCTTTGCCGTGGCATCGTTATAGTTTCCGGTTCCCAGATGGACATAACGGCGGATGCCGTCTTCCTCACGGCGCACCACAAGCGTGATTTTGCTGTGGGTTTTCAGGCCCACCAGGCCGTAAATTACGTGACAGCCCGCCTTTTCCAGCTTTCTCGCCCATACGATATTGTTTTCCTCGTCAAAACGCGCCTTCAGCTCCACAAGCACGGAAACCTGCTTTCCGTTTTCCGCCGCCTGGGCCAGCGCCGCAATGATGGGCGAATTGCCGCTGACGCGGTACAGTGTCTGCTTGATGGCCAGCACCTCCGGATCCCTGGCGGCTTCCCGGATGAACTGCACCACAGGGGCAAAGGTCTGGAAGGGATGGTGCAGCAGAATATCTCCCTGCCTGATTTTATCAAAAACAGAACCCTCTTCCATAAATTCCGGCACCGGCTGGGGCACATACTTTTCTTCCTTCAGATGCTCAAAGCCCTCCAGGCCGTACATTTTCATAAGGAAGGTAAGATCCAGGGGGCCGTCGATATGGTAAATATCCTCTTCCTCAATGGAAAGCTCATCCTTGATGATGCGCAGCAGGCGTTTATCCATGCCGGCTTCCACCTCCAGCCGGATTGCCTGCCCCCACTGTCTCTTTTTCAGCTGTTTTTCGATTTCCTTCAGCAGATCCTCCGCCTCGTCCTCATCAATGGTCAGATCCGCATTTCTCATGATACGGAAAGGATGGGAGCACACCACGTCATAGTTGAGAAAAAGCCTGGAAATATTCCGCTCAATCACCTCTTCCAGAAGGATGACCGCCTTGCCGCCGTTGTCCCCGGCCGGAATGGGCACAATACGCGCCAGCACGCTGGGCACCTGGACCGTGGCAAATTCCAGCTCCCCCTTTTCTTTCCGTTTGGAAAGCAGCGCCCCGATATTTAAGGATTTATTCCTGATGAGGGGGAAGGGCCTGGAGGAGTCCACCGCCATGGGGGTCAGCACGGGATATACATTTTCCTCAAAATAGGCGTCCACATATTCGGCCTGATCCTTGCTCAGCTGCTCGTGCTTTTCTACAACCGTAAGGCCGTTTGCCTTCAGCAGCGGCAGCAGGGAACGGTTGTATGTAGAATACTGCTGGGCCACCAGCTCGTGGGTCACCACGTTCAGCTTATCCAGCTGCTGGGCGGCGGTAAGCCCCGCAATATCCTTTTTGGTATATTTCGCATTTACCATGTCCTTCAGCGATGCCACGCGCACCATGAAAAACTCATCCAGGTTGGATGCGGTAATGCTTAAGAATTTCAGTCTTTCAAACAGCGGGATCTGTTTGTCTCTCGCTTCCGACAGCACTCTTTTATTAAACAGAATCCAGCTCAGTTCCCGGTTGGTATAAAGCTCAGGGTCCAGATAATCTTTTTTCTCCGCCATAATTTTTCTCCATTTATATGAATTCTTTGTAACTGCTTCTTCCCTTCACGGTTACAATTTTTTCTGCTTAATGACTGGATGTAAACTGAAAACCTCTTCGAAAAATGACGCTTTGGCCTCAAACAGCCCTCTTTCCAGGGTGATATCCTCCGCGGTGTTCACCGTGATGATCAGCTGATCCTCCTTCAGGGTCGTCCTGAAATCCCGGAACTTCTGCTTGTGGCTGCGATCCAGGCCGTTTGCCACCCGCAGGATGGCCGTCAGCTTGGCAATGGTAAGATAGGACTGGGTGTCCAGTGTTGTGGTGGTCCCCAGCTCTTCATAATAGTCAAAATCCTGATGGTTATATTTAACCACGTTGGCGACAATTTCACGTTCCCTGTGGGAAAGGCCGATGATCTCCGTGGCCATGACAATGCTGTAGGAACATTCCCCCAGATTCACCATGCTGATATATTTCCCGCAGTCGTGGAGCAGGGCGGCAATGCGCAGCAATAGCCTCTCCCTCTTTCCCAGTCCATGCACCTTTTTCATGCTGTCAAAAATCGTGACGCAGATATGCTCCAGGGTTTCGCCGCGGCGCCTGCTTCCCATGAAGCGCTTGCTGATATTCCTGGCGCAGGCTACGATATCCTGTTCAAAATCATGCTTCGGCCCGATGATTTTATTTTTTTCCGCATATTCATAGGCAATGCCATCGCAGAGCGTCACGCCGGGCGCCCACAGCAGCTTGGCTTCCATGAGCTTCGCCACGTTGTAAATCAGTACGGCGGAAATAAATATCAGCGGAAGGCTTTCCACGGAAACGCCGAAGTGGGCCGCCACTTCTTCCTTAGTATGGCTGCGCAGGGCTTCCATGAAAACGCCGTAACTTGCGCTGTCCACATATCCCGGCGTCTGGGAGCCGGTGAGCCTTTTCTGAATCAGCGTTGACACATAATCATCCACAATGATAATATTTTCAACGATTCTGTCCTTCAGATACAGCTTTTTGAAAACGGAGAGCTGGCTGTCGATCATTTCCTCCAGCAGCCCTTCGTATTTGGCGGGCCTGGCGTTCAGCTTGTTTAACAGCTCCTGGAGGCGCAGAACGCCCAGGCGCAGGTTCTGGGTGGCTACCAGCGTATCCTTGTCAAACAGGGAAACCTGGATGCTGCCGCCGCCGATATCCACGATCGCCGTCCCTTTTTCAATAATTTTGTTAAAATCCTGGCCCTTCAGCGCAATGGATTTGTAATCCAGGAAACGCTGCTCGGAATTGCTGAGCACATCAATATGGATTCCCGTGCGCTGCTGGATCTGATCCAGCACGATCATGGTATTTTCCGTTTCCCGTATGGCACTGGTGCCGTAGGCCCTGTAGTCCTCCACCTTGTAGCTGCGCATGATTTCTTCGAATTCACGGAGGACACGGCATAGTTCATCTACCTTTTCATAGCTGATTTTTCCGGTGGCGAAGGTATCGTTTCCCAAATCGATCCGATGGCGGATATGGTCGATTTCCTTCATGCTTGTTTTCGCCGAAAATTCAAATATCTTCATGGAAAGCTCATAAGATCCCACGTCTATGGCGGCAAAAGTCTTCACCCTGCATCCCTTCCTTTCTTCCCCTGTTTTCGCTCCTACATCCGGCCCAGCAGATAATCGATAAACTGCTGCGCCGTCCTGCCGGAAAGCCCGCCGTGGTACAGCTCCCACTTATTGGCTTCTGCCAGCAGTTCCTCCTCCGGCATGGTTACCCCGTAACGGAGCGCCAGCGTTTTTACGATATTCTGGAACTGGGCTTTATCCGGCGCGCCGAAATAAATGGTCACGCCGAAGCGGGATACCAGAGACAGCTTTTCCTGTACGGTGTCGTTATTGTGCAGATCATCATCCAGCTCCCTCTTGTCACTGAATTTTTCCCTGACCAGATGCCTTCTGTTGGAGGTGGCATAAATCAGGACGTTGGCCGGCTTCTTCTCCAGCCCGCCTTCGATAACCGCCTTCAGGTACTTATATTCGATTTCAAAATCCTCAAAGCTCAGGTCATCCATATAGATGATAAACTTATAATTCCTGTTTTTAATCTGGCCGATCACATCATTCAAATCCTGGAACTGGTGCTTATATACCTCAATGATGCGCAGCCCCTGTGAATAATATGCATTGGCAATGGCTTTGATGCTGGAGGATTTTCCGGTTCCCGCATCGCCGTACAGCAGGCAGTTGTTTGCCTTCTTTCCTAATACAAAGGCTTCCGTATTGTCGATGAGCTTTTTCTTGGCGGTTTCATAGCCCACCAGATCGGAAAGCTTCACGTGGGCGATGTTCAGGATCGGTTCGATTACCGTTTCCCCTTCCTTATGGGCGATGCGGAAGGCCTTGTGCAGGCCGAATTTGCCGACGCCGTATTCCTTATAAAATTCCGTCAGGGTCGCCTTCATCTCCTCCGGCGTCCCATCCTCCCGGAAACGCACGGCCAGCGTGCAGATGCGGTCGCGGATACGGGTATTGTACACCTTGCTCTCCTGCATATTCCCTTCATAGGAAAGAGCCATGGAAAAAGCAGGCGCTTCCAGCTTATTCATCATATCCGTAAAGTCATAATCAAAAAATTCTTTAAAAATAGCAATGTCATGCAGCACCGCCTCATTGATGGTGCCCTCCACAGCTCCCCTGATTTCACAGGCGCGGCTGTAGCTGTTTTCATTATTCACAAGCAGGTTCGTCAGATAGCAGTGCCACAGGTTGCCTGAAAAGCCATGGCTTCCGGCCATTTCCAGCAGCCCGTGCATACACTCGTACAGCAGGGAGCTTTCCTTCTGGATGCCCTCCTCACCGGTACCGTAATGCTCCATCAGCCAGACCATGTCCGCAAGCAGCGCGCCGTCCTCTCCAAAATCCTTATATACAATCAGCTCTTTTTCTCTCATTGTGCCTGTCCTTCCCATCCTCTTTATAATCAAAAAACATCACTTTTAAGGCTCTGCCGTCAGTAATTTCCCAAAATCCGCATGTTCTGCGCTTCATCCCGCAGCCCGCGCAGCGCATTCTTTACCGCGCTGTCAGCCAGGTTGCCGTCAAAGTCAACGAAAAACCGGTATTCCCAGTTGCGTCCTTCAATGGGGCGGCTTTCTATTTTGGTCATGTTCAGATTGTTGTAGATAAAATGGGACAGCATGTGATAAAGGGAACCGCTTTCATGGGCGATTTCGAAGCAGATGCTCACCTTTTTTGCATCCTTGCGGAAAATCTTCTGGTTGGTGATTATAATGAAGCGGGTGGAATTCGTCTCAGACTGGTTCACGGGCTTTTTAAGCACCTCCAGCCCGTATACCTTGCCCGCATATTCGCTGGCAATGGCCGCCTGTGTACAGTCGCCCTCCTGCGCTACCTTTCTGGCGGCAAAGGCGTTATTGGGCAGGCTGATCTGCTTCCAGTCATGCTCCGCCAGAAACCTTGCGCTCTGCATCAGTGACTGGGGGTGGGAAAATACCGTCCTGATATCCTCCATCCTGGTCCCCGGGACGCCCAGCAGGCAGTGCTCTATCCTGATTATCTGCTCTCCCACAATATAATTTTCAAATTCCACAAGCAGATCATAAATTTCGTTCACGATCCCGGCGGTGGAATTTTCAATGGGAAGCACGGCGAAATCCGCGCTGCCTTCCTCTATGGCGCAGCAGGCATCCCGGAAGGTATCCACATGGAAGCTGTTTACCTCCTCTCCGAAGTACTGATGCATGGCCGCCTGGGAATAAGCCCCTTCCGCCCCCTGAAAAACCACTCTCACCCGGTCATCCACCAGGGAATCCACCCCGATGAAGGGAAGGCGTCCCATGCTTCCTTTTTCCGCCAGCAGCTGATACTGGAGCTTGCGGCTCATGGACATGATCTGCTCAAACAGCTCCCCGATCCCTGTGCGGTTAAAATCATTATGTGTCAGGGACTTTACCCTGGCGATCTTTTCTTTTTCCCGTTCCCTGTCAAAGACCTTCTTCCCTGTTTCTATCTTCACCTCGGCCACATGCTTACAGATGTCCATCCGTTCCTCATAGAGGCTGACAATCTGCTCATCCACCGAATCTATCTGTTTCCTCAAATCCCCTAAATCCATGCTTCTTCGCTCCTTCGTCCTTCACATACCAGGCCAGATGAGGCTGAACCGGTCCTGTGCAAACTTATTTTTCTTCAATCCAATTTATTTTGCGCTGTGTCAACCACATGCTTTTCACCATTGTGCTTAAGCTCCTCCAGCATCTGCTTTGCCGTCTTTCCAGTGAAAGGATGCCTTACGAACGGCGCTATTTCACACAGCGGCGCCAGCACAAAATCCCTGTTCTGCATGTCGGGATGAGGCACTGTAAGCGTTTCGGTATCGATCACACAATCATCGTAAAGCAGCAGATCCAGATCCAGCGTCCGCGGCCCCCAGTGTACCTTACGCTCCCGTCCGGCCTGCCTTTCCACCTGCTGCAGCTTCTCCAGCAGCTCAAAGGGCGTAAGCAGCGTTTCCAGCTCCATGACGCCGTTGAGGAAATCCTCCTGCTCAACGCCGCCGTAGGGCGTGGTCCTGTAAACCTTCGAAACCTTCACCGGACGGCAGAGCGGATGCTCCTTCAGCTCCTTCAGCCCTTTTTCCAGATAATATTCTTTATCCCCCATATTGGAGCCAAACGCAACGAACGCCCTGTGCCAGCCCCTCTCAATCCGCACCGACACATCCCCGAAGGGAAGCGGAATCGGCGCCTCCGGCTTATGCAGTTCCAGCTCCAGCCGCCGGATCAGCGGAAATGCCAGCAAAACCTCCTGCGCAGTCTGCTCCGCCGCCCGTTCTATCAAATCATAGGTCTGGGCGCACATAACCTCGTTCATCAGCCTGCACACCTCTCCATAATCGGTGGAGAGCTCCAGCCTGTCCGTCAGCCCCGCTCTTCTCGTATCCGTATATAACACCGCATCCAGGAAAAAATGCTGTCCCTTTTCCTTTTCCTCCGGATAAACTCCATGATGCGCAAAAATTTCCAGTCCCTTAATCCGTATCTGATCCACAACGGCACCTCCTTATTATATTACTGTTCACTCCGTGACCAGTAACTACCTGCCCTCCTGCAGGATCGCCTCCGCCATACGAATGGCCCTCTTATTCGCCTTCACATCATGCACACGCACAAAGGAACACCCGCTCAGCACCGCAAATACCGTGGTCACCAGCGTACCCTCCAGCCTTTCGTCCGCAGGCAGATCAAGCGTCAGCCCTATCACCGACTTCCTGGAAGTCCCCAGCAGCAGCGGACAGTTAAAAATCCGCAGGCTGTCCAGATGATTAATCACCTCCAGATTATTTTCATAGGTTTTCCCAAAGCCCACGCCCGGGTCCAGGATAATCTTATCATCCCTGATTCCGGCCGCTTCCGCAATCCGCAGCGTATCCGCCAGATCCGCCGCCAGATCCTCCAGGAAATTCCCGTAATCCGCATTCTGTCTGTTATGCATCAGGCAACAGGGCAGCCCGCTTCCCGCAATCGTCTCCGCCATCTGGCCGCCGTCATATTTCAGTCCCCAGATATCATTAATCAAATCCGCCCCTGCCGCGATTCCCGCCTGCGCCACCTTATACTTATATGTATCCAGGGAAACCGGCACGTCAAACCGTTTCTTCACCGCCTCAATCACCGGAGCCACCCGCGAAGTCTCCTCCTCCTCCGAAAGCAGCGTATACCCCGGCCTTGTGGACTCCCCGCCGATATCCAGGATATCCATCCCATCCCCAATCATCTCCTCCACATGCCAAAGCGCCCTGTCCATCTCATTAAAACGCCCCCCATCCGAAAAAGAATCCGGAGTCACATTCAAAATCCCCATCACATATGTCTTCCCGCTGTCAACAAATTCCCTGCCGCCTATAACCATCCTGCCTGCCTCCTGAAAAATTATCTTTTCTCACGCCCGTCCTAATTTCACTGCTCTCCCACACTCTTTGTATCTGCCCTTCTCCCCTCTTCACAGCCTGCCTCCCCTCGCCGTGTCATTTCCTGCGGGGTGTCCGGCGCTGTCCTCCCTTCCTGCTCCCGGCAGGTGTTCAGTGCGTGAGTCACGGGAAAATGGAGTGATTTCTTACTGGTTTGTTATTCTCTTCTGCTGCCCGCCCAAAGCGGCGCTGTTTAACGAACGCCAGTGAGGAGTTCGCGCCGCTTTGGCAGCAGAAGAGAATAACAGACCGGTTAGAAATCCCCCATTTTCCCGTCCGAACGCGCGGAACACCTGCCGGGAGCAGGAAGGGAGGACAGCGCCGGACGCCCCGCAGGAAATGACACGGCGAGGGGACACTTCACCACTTCAGCAAAAGGTTCTTTTTGGAGGGCGGCCAGCTGCAGGCGCCTTCCGCCGGGCATGCAAAGCAGGGCCGGCTTTTCTTATCCGCCCTGTAAAGCACCCCGCGCAGGCTCTCCTCCTGTGCCAGCTTTTTTTCCCTGTGCCCTGAAATCGCCCGGAGGATTTCCTCCCGCTCCGGTTCCTCAAAGCCGCAGTCAAAAAGAATCTCCTCCGCCAGCTGTGTTCCGGCAAGCTCATGGGGCGTGCCGTCCTCATACTGCCGGAACCTGCCGCAGTCATGCAGCAACGCCGCCGCGTAAATAAGCTCCTTCTCAATTCCCAGCCCCTTTTCCAGATTTTCAATCCAGGAAAGCCGGGCCACATCCAGGAAATGAGACATATCGTGCCTGCAGAAGATCCGTTCTTCTTCATATTTCCGGTTTTTTTCCACACATTCCCTGTACTTCGGATTGTGCAGTATCCTGTTGACTCTGTCCATACCGCTCTTCCTTTCCCCGACAGGCTGTGGAGCAAATTTCAAATACGCCCTAACACTCCAGCATATGATAAAAGGTTTCCTGCAGCGCGGCATTCTCTTCAAAAGCACCTCTTGTCGCCACAGTTACCGTCTTGCTCCCCGGCTTCTTCACACCGCGCATTGTCATGCACATATGCTCCGCCTCAATCAGGATCATCACTCCCTTTGGCTTCAGATAATCCATCAGGGCATCCGCCACCTGCGCCGTAAGCTTTTCCTGAAGCTGCGGCCTTCTGGCGAAAATCTCCACCGTCCTCGCCAGCTTGCTTAAGCCCACCACCTTACCGTCCGGAAGATAAGCCACATGGGCTTTTCCGAAAAACGGCATCAGATGATGCTCACAGGTGGAATAAAAGGTAATGTCCTTTTCCAGCACAATCCCTGCGCCCTCCGCCTGAAACTGCTTGGACAGCGGCACCGCCGGATCCTCATCCATCCCGCCGAAAATCTCCTCATACATCCTTGCTATCCGCTGGGGCGTCTCCACCAGCCCTTCCCGGTTTACATCTTCTCCGATTCCTTCCAGAAGCAGCTTCACCGCTTCCTCAATTTTTGCTTTATCTACCATGCGTGTCTCTCCTGACCGGCCGCTGCCTGATTTCTCACTGCTGCCTCTTTTCCGCGATTCTGATGATATCCCCCAGAAAGGACAGGGAGCCAAAAGCGATGATAACATCCTCTTTCCCTGCCAGAAGGCGTGCCATTTCCACGGCCTCCTCCGGACTGTCCGCCGCGGTCACATTTTCATGCACCCTGCGCACCACCTCCGCCAGCTCACAGGAAGACATCGCCCTGGGGTTGCCGGGCGCTGCCACCGTGATAATGGCATCCGCATAATCACAGGTATTCAGGATGATTTTATCCACTTCCTTGTCCTTCAATATTCCCATTATATATATGATTCTTCTATTTGTAAAATAGAAACGTATGGACTGGGCCAGTTTTACCGCGCCGTCCTCGTTATGCGCCCCGTCTGCGATAAACAGCGGTTTCCTGCCGATAATTTCAAAGCGCCCCGGCCACTTTGCGCGCAGAAGCCCGGCCTTCAGCTTCTCCTCCTTTACGGGAAAGCCCAAATCCGCAAGCCGGTCAAGCGCTTCCACAGCAAGGGCGCAGTTGTCGATTTGATGGATTCCGGCCATGGTGATTTCCAGATTTTTATGTCCCTTATAAGAAAACCGCTGCTTTTCCAGCCCGTACTTCACATTTTTTGCCGACCCCATATCGGATACAAACAGTTCACAGCCCTTTTCCTTACAGGCTTCCTCAATCACTCCCATAGCCTCAGGAAGCTGCCTGCAGGAAACCACACGGCTTCCCGGCTTGATAATCCCCGCCTTCTGCGCTGCAATCTCCTCCAGCGTATCGCCCAGAAAAGCCATATGATCCATACTGATGGACGCAAAAACGCAAAGCAGCGGCGCCGGAATTACATTTGTGGCATCCAGCAGCCCGCCCATCCCGGTTTCCAGCACCACAATATCACATTTTTTCTGACAAAACCATAAAAAAGCAAGGGCTGTCTCCACCTCAAAAACCGTGGGATGCCTTCCGGTTTCCGCCGCCATAGCCTCCGCCGCCTCCCGCACAGGTTCCATGGTTTTGCCAAGCTCTGCCTTGCTGATTGGCTTCCCATTGATCTGAAACAGCTCCCTGTACTCAAAAATGGCAGGAGAAATATACCGTCCCGTCTTATAACCGCCTTCCGTAAGCACCGTGGAAATAAAATTCATTACGGAGCCTTTGCCGTTCGTCCCCGCGATATGTATAAAGCTTAATTTCTCCTGCGGATTACCCAGCCGCGCCAACAGCTCCTTTATATTCTCAAGGCCCGGCACCACGCCGAAGGTATTGCATTCCTGCATATAGGCAAGCGCCTCCTGATAATTCATCTCTTCTCCTATCCGCGCGTCGCTGCGCGCAATCAAATCCCCCGCCGCAGGCAACGAAGCATCAAACCTGCAACGCTGCAGGGCAAGCCGCCAGATATCCATACAAGCACGGGTGCCTGGCCGCTGCTCACGGGAATAACATTTTTTCAACTTCTTTTCTATACATCCTAGCACATTTTGCATAAAAAAAGAATAACCGGCCAAAATATTAACATGCAAAAATTATGGAAAGACTTTATAAAATGCGGCATCCTCGGCTGGTGCCTTGAAATTACATTTACCGCCCTCCACTCCCTCCAGCAGCGCAAATTCACGCTTCAGGGCACCACCTCCCTGTGGATGTTTCCCATCTACGGGGCTGGCTGCCTGCTGCGCCCCATCTGCGCCCTGGTAAAAAAATGCCACTGGTTCGTCAGAGGCTGCGTCTATGCCCTTTTCATTTTCGTGGCAGAATACCTCTCAGGCCGTTTTCTCCTGAAAAAAGGCCTCTGCCCCTGGAGCTACGGCAAGGCCCGCTGGAACATCGGCAAGGTCATCCGCCTGGACTACGCCCCCTGCTGGTTTGCCACCGGACTGCTCATGGAACAGGCAATCCAGTCCCCCGCCGGGAAAAAGAAGCATTAAATCCGGAAAATACCAGCACAGCCTTCCCCATTACCCGCGGAAATAGCGGACAGGATATCCCTGCCCGCTATTTCCGCTTTCTTCCTAATTAAAGGAAGCAATTATGAGGAAGCCTCCTGCCGCTGCCCCTCGGCAAACAGCTTCTCCCTCTCCATCTTCTTCATGGTAAACCGATAAGCAATGTACAGGAAAATTCCGCCCAGGCACCATGCGCTGGCATTTGCGGCGCACACGCCCACATAGCTCAGCAGCTTCGCCGCCACCACGGCCAGCACGGCCCTGCTCAAAAGCTCCACCACGCCGCCCATCATCGGCATCAACGCATAACCGCAGCTTTGCATCACATTTCTATAGATAAAAATCATCCCCAGCGGAATAAAGAAAGCCCCGTTAATCAAAATATAGGTCCTCGCATACCCCAGCACCTCCGTGCTGTCCCCGGTTACAAACAACCGGATAATCACCGGTAGCGCCACAACAACCACTGCATAAATAATCACTCCGTAAACCGCAGACATCCAGAAAGCGATCCTGCTTCCCTTCTTAATACGCCCCAGATCATTAATCCCCCGGTTCTGCCCGCAGAAGGTGGCCATTGTCATACCCATGGAAGCAAATACCTGCGTCACCAGCTGCTCCACCTTGCAGGCCGCCGTATAAGCGGCAACCACGGTAGAACCCAGCATATTCAGCGCCACCTGCACCATAATCGTCCCCACCGCAGTAATGGAAAACTGCAACGCCATGGGAATCCCGATGGATACCTGATTCCGCACACACCACGGATCCAGCCTCAGATGCTCCTTATGCAAAGCAAGAAGCGGGACCTTCTTTACCATATAAACAAGACACAAAAGCCCGGAAATTCCCTGCGATGCAATCGTCGCCACCGCAGCCCCGGCCACACCCATATCAAAACAAATGATCAGAACCAGATCCCCTATAATGTTAATCGCAGCCGACAGCACCAGAAAATAAAGCGGCACCTTACTGTTCCCCACAGCCCGCAGAATACTGGACAGCAGATTATAAAGCACGCTGAAGCCCATTCCCCAGCAGATAATCAGAATATATTCCCTGGACATATCCATAATATCCGCAGGCGTCCTCATAATACGCAGCAGCCAGTCCATAATCAGCACACTCGTAAAGGTCATAACCACCGTAACGATAACAGAAAGTACCGCGGCATTTCCCACGCTCTTCTTCATCCCCTCCTCATCCCCGGCGCCGAAACGCTGCGCCGTCAGAATCGTAAAGCCCGTAGTCAGCCCCTGCAGAAATCCCAGAATCAAAAACGTAATCGTCCCCGTGGCCCCCACAGCCGCCAAAGCCTTCACGCCCACAAACCGCCCCACAATCACGGTATCCACCAGACTATACAGCTGCTGAAAAATATTCCCGATAATAATCGGAATAATAAACCTCACAATCAGCTTAAAGGGACTCCCCTTCGTCATATCAAGTTCCATCTCCAACACTCCTCCTGCCGCGCCGCTCCTAGACGCCTTCATCCACCAAAATCCTCGCGCATCCCAAGCTCATTTTTTCATATTTTTTCTTAATTCCATTAATCCCTTTATTCTCTTTAATCCCTTTATTTATTCTGCTCCCCCCAGCAACCTTCCGGTCCGGCCGCGAATGGTTTCTCCGAAGACCCGGGGCAGGGGCAGGAGGCGGGGGAAAGGCTTTTTTCCGGGACCTTTTCGGCCCATGGAGATGAGACTTAAAAATTATGGAAGGCACACCTGACATAATTTTTCGCCCAAGGCTCATCGCAATGCCCGGGCCGACTGGTCCCGGAAAAAAGCCTTTCCCCCGCCTCCTGCCCCTGCCCCGGGCCTTCGGAGAACCCATTCGCGGCCGGACTCACTCCCCCACACAAAAAGATGCAGAAAAAACTGGTTTTCCGCATCTTTCTTTTCGAGAATGAAAATATTCCAAACGTCCCCGCCTATTCCCTGCCGTCGTCCCAATCGCCGTCATCCGCGCCTTCTGCGCCGATATTCAGCATATTCATGGTACGGCGCCGGATTCTTGCCTTCTCCGAGGCCTCCAATATGTAATTTTTAATGGTTCTGGCATTTTTTATATGAGTCAGCATCAGCACCGGATTGGTGGTATCGCCGGTATAACATTTCACCGTACCGATTCCAACAATGCGTTCCGCCAGAGACTCCACCAGCTCCACGTCCTGCACCTTATACATATAACAGTCGTTTTCCTTTTTATTCAGAAAACCTTCCGAAACGGTAATGATATCATCCTTCACCGTATATACGGTAAAGGTAAAGGGCAGGCCGAAAAACAGCCATCTTTTTCGTTCCGTAAACTGCACTTCCCCGTTCCTGTTTTCACCGTCCATAGGCTACCTCTTTTCTTATGCTGCTTATGCGCGTTCTTATGTGCGCGTGTATCTGTTCCATTCAGTTCTCTCTTCGCAACAGTTAAGACTTCCAAACTGCTGCCTTACTTCATATCCTTCGCGTAAATTATAATAGATATGCACCTGATTTGCAAAGGTTTTTCATCCGGACCTTCTATTTTTATAAAAAATAAATTTTACGTAAAAATAGATTGAACCCCCTTTTTCGATGTGCTATAATGTCACAAATAGTAAGTGGCTGTAAGAAATGTGGAGAATTTTATGGGACGATTTGCAAACCGCTGCAAGCCTGGCAATAAGCAGAATTTCATACCGGATATATGAATATAAATCGAAGGGAAAATTATTTTCTCTTCGATTTTCTAAAATCAACGCCTGCCGACCGCAGGCGTTATTTATGGGCCGGGGCGGCAGGACACGTTCAGCAAAATTGATGTCCAGATCCCAATATTTCCGCATTTAACAGAAAGGAGACCGATAAATGAAACATTTAATGAACCCGCTTGACTTTTCCGTGGAGGAACTGGACAAGCTCTTTGCCCTGGCAAGGGATATCGAATCGAACATGCCGAAATATGCGCATGCCTGCGAGGGGAAAAAGTTAGCTACCTGTTTCTATGAACCGAGCACCCGGACCCGCTTAAGCTTTGAAGCCGCCATGCTCAATCTGGGCGGCAGCGTGCTGGGCTTCTCCGATGCCGCAAGCTCCTCCGCTTCCAAGGGCGAAAGCGTGGCCGACACCATCCGCATCATCTCCTGTTATGCAGATATCTGCGCCATGCGCCATCCCAAAGAGGGCGCTCCCATGGTAGCCGCCTCCGTTTCAGGAATCCCGGTAATCAACGCCGGCGACGGCGGACATCAGCATCCGACCCAGACGCTGACTGATCTGATGACCATCAGCACGCTAAAGGGCCGCCTGAACCAGCTTACCATCGGACTGTGCGGCGACCTGAAATTCGGCCGGACCGTACATTCCCTGATTAATGCCCTCGTTCGCTATGACAATGTACGTTTTATTTTCATCTCCCCTGATGAACTGCGCGTCCCCGACTACATTACGGAAATGCTGAAGGAAAAAAATATTCCCTACGAGGAAGTCACACAGCTGGAGGAAATTATGCCCAGCCTGGATATCCTTTACATGACCCGCGTTCAGAAGGAGCGTTTCTTCAACGAAGAGGATTACGTCCGCTTAAAGGACTTCTATGTGCTCGACAAAGCCAAGCTTTCCCTGGCTCCCAGTGACATGCTCGTCCTTCATCCCCTGCCCAGGGTCAATGAAATCTCCGTGGATGTGGATGACGATCCGAGGGCTGTTTACTTCAAGCAGGCGCAGTATGGCGTGTATGTCCGCATGGCGCTTATCCTCACCCTGCTGGGTATCAGCGTAAATGATTAATTTACCAGGAAAACGCCCTTTGTGGCATTAGTATAAACGCCCATTAGCGGGCAGAAAGGCAACCTTATGTTAAATGTAGGAAAAATTGAAGAAGGCTTCGTGCTTGACCACATCAAGGCCGGCACCAGCCTGTCCATTTACCGTCACCTGCAGCTGGACAAGCTGGACTGCACGGTGGCTATCATCAAAAATGCACGCAGCAATAAAATGGGGAAAAAAGATATTCTGAAGGTGGAATGCGATGTTGACATGATGAACCTTGATGTCCTGGCCTTCATAGATCACAATATTACTGTAAATATTATAAAAAACGGCGAAATTGTTAAGAAGAAGGAACTGATACTCCCCAAAGAAATCAAAAACGTTATTCACTGCAAAAATCCCCGCTGTATCACTTCCATTGAGCAGGGACTTCCTCATATTTTCGTTCTCTCCGATGAGAAAAAAGAAATATACCGCTGCAAATACTGCGAAGAGAAATTCGACAGACGTTCTTTATTATAAGCAGGAAGAAGAAAAAATACTGCCAGCCCTTTTGTACTATAGGGCGGCAGTATTTTTTCTTCCCGACATATTTTTCTGTTACAACGGCCGTTGCAGCCGTCCCCCTTACCTTTTCCTCAAACTACAGACAAAGCATCTGTATTTAATCCGCTTCCAATCCTCCATTACAAAGCCGCATCTTCCAAAAAGCTCCCTGATTTCCCGTTTCTTCCACAGCTTAACGTCACCGGAACTGCTCCACTTTAACGCCCAGTTAAACACCTCAATCATTATAGAGGGCATTGTGGGGTCACCGAGGATTAGAAGGCCGCCGGGTTTTATGATTCTGCCCATTTCTGCAGCGGCCTTTTCCGGGTTCGGGTAATGGTGGAAGGAAGCATTGCAAACCACCACATCAAAAAAATTGTCCTTATAGGGCAGCTGTTCCGCGTCTCCCACCTGAAGCCGCGCCGCCTTCCCCAGTTTCTTTCCCGCCTCTTCAATCATTTTTTCCGAAATATCCAGGCCGTAATATTCTGCCAGGATGCGTTCATTCAGGGTTTTTAGTATATTGCCGTTGCCGCAGCCCAAATCAAGAAGCCGCTGTCCTCTGGTATCCGGTACGCGGGCAAGAATTTCCCGGTACATACATTGGACAAATTTTCCGTCATGGCTTGTGTCGTAATCCTCCGCTGTTTTGTTGAAATAATCTGTTGTTATTTTTTTGCTCGTATCATCCATTCTCTGGCGCCGTCCTTTCAAATATTGTTTTTTGCCGTAAACTGGTGCGTTTTCACCTTCAGACCTTCAGGGGCAGAACTGTCCGTGTAATATAGCATTTTAGGATAATTCTTCAGGACAATAATTACAGTAAAAATGATTAAACCCATGTCATTGACTTATATTCAATAGCATTTTGCAGAAAAGCCCCGCCAAAACAGCGGGGCCGGCCTACTGTAATATTTTATAAATCAATTTGTGCAGCAGTTCTGTCTTTTCCTTTAATGGAATCCTTTCATCAATGAGGATGGGGGACTGGCCGCTTAAAATAAAAAGAGCTGTCTGCTCCGGATAATCCACGTTGATTTCTCCCATTTCAGAGCGGCACCTGAGATATTCCGCAAGGTATGGGGCAATTTTCTCCTCCATATGCATACTCAGCTGGCGATGAAAAAATTCATTTCCTTTTTTATCAAAAAAAGAGGCGTATTTATATTTTCCTTCCTCCTGATACAGGAATGCAATAACAGCCTTCATGCACTCTTCCAGCGGCTGCTTTGTATTCCTGAAAATCTGGATAAAAGGCTCGCTGCACTCTTCTGCATAGTGCGTCAAAGCTTCTTCATACAGCTGCTGTTTATTCTGGAAATAATGGTAGCAAAGCCCGGAAACCACATTCATTTCAGCAGCAATATCCTTCATGGTAGTGGCTTCAAAGCCCTTCTCGGCAAATACCCGCATGGCGGTGTCCAGCATTTCCTGTTTTCTGACTTCAGGTTCTTTGGAAACTCTCATATGGATCCTCTCTCTTTCTGTTTTCAGCTTACTCCTCTATTGAATATTTGTCAATGACATATTTTCAATGCCGTCTGCTTAATGTTATTTCATTAATATAAAAACATTGCCCCGGGTTTTAGCCAATAGCTTTCAGGCAGGTTTCCAGTGGGCTTTCGCCTTCCGGGGAAAGGATATCAGGTTCCGTTCCGAATTCCTCGCTGCCCGCGCCGTCAGGGGTAGTTCCGTAAACAGGGCTATACCGCACGATGAGGCCGCTGTTCTTAAGGACGATGGGCAGAGGTTCGGAACCGATTCCGTCGCCGCCGGTCGTCCGCCCCACAAGAGTTGCAAATCCGGTGGCTTTCGTGAACATGGCCGCATATTCGGAGGAGGAATACACATTTTCGTTCACCAGCATCCACAGTTTTCCTTTCAGGGCTTTCTTTTCTCCGGAAGGCTCAACCTTATAGGTATCGGCCACAAATAAATCAAGTCCGGAAAGGTCTTCCTGATTCAATCTGGGCAGTTCGGGGACCTCACTGACAGGCTTATATTCAGAAAAATCCATGAATTTGCGGTTATAGCTGCCGTTTTTTACAAATTGGTATGTGTCGGCGGTACAGGTATGGTCAATGTTAGGAGCCATAATGATATCGTCAAAGTAGGGCATTCCGCCGCCTCCGTTATCGGTTAAATCAAAAATGACATTTTCATAATCGCTGTATTTTTCGTATAAGCCGGTCAGGATTTTACGGTCTTCTTCATAATAATCCATGTCAAAAAATCTTATTTTAATGTAGGCAGTCTTTCCTTCTTCAATGATCCCGTATAAAAGATTATCGGTTTCGCCGCTGTCCAGAAGTATGGTATCTCCTGTTTCATCCTCCTGAGCCATGGAACCCGGGTCTGACTGAAGCAAGTCAGACATCCCCTGTTCTTCATAGTACGCCTGGACTTTTTCCCATGCTTTTTGAAATGATTTTTCAATCTTCTCATATGCTGCAACTGAAGTATCATTCGCATAGGCATCACTGATTTTTCGCATGAGAGGGAGTAAATCTTCGGAAATGCCGTCCAGGTTGCTGTAATCATCCGCCCAATTTTCAATAACAAGCTGCAAGTGACCGATTCCGCCGCATGGTCCTACGAACCCCTGTATATTTGTGAAGAGCTGCATGTCTGTTTCGGAGTTTTTTATTTTTTCCCTGCAGATCCGGTACTGCTCTTCCAAATCTATATTCTGCGTCCGCTCGGCCAGATTCCAGTAGGGGTAATTTTCTTTCAGGGTTTGATACAGGAAATCGAAATCCTCCAGCTTTTCTTCTGTTGTCAGCCCTTTCCAGTTTCCTTCCTCTGCAGAAAGTCTGGCAAACTCACCGATTACAGTAATTCCTTCTTCTGTTTCCGGCGGCTGCCCGGAGGACTCTCCCGCTGATTCGCCTACTGCTGTTTCCTCTGCTGTATTTTTCTTTGTTGCGCTTTCTTTTACTGCACTTTCCTCTGCCTTTTTGTCTTCTGCCTTGTTGTCTCCTGTTTGCGCTACGCTGTCCAATGCTGTCACAGAATCCGCCGCCGGACGCTCCGCTGTGCTGTCTGCCTTACAGCCGTTCAGCATCACTGCCGTCAGCAGAAGCATGATAACGATCCTTTTTTTCATATCCATTCATCCTTTCCATATTTCATTCCGGTTAATTGATGGTGTTGTCTTTCTGATTCACAGGATACCGGATTTTCTTATGGGAAGGTATCATATTGGCTTTCCTGAAGGTTACAGTTTTGTAATATGGTTTCTGGGTTTATTTTTATCGGGATTTCATGGAGAGTCTGCTTGTATATGGAGGATAATTTCCTGATATTAACTGTCTGATTCCGGCTACATTCTCCACCAGATGGTATCATTCCCTGCATATTCCGTAAAACCGCAGCGCTTTAGGATACGCTGGGAGGCAAAGCCGTCTGCTTCCGTTTCCGCAGTGATACAGGACACCCCTTCCTGCTCCTTTGCCCAGCTGCACATGGCGCGGACGGCTTCCGTCATATATCCTTCATGTTCAAAGGCTTTTCCCAGGCCATAGCCTATTTCAACCTGGCCTTTTTCATCGGGTACATTCTTAAAATCAGCGGAGCCTACAACGACATTATCGGCTTTTCTGATGAGAAGCCAAAAGCTGTGCCACAGGTAGTTTTCGCTGTCCTGTCTGGTAATTTCCAACTGTCCGGAAACAATTTCTTTGAATATTCCTTCCAGCGGTTCGGCCTGGTAGGAACAGTTCAGTTTTTCTTCCAGCCGGGGCAAATCGTTTAACCACCAATCAAGCTGTTCGGGAGTAAGAGCGGTAATTCTCAGCCGTTCTGTTTCTATTTGCATTTCATGCCTCTTTCTTTCCGGTTCCCCGGCCCGGAATCTTTTTATAATAGCCTGGACGTCCGGAGTTCCGCTGGTTTTATCAAGAAATTTACTTCTGCTTCCAGCAAATCCAGGAATCGCTTCCTTGCGTATTTTTCTTTCCATGGATCATGACCGCATTTTTCAAGGACATAATAAGAAAACTGAGGAAGCCTGCGGCACATCCGGGAGCCCCGGGGCCTCCGTGCAGGACTATCGCCCGGAACGGCGGCCGGCCGTATTCGCGCACAATGTCCATATTTTTTATATTCATCGGCTTTTTCTCCTTTTTGCGCTGTTGCCCATTATAAAAAACAGTAAATATTCGGCGATAATAAAATCTTTTCCTAGCCAGAAAGGCCCATAGAATCAGCATTTCCGCTGTGTGCAATACACTTCTGCAAGGGTAAAATGGTACCCTGGCAAACAAACAGGGTTATGGGCGGCAGAATGAAATAATGAAACGAAATGAACTGTTTGACATTTCCAAACTGTCATATTAAAATGAAAAAAGTGGTTATGCGTTTGTATGCCTCAGGCAAATAAGGCGTACCTGTCAGATTAAAAATGTGGAGGGATTGTATAATGGCACTTAATCTTATGGGATGGAATGTCGTTTTGGATTCCAATCACGCGGACGAGTTGTCTGCATTTTATGAAAAATTGCTTGGCTGGACGCGGTTCAAGGGTGAAGAATATACAGTCTTAGTAAATTTGGAACAAACAGGAACTCCAACCTGGATTACCATTCAACAGGTGGATGATTATGTGCCGCCCGTGTGGCCTGCTACACTGGATGCGCAGCAGCAAATGGCGCACTTGGACTTTCACGTTCAGGATGTGGAAGAAGGGGTGAAATATGCCTTGTCGTGCGGCGCAAGCTTATCGGAGTACCAATATGACGACCGTTGGCGGGTGATGATTGACCCTGCGGGACATCCGTTCTGTATACTGCCTCCGATTATGCCCTGGATGTAAGTATTGAAGCCCGATAAATAAAAGTTTATGAGGTTAGTTGGATGCCCGGTTTCGGGGGGGGGGAAGGATAAATCATATCCCCCTTGTTTCCGCATCCGCATATGATCCTCATCAAATTCTACGTCCAGTACTCAACGCAGTTTGTTTTCTACTGACCAGCATTCCTGTCACGCATATGTCTTCCCAGTCGTTTTTTTGCGGCAGCCAGCTGCTGTCCATTGCCGCATAGCATTCCCGCGTCTCATAGCATCCATGTCCTTTTTCTGATGTCTTCGCATATTCACATTTTCCCTTCCCTTTGAAAAGGTACAATGCTAAAAAGTACAATGCGATATACTTCCTTCAATATTTCTGCCAATCCTCGTCCCATATCTTATCAGTATCCTTTCTTTAGAGGATACCACTTTTTAATTTATGGAGAAAGCCTTTTCCTATTTATTCTTTTTTCGTAAGCGATTGCCCTGTGAGGATATGCATAATGACTTGACAGGCTCATAGGTCTTGCAAAAATGTTTGATTATAAAAAAGAAAAAATCAAGTAGCGATTGGCTATCGAATAAATAAATCATATTGGCACAGAAGGATTGCTACTGATGCAGTAAAGCTTATGGTAGATTATCTAACAGCTGAAAAAACATTCCGGCTATACATGCTTTCATTTAAAAAGGGGCCCGGGAATTTCATCCCGAACCCTCTTAATGCTTTCGATTATATACCTAATTCTCCGGCAAAAGCCTCTCCAGCTTTTCCGTTTCTTCCTCAACCACCTTCTTATCAAGCCGTTCAAAGAGCACCTGCACTTCCGGAACAGGATATCCTGCCTTCACCTGCTGAGGCTTCCATTCTGCGGACAGCTGCAGCCAGCCGCAGATTTTCTCAGAAGAAAATGGCAGGAAAGGATATAAAAGAACCGCCAGTCCGGCTATCAGCTGTACGCAGTTATACAGAGTATCCGCACATTTCCCGGCATCCGTGTTCCTTGTAATCCAGGGCTGGGTGGAATCAAAGTATTTATTCGCCTTCCTTACAAGTTCAAAAATCCCGTCCACCGCATCCTTAAAGCGTCCTTTTTCAATCCTCGCGCCCGTATCGGCGAAAAGCTTCTCCAGTTCCTCCTCCAGCGCCGTATCGGGCGTGCCGCAGGGGACAGTTCCGTCCAGGTACTTCCGGATAAATACCAGCGTCCGGTTCACAAAATTGCCGTAGGCCCCAAGAAGCTCCCCGTTGTGGCTGTTGACAAATTCTCTCCAGGAAAAATCGGCGTCCTTTTTCTCCGGTCCGTTTGCCAGCAGATAATAACGCAGGGAATCCGCATCGTACTTATCTATCATATCCTTTATCCAGATGGCATAATTCCGGCTGGTGGAAATCTTGCGCCCTTCCAGCGTCAGATATTCACTGGAAATGATTTCATCAGGAAGATGCCAGCCACTGCCATTGGCAATCAGCAGCGAAGGGAGAATAATCGTATGAAAGGGGATATTATCCTTCCCATGCACATAATAATGCCTGATCTCCGCGTTTTCTCCCTCGGCGCCGGTTTCCGGGGCTTCCGTTTCCGCCTCTGCTTCGCTTCCGCAGCCTCCGTCCAGCCCCCAGAGCCTTTCAAATTCCCCCGGGCAGCCTTTCAGCGCCTCATGGCTTGTAGATAAATAGCCCAGCACATTTTCCGCCCAGATATATATTTTCTTTCCTTCATAGCCCGCCTTCGGCACATCGATGCCCCATTCCAGATCCCGCGTCAGCGCCCGGTCACGCAGCCCTTCGCCAAGATACCGCCTGGAAAATGCCGCCGCGTTTTTTCTCCAGTTTTCATGGGTGTCCACCAGCTCCTGCAGTCTGTCCTTCAGCCTGGTAAGCGCAATAAACAGATGCCTGCTGCTGCGGAAGGAAACCGCGGAACCGCAGACTGCGCATACCGGCTGCTTCAGGTTTTCCGCCTCCAGCACCGCGCCGCATTCATCACATTGATCCCCCCTAGCGCTTTTCCCGCAGACCGGGCAGAGCCCTTCCACGAAACGATCCGCCAAAAAGGCATGGCAGCATTCACAGTAGGCCTGCGGCACCTCCTTTTCATAAACATAAGGGCTTTCATACAGTTTTTTATGGAACTTACTGACAAAATCCTTATGCGCCGGTGACGAGGTTTTCGTATACAAATCATAGCTAAATCCCAGCTTTCTGAAGCATTGGGAAAATTCCTCATGATATAAGTCACTGATTTCCTCAGGCGTTTTCCCTTCCTGTTTTGCCCGGATGGCCACCGGTGTCCCGTGGCAGTCGCTTCCTGATACAAAACACACCTTATCGCCGGCAGCTCTGTGATAACGCGCCAGCACATCCGCCGGCAGCAGCGCTGCTATATGCCCGATATGAAGTGAGCCGTTGGCGTAGGGCCAGGCTCCTCCGACTAAAATATTTTTCATTTAATATCCCTCATTTCCTGAATTTGTTATGATAACGCGGATGCCCGCTCCGCTGCAGTCCGGCCTTCCCGGACTGAGGGCAAAAAAAATCCCTCCTCTCCGAAAAAATTTCTTTTTCGGGGACGAGAGCTTCGCTTCGTGTTACCACCCCAAATTCGCCTGAGCCTCACGGCGCAGACCTTATCAACTACGGATGAGAAATGATTCATCGATAGTATATCACGCTAACGGGTGCTTCCGTCGCAGCCTGAACCCACAGGTTTTCGGTGCGCAGCTCCAAGACCATGTTCAGCTGCATTTACTTCATCCATTCTCACCAACCTGGACTCTCTGTAAAAGCGCCTGCCGCCTACTCTTCTCTTCTTTGCCTTTTATATATGAAATTGTGTTTTATTATATACAGGGCGTTTGGGTTTGTCAACTGTTTCTCAGGCAGATGCCTGACGTTGTTTAGCAGCCAGATGCCTGGCACCTTTTTCTCAGGCGGATGCTTGTTTTACAGGCAGGTAAACAGACATTTTTTCACACCAATGCACTCATTTTCGCTGTGATTTGAAACTGCTCATCCATTGGATGGATTTCCGCCTGACAAGAAAAGCCGCCTGACCGGGCTTCTCCCGGCAGACGGCTTTTCTGCTCCATTTTTTTTGAACGTCTTTCTTAACTGCTGAAAATAATTTGCACTGCGCTTTTGCAGCACGTATCGTTCACCGCATACGACCGCATAGCATCTTACCGCACAACATTTTACTGCATAACATTTCCTGCATGGTATTTTAAAAACGCTTCCACGCATCAGCGTTTCCACGCCCCGCGCATTCTTTCATACGCTTCTTCCAGCAGGCTTCTGGGTGACGCCAGATTCAGCCGGATATAGCCGCGGCCGGCTTCCCCGAACACGCTTCCCATATATACGGATACGTTGGCCTCCTGCAGGAACCACTGCTCCAACTCTTCTTCACTCATGCCGGTTTCCCGGTAATCAATCCATAACAGATAGGTGCCCTCTCTGGGCATGATATGAAGCTTGGGGAAATGCTCCGCAAAATAACTACGGGTATATTTTTCATTTTCATCAATATACTTCTTTACCGCCTCATACCAGTCGTCACATTCCGTATACGCCTTTTCCACGGCGGTAACTGCAAAAATAGTGGGGTTATGCATGCCGATCCTGTCAATGTCGGCAGCGATCCGGCTGCGAAGCTCCTCATTGGGAATTATCATATAGGAAACGATAACGCCCGGGATGTTGAAGGTCTTTGCAGGCGAGGTTGCCAGAATCAGCCTGTCGTTCACATCCTCTGTAACGGAAAGGGTGGACTGGTGCTTCACCCCTTCTGCTGTCAGATCCCCGTGGATTTCATCTGAAAAAAGAACGAGGTTGTGCTTTTTACAGAAATCGGCTGCCTGCGCCAGTTCTTCTCTTGTCCAGGAACGCCCGGTCGGGTTGTGGGGATTGCACATGATCAGCATTTTCGTCCGCTCGTCCACCAGGCTTTCCATATGGTCAAAATCCAGTTCATACCGATCCCCGTTCCTTTTCAGCGGGCTGGAAAGCATCCTTCTGCCGTTTTTGAGGATCGCGCTCTGCAGCGGGCCATAGGCAGGCGTATTCATGATGACGCCGTCGCCCGCTTCCGTATAGGTTTCCACACAGATACTGGAGGCAATATTGATTCTGGGACAGAATACGATCCACTCCCTGGGCACCTCCAGGCCGTACTGCTTCTTATACCAGCGCTGAATGCTTTCAAAAAACTTATCGCTTAAGTCCGTGTAGCCCAGGACGCCCATGTCAAGCACTTCGCGCAGTCCGTCAAGGACAGGCGCCGGCGCCTTGAAATCCATATCCGCAACGCCCAGATGAATCATGTCCTTCCGGCCGTATTTTTTATCCATGGTGTCCCATTTCCCGCAGTTTGTATTCCTGCGGTCCGTCATAGTGTCAAAATCAAAATGCATTCCCATTGTAAAACCTCCTCCCGGGACAGCGCTTATGCTGCTTTGTCTTCTTTCTGAAGAGCCAGATATTCCTCATAATAATCGTCGCCGGGCTTAATCTTGGCAATACCGAAGCCGGTGAAGCCCCAGATGATTGCAAAAATCACGCCGGTGTAGCACAGGATCGCCCATGGCAGATAGGAAAGCGTGGGCACGCCCAGTGTTGTTGCCATGTAAACGCCTGCTGCCGTCCAGGGAACGATGGGTTCCACAACGGTTGCGGAGTCTTCCAGTGTCCTGGAAAGGTTCTTGGGCTGCAGGCCCTTTTTGATATAGGTCTTGGAGAACATTTCTCCGGGAATCAGGATGGAGAGCTGTCCGTTGCTTGTTACGAAAACTGCGGTAATACAGGAAACGATTGTGGATACAATCAGGCCGCCCGTGCTCTTTACGGACTTCATCAGCTTATTCAGCACGATATCAAGGGAACCTGTAACAGCCAGGGTTCCGGCAAAACCATAAGCACAGAATGCAATCAGAACCGTATTCAGCATGGAAAGCATGCCGCCGCGTTCCAGCAGCCTCGGGATATCAGGAATCAGGGCAGCCGCATCAAAACCGGCTTTGGTAACCATATCAAGGCTGAAGCCGCTGATAGCTGCGGTAAAGCACTGCTGCAGGGAGAAGCCCTGGAAAACCGTGGCGTTAAAGAAAGCAACCACGCTGGAAATCAGCATTACCGGGATGGTAGGCTTCTTGCGGATGGAACCGTACAGTACGATAATCGGAGGCAGGATTACCAGCGGGTTGAAGCGGAACATCCCTTCCAGCGTTGTCAGGATGGTATCCACCTTTTCAGGAGTTGCCACCGCACCGCCGCCTGCCAGCGAAAATCCGGCTATGGTATAAACGATCAGACAGATAATACATCCGGGAATCGTAGTGTAGAACATATGTCCGATATGGTCATACAGCTTGGAGCCTGCTGCAATGGGAGCCAGGTTGGTGGTATCGGAAAGCGGGGACATCTTGTCGCCGAAATACGCACCGGATACAACAGCGCCTGCTACCAGCGGAAGCGGAGCGCCCATACCTGCCGCAACACCCATCAGGGCCACGCCGATGGTTCCCGCAGAACCCCAGGAGGTTCCGGTACACAGGGAAACCACTGCTGTTACCAGAAAAGAAGTAACTGCGATATAACGGGGGCTGATAATTTTCAGTCCGTAATAAACCATCATCGGGATGGTGCCGCCGATCATCCAGGAACCAATCAGGAAGCCTACGATAATCAGGATAAAAATAGCCGGCATCGTTTTGGAAAGCTTTCCTACGATGGAATTCATGATGTCGTCCCAGGTATAACCCAGCGAAACGGCAATCACCGCTGCCACTGCCGCGGATACCAGCATCAGAACCTCAGGGCTTAAGCCCATTACCGCATAGCCTACGCCCAGCAGCAGTATCATTGCCAGAATCGGAAGCACTGCCAGGAAAAAACTCGGTTTCTTTTTTTCTCTTACTTTTTTTTCACTCATGGAAAAATTCCCCTCCTTATGCACAATACACTCCCGCATTGTGCTATTTCACGTTTTGTTACATATCAGCTCTTTAATTTGAACTCTGCATTTCTGCTTTCAGCAGTCCGGACCATAAACTTTTGCTTTACTTCCCAACCGCTGCGATAACCTCAACCTCGCACAGCACATTCTTGGGAAGCGCCTTCACCGCCACACAGGAACGCGCCGGCTTTTCGGTAAAATACCTTCCGTACACCTCGTTAAATGCGGCAAAGTCTCCCATGTCGCTCAGGAAACAGGTCGTCTTGATAACAGCCTCAAAGTCCGTCCCCGCTTCCGCAAGCACTGCTCCCACGTTCTTCATTACCTGCTCCGCCTGAGCCGTAATGTCTCCCTGCACAACCTCTCCGGTAGCCGGGTCCACCGGGATTTGTCCTGAACTGAACAAAAGTTCATTGAATAGGATCGCCTGCGAATAAGGGCCAATAGCTTCCGGAGCATTTTTTGTGTAAATTTTTTTCAGCAATTTCTCCACCTCTTTCTTCGTTTTTACTTGATAACTGCATTATATCAATAAAATATATTTTAGTCAATACACTTTTGTTTATTTATTCTGTATATTTACTAAAAATTATTTCACTAATTTCTTGCACATTTCCCTCCCCTCCATTATAATAGAATCAGAAAACCGCACTGAAATAATTTTCACTAATTAAACCCTTGTGAAATTACATATTATCGTAATTATTTCACTTTTCAAGGTTACAAAGAAAAACTATCCCCCCGAAAGGCACAGGTGACAACTATGGATACTCCTTTTATTGAACTTACCCCAACCGACAGACAGATTCTGAATTCCTACGCCCTCATGCTGGATGGGCTGGGCGCTTATCTGGGCGAAGGCTACGAGCTGGTGCTCCACAGCCTGGAAAGCCTGGATCATTCCGTCATAAAAATAATCAACGGGCATTACACCGGAAGGAAGGAAGGCTCTCCCATTACGGATTTGGCCCTGAAAATGCTGGGGGAACTGGAAAAGGATCCGGGCCGGACGGTTTCTCCCTATTATAATAAGAACAAATCCGGTTCCGTCCTCCGCTCCTGCACCATCCCCATTACAGGGGAGCACGGGCGCATCATCGGCCTGCTCTGCATGAATTTCCACATGGAAATCCCTCTTTCCAATATCCTGCAGACCCTTGCGCCGCCCCAGAGCACGGTTACCGCCGCAGCCGCGCCTGCGGAAACCTTCTCCGACAGCATTGATGATTTGATCCTCTCCTCACTTTCCGAAACGAGGGAGGCCGTTTACAGCGACCCGAACATTTCCTCCGCCAATAAAAATAAGGAAATCGTCCTCCAGCTTTACCAGCGCGGCATTTTCAACCTGAAGGATGCTGTAATCAAGGTGGCCGAACAGCTGAATATTTCAAAAAACACGGTATACATGCACATCAGGAACTTCAAAAACCAGAGCTGAGAAACCTGCGCCGCCAGGCGCGCCCTGAAAGGTAGCTGAAAAAAGGAGGCAGGTCATTTGCTGACCGGCCTCCTTTTCATTCAAATTCTTCCTTGTGCTTCTTAAAAAAATCATAATAGGCCCGGACGTTGGGCAGCTGCGTCCACCGCTTCACATCCACCGGCTCTTCATCCATATCGTAAATCCTGGCATTCCTTACCGCCAGCAGAAACGGCGAATGCGTGGCAATCACGAACTGGCAGCCGAAGAACCGGGCGGAATCCTCAATGAAACGCACCAGCTCCTGCTGCCGCTCCGGGGACAGGCTGTTTTCCGGCTCATCCAGCAGATACAGCCCGTCCTCCTTTATTTTTTCAGAGAAATAAAGAAAGGCGCTTTCCCCGTTGGAATGCTCCCTCGCATTGTCCATCAGGTTATTTCTCACATAACGCGACTGCGTTTTCCGGCGCGCCATGTTGACCTTCTTCAGCCGGTCATAATCCTCCAGGGATTTCATCCGGAAATCAGAGTATTTGGCATCCAGATACTCTTCGAACAGCTCTTCCCGCTTTTCATCAATCCCGTCGTTAATCGCCCTCATATTCAGGATAAAGTCAAAGACGTCATCACTGGTGATAATCCTGCTCTCCTCCGGTATCCCATAATCCGCCGTATAAGAACACATCCGCGTATAGTCTTCAAAGAAATCAGTCCGGTTAAAACGGGTATCCCTGTTAAGCCGCAGCTTTTCCGCGATACAGTTGAGAACCGTCGTCTTCCCCGATCCGTTGCCTCCATAAAGAAAAGTAACCGGCTCAAAATCCAGCATCCGCAGCCGATGCTTTGAAATAATCTGGAAAGGATAATAGGAATCATAACAGGTTCTGGCCTGTGCCATCAGGAAATCATATTCCTCCTCTATGTCCGGGAAGGAAAACTGTGACAGATAAATCATAGCGCGCCTCCTCCTGCCTGTCTTTCTGAGCGTCTTTTAACATCCTGTAATTCACTCGCGGCAGCCGCCAAATATCCTTGCAGGCATGGCTGCCTGGCCCGCTGCCCTCGGGAATCAGCAGCCCTGAAGGCACTGCCGGAAGCTTATTTTCAGGATAGTTTTTTTCCGCCCTTTACCGCCGGGGCAATGGAAAGACCCGCGTCATAGCAGGGAATCAGCGTCGCCTGCAGCGCGTGGTAAATATCAGATTTCCCAGGCCATACGGTACCGATCAGCTGATTATTCCGATCCAGCTGATGGAACCAGGATCCGTTCACATGATCCAGCACCTTTTCGTCCAGATACTTCATAAACTGCGCATAATCATCCGCATATTCCTGTTTTCCCGTCACATGGTAAAGCACCGCGGAGGTATTGATGGCTTCCGCAAGCGTCCAGTGCATCCTGTCATGCACCACCGGTTTTCCGCTCCAGTCCGTGGTATACACGATACCGGGCGCGCCGTCCGCATTCCAGGCATCGCTGACAGCACGGCGGAAAAGATTCTCGGACACCTCAATATATTTGGAAGCCGCTTCCTTTTCCTCCGGATATGTAGAAAGCGCCCACTGTGCAATCAGCCTTGCCCATTCAATGCCGTGTCCGGGAGTTGCCCCGTAAGGCTTGAACTGATCATCCGGCTTTTCCTTATTGCATTCCAGATCCGCCACCCATTCCTTTGTAAAATGCTCCGGGATCCTCCATTCATTCCGGGAAGCCCAGCCCACCACATGATCAATGATGCGGCCCGCCCTCACACGGTATTTTTCATCGCCGGTCACATCCGATGCCGCCAGAAATGCCTCCACTGTATGCATATTTGCATTCAGCCCGCGGTAGTCATCCAGTACGGTAAATTCGGTATTCCAGGTATCGCAGGAAAGCCCTTCCTCTTCATTCCAGAAACGCAGGTCATACAGCTTCAGCGCATCCTCAAGCAGCTCCTGCGCCCCCGGCCTTCCGGCAAGGACGGCGGAAGATGCCGCCAGAATCACAAATGCATGGGCGTAGCACTGCTTGTTGGGAAGTATCTCCCCGTCGGAAGTAAGCCCCGCATACCATCCGCCGTTTTTCTCATCATGAAGCTCGCCCTTAAGCCCCTTCAACCCGGCATCCGCCAGAGCTTCGCTTCCGGGATGGCCCAGGAAGCAGCCCAGGCTGTATACATGGACCATACGGCTCGTTATCCAGGTTTCACGGTTCCGGTCCGTCCACGGCGTACCGTCATCCCCCAGGTAATAGGAGCTTCCTCCCGGTGAGGGAAATTTATGTCCGAAGCTAAGCAGTCCTTCCCGGATCTCCTCTAAAAATTTTCTGTTTTCTTCTGTGTCAATCTGATATTTTTTATTGCTTTCCTCCATCTTCTTTTTCCTTTCCTTTTTAATCATCATCGCAGGTTTCGTTCACAGTCCCCAGGGCTGTCCCCCGATCCATCCTATCATTTATTTCCGGCTTATTCAACATAAATATGGGAGAATTTGCACCCCGGATTTTACGGCCTGTGAAATGCTCCTTCGTCTGCTTCCGCCATATTTCAGGCGCAGTGACTTCAGGCACAATGACGACGTTTTTATTAGCGGTCTGTACATTTATTCCCGCGAGCAACGAGCCAAGTAACCATGCTTGCATGGATATTTGGCGACTGCCGCGAGGATCAAATACCCCGCTGCTCTGCAGCGCTGCAAGTTTGATACCCCGTTGCTTGCAGCGGGGTCTTTGATTTTGGAAAAGAAGGCAGGATGTTTGACACGTCGGGGAAGTGGTTATATAATATTTTTATTACAAACGTAAGATTTTGGAGGAAGCTTTATGAACCGTTTACCACAGATATCCGAGGCCGAATTCGAGGTTATGAAAATCGTATGGCAGTATGCGCCTGTCAGCACCAATGAAATAACCGACCGTTTAATGAAAACCACCAGCTGGGGTGCCAAAACCATCCAGACCCTGATCAAACGCCTGACAAATAAGGGCGCCCTTACCTATGAAAAAGAAGGGCGGGTATACGTCTATACGCCGCTGGTAAAGGAGAATGAATATATCAGCCAGCAGAGCAATTCTTTTTTACGGCGCTTCTATGACGGCGATATCACTGCCATGCTGTCAGCCTATATCAAAAACGACAGACTCTCCGCCGAAGAAATCGGCACGCTGCGTTCGATTCTGGACGATGCGGACAATGACAAGGGAAACTGATATGTCTGATTTTATGATTCGCTTTTTAATGAACAATCTGTTCCTAAGCCTGCTGACAGTTTCTTTCCTTGGCATAAAACAGCTTTTGGGACGGGTGCTCACCCACAGGATGCAGTACAGTCTGTGGTATTGTTTTCTTATGCTTCTTGCGGCGCCTTTTCTGTCTTTGATACCGGCCGATTTTCTGAAGCTGCCGGGAGGAGCAGATCTTTTACATTCCTCTTTAGCCTTGCTGCCCTCCCTGCAGGAAGGCGCAGGTGCACGGGCCTTAGCGTCTGAGGGACAGTTTTCTGACTTTGCAGTATCAGTCAGCAGAAGGACGTCCTCCGGTGCCGGACGCGCCCTTTTTCTTCTGTGGCTGCCAGGAATCATGGTTATGCTTTTCAGGGTCATAAAAACGCAGGCTGAATTATACCGGATCAGGCAGTCGGCGCTTCCCCTGCAGAACCTGGAGGTGCGCGCCTTATACGGGGAATGTCTGCGGGAGATGAAGCTGAAAAAACCGGTTCCGGTTTACAGCACGGCTTTTCTGAAATCCCCTGTGATTACCGGACTCTTTTTTCCGCGGATCTACGTGCCGATCCACCTGATATCCGACTTTAATTCCGTGGATATGCGTTATATGCTGCTTCATGAGCTGCAGCATTATAAGCATAAGGACGCGTTTGGCAATCATCTGATGAATCTGGCCGGCATCCTTTACTGGTTCAATCCTTTTGTATGGTCCGCCCTGAAGGAAATGCAGAACGACAGGGAGGCGGCCTGCGATACCTCCGTGCTGGAACTGCTTGGGGAAAAAGAATACGTCGCCTATGGGAACACGCTGATCAGCCTTGCCGAAAAAATCTCTCTCCGGCCGTTTCCTTTCACCGCCGGTATGAGCGGCAGCATGAAGCAGCTGAAGCGGCGCATCCGCAGCATAGCTTCCTATAAGGCTCCCTCCTTCCGCCAAAAAGCGTTGAGCGCCGCTGTGTTTACGTTTATTTCACTGTTGCTGTTTAGCTTTACTCCATACCTGTCCGTCCGCGCTGCGCAGGATGAGGACGCGCTTACAACGGCGGCTCTTAAGAATGTGGTTTCTGTTGATTATGGGGAATATTTCGGGGACCTTGACGGAAGCTTTGTCCTATATGACATGCAGGAGGATACCTGGTATGTTTACAACCGCGCCCAGGCGGAAAGACGTATTTCCCCGGACTCCACTTACAAGGTTTACGACGCCTTATTCGGCCTGGAGGAAGGGGTCATCGCACCCGACGCCTCCGTTCTTCCCTGGGACGGGACGGCCTATCCCTTTGCGGCCTGGAACTCCGATCAGGATTTGGCATCCGCTATGGAAAATTCTGTTAACTGGTATTTTCAGTCCATAGATTCCCGGCTGGGCGCCGGGAGGGTTCAGGATTATCTGCACAAAATAAGTTATGGAAACCAAGACAGCAGCGCAGGGCTGTCCTCCTACTGGCTGGAAGCTTCCCTGAAAATTTCTCCCATGGAGCAGACCGCGCTTCTCATAAAGCTGTACCGCAATGACTTCGGCTTTGCGCCTGCCAATATCCGGGCGGTAAAGGATGCAATGCTTCTGTCCCAAACTCCGGACGGCAGCCTTTACGGTAAAACGGGAACCGGACGGGTGGATGGCAAAGACGTGAACGGCTGGTTCGTAGGGTATGTGGAAACCAGAGGACAGGTATACTGCTTTGCCGCAAATATTCAGGGAAGCGACGGCGCGGCAGGCAGCAGGGCCGCGGAAATCACAGAAGACATTTTATCCCGGCTGGGGATTTCATACCAGTCAGGTTCCACATTTTCCGGCGAATCGATGATGCGGTTGGAAACATACTGAAAACCGCCGTCTTCCAAAGGCCTGATTACTACTTCCGAAGACATCGCCCTTCCCAAATGGCGCTGCGGCCACACCGCACTTACCGTCAGCGTGATCGTACCGTCCGCATTTTCTTTCCGGGAAGTCACCTCCGGCCAGGGGGTATTGGGGGAATTGCCATAATCAAGAAAGCTTCTTGTGAGGTACTCATAGCATTTTCCCTCCGCCAGATATTTCGTACTGCTGTGAAGGGTCTCTTCATCTATATTAAAATATGTCATGATCACGCGGTTGAATTCCTCCTCCGGCACCCGATATTTTGCTCCGTCAACGGTCAGCCCGTAGGGAGAATTCCTATAGTATACAAGGGGGTACAGCAGCTGGAACAGATCATAAAAATCAAGCTCCCCGAAATTTTCTTCCTTCCAGTCCGTCAGGAACATATTGTTGGCGCCATAGCCTATGGGTAGGATATAACGCCGGTTCAGTTCCCTGCATTCCTCCTCCAAGGGTTTCACCCTCACTGCCGTATAGCCGGGCGGGCCGTCGTATGCCACAGGCGTATTTTCTTCGAAAAACAGATAGCCCTCTTTTGTGTATTCCCATACGGCCGCGTTATAGCTGTATTTATCAGTAACCCTGGGCATACCGCCAATCCAGCAGAGGACGCTTCTTGTAACATGGACTTTTCCTTCCATTTCTTCTGAAGTAACGAAATCAAAACGGATAAAACCAAGATTTTCCATAACTGAAAAAAGTGTGGCACAGGCCTCCTTTTGTTCCTCCACTTTCCTGCAAAAGTCTTCTATCAGCCCGGGATTGACCATGTTAAGCTGGTTTTTGTTTTCTGAGTCAATGGCCGCGTATCCGTAAGAACCAAGCCTTTCTACGATTTGGCGGATGACCGGAAGCCTGTCATAGTATGAAGCTGCGCTGCCGGCAGAAGTGACAGACGGATTGGAGGCGGCGCTTTCGTAAATGTCACGGTAAAGCTCCGCTGTTTCTTCCGACGTCCGTTCTTCTTTTATGGCTGCGGGAATGCCGGTATTTTCTATTCTCACAGGTTCCTCTTTATCTGAAGGCGTGACCGCCGCGTTTTTAACGCAGCCGGTTATTGCCAAAGCCGCTGTTATCATAATGAATAAAATAGAAGCAAACCCTTTTTCTTTCAATTATTTTCTCCTTTTCCTACGCATGTAAGAAATATTTTTTGTGCGTCAATTTACTGTTATGTTCTATATATTACATATGTAAGATTTAAAAGTCAAGTTTTTTTCTTCCGCTAAAGCAGGCTTGTAAACTATGCTTGTAAACCAGGCTGAACAGGAATAGCATGTGAGCATGAAACTTTTTACTGCTTTTTCACCGAACCGATTTCATGTAAATCATTACTCTTACTTTAAACGTATCCCTGCCATACGTTACATCAGTCACTCCGTCATGTTTTCTGACAATTTCCTGAACACTTTCCAGGCCGAAACCATGATCTCCCGGATCTCTTTTTGATGTCAGGATTTTACTTTCTCTTATTTTTATTACTCCACAGTAACTGTTGGCTGCATCAATAAAAAGGACACCCTTTTCCAGCGTCATTTTGAAAGACAGATATTTTTCATCCGTCTGCCTGGCAGCCTCAATGGCATTATCAAGAAGATTGCCTATAATAATTACAAGATCAAACGTGTCCATATGCAACCATTCAGGAATCTTTACTTTTACCTCAACCTTCTTAAGTTCGTTCTCCGCTTTTTCAAGCATATAATTCAAAATACCGTCAATTTTATAATTTCCCGTGCAGACATGTTCTTTGGGATTAACTACTGCCTCTTCCATTTCCTTCAAATAAGCCAGGAGTTCCTCCTTTTTATCAGCTACGGCAAGGCCGTACAATTCCTTTATATGATGTACCATGTCATGTCTGACATGGCGTATTTTTTTCTGAGTCTGCGATATGGTTTCCAGTTGATTTGAATATACTTTTATCTGCTGCTGCAAAAGTTCTTTCTCATAGAAGTTCTGGTGCGCTTCCTGCAGCATATTATATAGATACAATACAACCATATTTATAATCAGCGTACCAACGCCTATACACAGCATAATGCCCTGTTTTGAAAGCCCAAGGGTGCCAATTCCCACAATCATCAATATACTCAGGACAGGAATCATTACCAGAACCCAAAAGCCTTTTTCCAACTCCTTTTTTGCCTTATCTCCAAGAATTCCGGCAGCTACAATCACACAAATTAACAGAAGGAGGTCTGTGACTATGGAAAAGGTCTGGGTTTCCGGTATATCCTGGTTGGAATTCAGGAAAAGGAAATAGGCCAGGGTATCGCATCCACAGTTCATTATATAAATTAATACAGCTGCCAGGGCTTTCTTTTTCAGGCTTCCCTTATAAATCAGAGTAAGCAAAAAGATTCCAGCCAGGTTAACAATCAGATTGATTCCATGGGACTGCAAACAGACAAAAAACAGCAGTGTTCCTATATAAAAGATGAAATAGACGGCTTTCTCTGTCCTGGCTTCCACTTTTCTTTCATCAAAGAAAAACCGAATAAATTTCCAGCATATATAAACACGAAATAAATTGGATATTGCTGTAATTACCACATCATTGATTCTCATAATGAAATCCCTCTATTTTCTCAACAGCCGGTTTCGTACCTCCACCCGGTATGGTTTACTGATATTCAAAATAGCGCCATTTGACATTTGGACCTGCTCATAATTGATTTCTACCATATAATCCTCGTTTATAATATAAGACTGATGGATCTGAATAAAATTAGAAGGCAGCTGTGATTTCAGCGCTTTGAGTTTTCCATAAAATTCTATCTCCTTATTTGCTATTGTAATCAAATGGATTTTCTTATTATCACTGGTTAAATATATGATATCTTCACACATTTCCCGGCAGTAATTATTACCTGTCCGGTATTCAAGAAATGTCTTCTTTCTTCCGGCACGTTTCAGGAACATCTCAACCGATTCTCTGACCGAATTGTATTGCAGCGGTTTTACCAGAAAATCAAGCGGCTGTATTTTGAACAGCCGCATTGCATAACTTCTGTTATAAGAGATATAAATTATGCTGGTTTTTAAATCATCCAGATAATTCCTGATGTAGTTTCCAACATCAATCCCACTTAACTTTAACAATTCTATATCCAGAAAAATCAGATCAAACCGGTTCCCGGCTTCCAGATATTTGCATAACGATTCTCCGGAATACCATGGTTCAATTTCTGCTTCTATTCTCAGGCTTTGCATAATGTCTCTCAGCATATTTTCAAGTTCTGTGCATGTAAGCTTGCTGTCATCACAGATTCCAATTTTATACATAATATTCTCCTTCTGCAAACGGGAATAAGATAATTGATGTCTATATTCTATATGATTAAAAACCAGAATACACCTTTGACTTTTTATTCACTGGAAAAATGTATAAAAAAGAAGGCATCACACGGCAGGTGCCTCCCTTATTTGCAATCTGGTTATTCCTTTTCCCGGAGCATGTTTATATTGAAGCTGCCAGTGTGGCATTCAGCGTTAATTATAATGAGATAATTACCGGCATGGTCCAAAAAGACTTCATATTTATCGGAACCCATGTCCTCTTTATTAAAACAGATATTGCCTTTTTCATCCACGATTTTCAGGTCTATCCTGCCTTTTTTAGTTTCAGCTTCTATCACTGCTGTACCCGGATTATCGACCGGAAGTTGAATACTTAAATCTTTTGCATAAAGTCCCTTATTTATCCTGCCGAAACCATCCGGCCAGTTATCCATATCCCAATCATCAGCCGTTCTCCAATATTGTTTTTGTTCATTATCCTCCGGAATTATTTCGTCCGGGATTATTTCATCCGGAATAATATCATCCAGAATTGGTTCAACCAAATCATTTAAGCTGTTTTGCACAAGAGTCAGACGCACCTCCTCAGGAAAGCAAATCTTTAAATCAAAATCAATACTGTTTTCCGCCTCTTCCCCAACAAAAAAGATTTCACCTGTTCCTTTTTTTATCTCTACATTTTGTTTTATTGTACCTTCATCACTAAATATAAGATTTTCCGAACCATCCGGCGCAAGATATCTGATATTTATACTGCCCGTTTCGTTTTCAAGGGTTCCCTCTAAATTTATGGTTGTATTTTTTTTCGACTTTACAATTGCTATGCGCTCCCAGGTTTCATTTTCTTCCACACCTTCCATATGAAGTGTCCCCTTCATATGATAATCTTCAGAGGAACCAGCAACCGAAAAGTTACTAAAATAACTATTACCATTTCCCCTTTCTCTGTTTTCGCTGTCTTGCTCATAAAAAGTCCCGCTCTCATTAAAATCTTTCGAAGAGCCGGAAACTGAAAAACCATCTGCATAACTTCTTCCGCATCCGGTAAGGATACAAAAAATAGTAACACCGGAAATTATTTTTAATCGACACGCCATTTTTATGGTCTCCTTTCCTGTAAGAAGATAAATATATCCTTATAGTATAATGAAAAGGAAGAAAAGTTTTGTACAATTCGAAATTTGTATCTGTTTCCGGTGAAAATAGCTGCCGTGTTCTTCCCGCGCGGCCGCACTGGTCTTTGCCTGCTTAAAATTACATTCAAAAAGGACGGGCCTCTTCCACCCGTCCTTATACCGCCTAATTCTCTTCATACAGCTTAAACTGCCCAATCATATTGCCAAGTATCTGCGCCTGCGTGGAGAACTCCTCGCTGGCGGCCGCCAACTCCTCGGATGTCGAGACATTATTCTGCACCACATCTGAGATCTGGCTCACCTCCGCTGTGATATTGGAAATGGATACATTTTCATTCTCTGTAGCAGAAGCGATCCTGTCCACAACCAAAACAACCTGTTTTGTGCTCTTGACAACCTGCAACAGTGAATCGGCCGTTGCGCGGGCAACCATTTCTCCATTTTTTACCGCCGACACCGATTCCTCGATCAATGCCGCCGTGTTTTTGGAGGCAATCGCTGTCTTATCCGCCAGAGCACGGATTTCTCGCGCGACCACCGCAAATCCCGCGCCCGGTTCACCGGCCCTTGCTGCCTCCACAGAAGCATTTAACGCCAGGATATTCGTCTGGAATGCGATATCCTCAATTGTCTTCACAATCTTGTAGATCTCGCTGGACTTTTCACTGATTATGTTCATTGCGCGGATCATTTCCTGCATCTGCTGGTTGCTCTCAAAGACCTGTTCACCTGCCTGGTCCGTCTGCCCGCGCGCTTCATTCGCGTTCTCCTTTGTCTCCCTGACATGCTCAGATATCTCATTTACGGCTGCAGCAAGCTTTTCAATTGAACAGGCCTGTTCCTCAGCCCCGATGGCAAGGAGCTGTGTTTCTGAGGATATTTGTTCGCTGCCATCCGCGACCTGCCTTGCGGACTGGCTGATCTGCCCAAGGGTATTGCTGAGTCTGTTCCGCAGCTTCCGCATCGCCACCAGGATGCAGTCATAACGTCCCCTGTAGTATTCTTTTACATTGGATTGGACTTTAAAATTTCCCTCGGACATATCGCCAAGGATATCGCTGATATCTTCAATAATCGTCTTTTGGTAGCTGATTAAATCCCGTATACTGTCCGACATCTGCCCCAACTCATCTCTTGACATATAGGTAACATGCACTCCGTCCAGCTTGCCGTTTGCCAGCTGGACGGCAGCGTCCTCGATCTCCTTCACAGGCTTCCGGATGCTATTGGAAATATAAATACCCAACAACGCCGCAGCCATGATGCTAAGAGCCATGATGAGCATAATGACAATGATCGCCGATGTCTGCGCATATTCCCCTTCCTTCACCATGGTCCGTGCGTTCTCCCCCGCCACATCCGCGATCTGCTGGAGAAGATCCGCCATTTGATTCAGAATCGGAACATAGTTTGACTTCATGACCTCGTAGGCCTCATCCGTCTTTCCCGTCTCCACCAGTCCGAATACCTGGTCGCGGTAGACAATTGCCTGCTGCAGCAGCTCATCCACCCGGTCCACCATCGCAATATCCCCTTTGAAGGATTTACGGATTACGGGAAATGTCGCACGCATGTTTCTGAGGCTTTCCTTCGCATTTTCAATGAACTGCATGGACTCTTCCGCATCAGAATCCAAAACGGCATTTAAGATATCCCCCCGAGCAGCCTGCATCTCCCTCTTGGCCATCCACACATTGACCGTCACTGTGTAGTTATTTTTATAAAAAGAGGAAAGATTATCGCCAATCCGATTCATTAGGAACAGAGCGGCAACACTGGCCGACAGACATATTGCGATTACTACCGCATACGATAATAACAGCCTGGACTTTAGTTTCATATTCCGTATTTTCTTCAACATAATTTTCTCCCGGCGATGGTGATTCACATCACTCCTATAACAGTTCCAATATCTTCCTGTAAAGCATGTCCACTTCAATCGGCTTCGCAATATGGCCGTTCATTCCCGCCGCCAATGCCGCCGTCTCATCTTCCCGAAACGCGTTCGCTGTCATGGCGAGAATCGGTACACGGCCAGCATCCTCATGATTGCTGAGGCGTATGGCCCTAGTCGCCTCGTATCCATCCATAACCGGCATCTGTATGTCCATCAATATAAGGTCGTAATAACCTGCTGCGGAGGTATTGAACTCGTCAACCGCCTCTCTCCCGTCTCTCGCACATTGGATTTCGGCGCCTGTCCCTTTCAAAATCTCCACCGCGATTTCCTGGTTCAGTTCATTGTCCTCCACCAGCAGGAAACGCTTTCCCTCAAATGATACAGTTGAGCCTTTGGACGCCTCCGTCACAGCATGATCCTTGCGGGTGGCGGACGCCAAAACCTGGTAGAGGGAGGATTCAAACAGCGGCTTTGCAATAAAGGCATTGACCCCCGCCTCTTTTGCCTCGTGCTCGATTTCACTCCAGTCATATGAAGAGATGATAATAACCAGCGTGTCCGGCCCAAGCTCCTTGCGGATCCGCCGGGTTACCTCGATTCCATTCATGCCCGGCATTTTCCAGTCTATCAGACATGCATTGTAATCGCGGTACTCCTCATGGGCCTTTAACACCATCTGTATGGCTTCGCTGCCTTGCTGAACCCACTCCGCATCAATCCCCATCTTTTTGAGCAGCATGCCCGCGTGGGTGCAGGAACTCTCATCATCGTCCACCACCAGCACCTTGAGATCGTCCAGGACGCCGCTCTCCTGCCCTTCATCTTCCTCCGGAACCCTCACCGGTAACTCCACCGTAAACGAAGTTCCTTCCCCCTGCTTACTTTTTACATAGATCACGCCTCCCAGTAAACTGACCAGGTTCTTAGTGATCGCCATCCCTAAGCCGGTGCCGCCGTATTTCCTGGACACTGTGCCGTCTTCCTGCTCAAATGGGGTGAAGAGATGCTGCTGGAATTTTTCACTCATGCCAATCCCGCTGTCCTCCACCTTAAAGGTGAGCCTGGTCCTCCCATTTTTTACAGGCGCCTGGCTCACACTCAAGCGTATGCTTCCGCCTGCGGGTGTAAATTTCACTGCGTTCGAGAGCAGATTGAGCAGAATCTGATTGATCCGCAGGGAGTCGCCAATGACCGTATCGGACACCATGCCATCAAATTTACATTCAAACACGCTCCCCTTTGCCTCTGCCTGGGAGTAGATCGCTGGAACGATCGCCTCAAACATCTGGGGCAGCCTGAACAGTTCATTGTTGACAGTGAGTTTTCCCTCTTCAATTTTCGACATATCGAGGATGTCATTGATCAACGACAAAAGATGCTTGGAGGAAAATGCGATCTTCGACAGGCAGTCCTTTACCCGGTTCTTATCCTCCAGGTTTGCTCCCGCAATCGTCGTCATGCCCACAATGATGTTCATGGGCGTCCGTATCTCATGGGACATCCGGGAGAGAAAATCCTTTTTGGCGTCACTGGACTGCTGGGCAAGATAGAGCGCATCCTTCAGCTCATGTTCCCTGGCGGTCAGCGCCTCGATATTGCGCCGCTCCTGCCGGTTAGAGAGGATTGTCAGCCCGATGGTTGAAAAAGCAATCATCAGGGAAACGATGGTGGCCGCAATCCCGGACTTCTGCACCTGCTCCTTCAAACTATATATCTTGGTATCCGCAAAATTAATGATCACCGTCAGGCAGTCGCTGACCCGGTCATAGCACGGATATACATTCGTATCCATATATTCCTGGATTTCATCCGATGAATGGCCCTCCGCATAGCCGCACGCTTTCGTCTGGACTTCGATCAGGGCATCCATTGCCTCCCTGAGGGCATCTACATCCCGGGACGGTCCCAGGTACAGACTGCGAATCGTTTCAATCTCCCCGTTCTGCATGTCGTAACGCGCCTGGAAGAAGGATTCCTTATCCTCCTTTGTATGAAATTCATGCGTCAGAAGGATCCCGGAAAAACTTTTCATATCCCACAGCCGCGACCGCATCGCCCTGGCGCTGTTTGAAACAGTATACGGATGTTCATACATCCGCTGCGCATTTTCATTCATTCCATAAGAAATCCAGATGCTGATACCCGAAAAAATAAATGCCACGATGCAGATAATCAGTGATAGTTTTGATAGCTTTAATGGGGGTTTTTTCTCTCTACTCATCGCGCCTGGCTCCAAATTCTCTCATATTTTACGATACACGAACCTTTTCGCCACCGCACGTCATATCTCATCCTGGCGGTTCCCCAGCGGAAACCTTGAGCGTAAAAAGTCCAGCCTGTCCTCAATAAACGCCTGCCACGATCCTGCACACGCAGTCCAATTATCCGCCATCATATCTGTTTCCAGCCGGGTAATAAAATTGTTCAAATCCGTATCCGGCTGCTCTCCGGATCCTCTCAACACGGCATAGAAAATATATCCCCACGCCATCAGCTCCCTCAATTTACCATAACACTCCCTTAAGAATGCAGATGGAACTTCGGTGGAGATAAACTTTAAAAGGACATCAATACACAGAATATTGTTATTTTTACCGCGAAGCCTGCCGATTTCCTGCAGTAAAGCTTCTCTCTTTTCCCCGGTAATCGATTCCAGAGTAAAGAGAGTTACATTATAGACTGTCAGGGAGAGAAGTTCCATTCCCTCCTTGTGCAGCATCATATTCTCCTGAATTTCCCGCGTGTCAAGTATATCCGGCTGGATGGGTTCCATACAGACCCGGGTCCCGACCCCCATATAGGTTTTAGTCACTCCCAGTGAATGCAGCACATCCAGGGTCCGGCGTACCGTGATCAATGATACATTATACTGTTCTGCCATTTTAGGCAGGGACGGCAGATAACTGCCAACGGGATAGACCTCCCAGAGAATCTCCCGAATGATGGTGGCTGCCAGGGTATACCGCACTTGCGGCCGTTTCCGGTAGATCATCCATGTAAACGGAATCTGCTGCACGTCCTTCAAGTGATGCTCCTCGGAGATTGAATCAACAAACGCCAGGACTTCCAGGAAGTTCTGATAATAGTAAGCATCCGTCTCCGCCTTCATGCGGTTGGCCTTCTCAACTGACAAAAGGCCGTCTTCCATATAATCGCCCATTCCATACTCTTTATTTGGATAAAAATAATTGAGATAACGCAAAAACTGCCAGTACAGACTGTCCATTAAGTGATTGTTGAATGTTCTCAGGACATCATAATACAGCTTTGTTGGATCCCCGCCCAATATCTCAGTTGGATTCGTTTTCCTATATGTGCCCTCTGAGATACTCCGCTCAAAGTTCCTCAATCCCCTCTCCCAAACCGGAGAGAACAGCAGAGGTCCCTGTCGGTTAATATCCAGCATCCCCTCTCTGCGCGGTACAAAATACTTTATGGCATTCTCCCTGAAGGTTTCCTCCGTTCCCTGGTACACAATCCTGGCCATCTTACGTTGTTCTGTTTTTATGTACCCTGCTGCCTCCAGTTTATTCAGAGCAGCCTGAACCGTATTCCGAGCCAGCCCAAACGAAGCGCAGATTTGTGAAACCGACCGTAACTGATCCCCATACCGATACATGCCAAAAAGGATACGCGATTCGTAGTATTCATAAATCAGCTCGCTCAGCAAATTATCTTTTTCCATTCCTGCCCTCCAGCATGGCACGCCCGCTCTTATGTTTGCCGCCACTCAGCAATTTCCAACAAAGCAGCGTTTTTTATAGTTTTTTGCTTTCCTGCTCACATTGGAATAACCCTGCTCATATCAGTTTATCCCTGCTCACATTGGTTACAGGCTCAATTATAGCACGCTTTAAATGTATACGCAATGGATATTTCCTTATGATGGCGGTTCTGGCACGTTTCATTACAACAGGCATGAAGATAACAAACTCATTACAGAAAACATAAATCCGTCCAACGGCTGCACAGAGCTATCTCCAAATAAAAACATAATCTTTTTCTTTCCTTCAACCGTTGGAGGGAATCCATTCTGCATTGTTTCGGATATGAAATGGCGGCGGTTATGGGCAAACTTTAACAGGAATTTCCTATAAAAAACAGATCCGCCACAGCAGTCAGCTAATGACCGCTATGACGGATCCGTACTTTCTTTTTTTCTCCGAAGCCGCCGCCCTTTCAGGATTCCGGGCGCACAGCTTTCCTAATCCTCATAAAACCTCATATCACCCCACACATCCATCAGCTTTGTCCTGTCAAGCTGCCGCGCCCCGCTCGTGCGGTCATAGATCATGACCGGGGAGTCATAGCCTGCATATTGCGGCCAGTCCTGCCCGGGATCGCCTGTCTTGATAAAATTTACCCAGCGCAGATGCACATCATTGACGATCTTCTCCACATTTTCCTTCGGTTCATCTTGAAATACAAACGCACTGAAGCCGAATTCCAGGCAGTTGAAATCGCAGGGCAGATCCATGGCGTGGGAACAAAGCATTCCTGTCTTGCGCGCCATCTGCGATATAAATTCATAACGGTACATCCATACCGGGCCATGGCCCTTCTGGGCCTGCGCCGTCCTCACCGCAGGCATCTGGAACGCATAATCCGTGGCAAAATTGATGAAAGCCATCTCCACCCCATTGACGCTGCCATCATTTCCTTTTTCATAATAATCCTTGATCCGCGCAAAGCCCGCCTCGTTGTGGTTCTTCACAAACATTTCCCTTACCATATCCCAGGAATTGGGGAAATTCGTCTGTTCCGGGCGGACAAACATGGTTCCTTCATGAAGGTTGGAGCCAATCATCAGACGGATTCCTTCTGCGCTCCCCCGCGCTATCGCTTCCAGGGGCCTTTCCGGCAAAAGGTCGTCAATGGAAACGGTAGGCAGGAAAATGCCGGGATTGCGGTACTGATGCTCTTTTGCCACATATTCGTTTCCCTTTAGTACCTCATAGGCATCGATTTCCTTCAGTCTCGGCAGATCCTTTTCTGTCCAGCCTATTCCCTCCAGAAAAAGGTCAATGTTTTTCTTTGCCGTCTCTTTGGTAAAAAAGCAGTTCGGCAGGGCGCTGGAAGCGATTACCTGCCCGAAGGTACCCTTTGCGCCCGGCGCGGCCATCAGCGCTATCATGGACGTTCCCCCGGCGGATTCCCCGGCTATCGTCACCCTTTCCGGATCGCCGCCGAAGGCCCGGATATTCTCATGAATCCACTGCATGGCAACAATATGGTCCGACAGCCCGCAGTTGCTGTCAAACTCCTCACAGCCGGGATAGCCGGTAAAATCATAAAAACCGAAGACGTTCAGACGGTATTGGAAGCTGACATATACAATCCCGTGGCTGACGAAGGATTTGCCGTGGTACAGCTCGTCGGAGGCACAGCCGGAGTTGTAGCCGCCGCCGTGGATATAAACCAGTACCGGAAGGTTCTCTCCCTCCATGGGTCTTCTGATATTTAAAGTCAGGCAGTCCTCTGAGCCTTCGCATACGCCGTCATTATACTGCACCGCCTTGGGGCCGTATGCCATCGCATCCAGCACGCCCTCCCAGGGCTTTACCGGAACCGCCCGCTTCAACCGCAGCTCTCCCACGGGAGGCATGGCATAGGGGATGCCGCGAAAAGCGATCTGGCCGTCCTCCGCAAAGCCCCTGACCTTTCCGGAGGCTGTCTCAATCACAAAATTATCCATTTTCTTTCTCCTTCCGGCCGGTACACATTTACCGGCCCGCCTCATAGGGAACCGAAGCCTCATAGGCGTTTGTCTGGAAAATCACCCGCAGCATCCGCTTCACACAGGCCTTCAGCTCCTCCCTGTCCAAAGTTCCTTCCGCCAAGGCCTTCAGGATACTTTCCTTGTCCCCCTCACAGCCCGGCATAATCAGATCGTTCCCAGCCGCTATACATCCCCAGGCGCTGCTTCCGCCCCGGGGCATCGTCGTCGTCCAGTCCGTCATGATAATCCCCTGGAAATTCCATTCCTCCCTCGCCGCCACGGTGCACAGATCCTTACTGTTGGCTGTATGCACGCCGTTAATCAGGTTATAGGAGGTCATGATCGCCATGGGCTGCGCCGTCTTCACCGCGATTTCAAAGCCCCGCAGATAGATTTCCCTGAGCGCTCTTTCGGAAACGATGCTGTCACAGCCCATGCGGTTGTCTTCCTGATTATTGCAGGCAAAATGCTTGATGGTGGTTCCCACGCCATTACAGCTTTGAACCCCCTTCGTAATGGCCGCCGCCATACTGCCGCTTAACAGCGGATCCTCGGAAAAATACTCAAAATTTCTGCCGCAGAGCGGGTTTCTGTGGATATTCATGCCAGGGGCAAGCCACCAGCTCACTCCGAAGGCTTCCATTTCCGCCGCCACGGCCCGGCCCACTTCCTCCACAAGCCCGGTATCCCAGGACTGGGCCAGAAGGGTGCCCACCGGGAAGGCGGTGGCGTACTGATAATAGGTATCCGTATTTTCATGCACCGTCTGGTCGGCGAAAATACCGCCCTCCAGCGCCCCGAAAATCCCCTGGCTGTTGATCCGCCCGGTGGCCCGATCCACCTCATAGGACTTCATCAGCCGCAGCCCCGCCGGGCCGTCCGCCATAGGCACTCCGGGCACTCCGTATGCTTCCTCCAAACAGCTGCTGGTCTCTCCGGCGGCTCCCGGCACCATAATGCCCGCGGAGCCAAGCGCCTGCCCCTGTCCTTTGCTGATTTCCCCGATGACCATGGCCGTCAGCTGTTCCTCCGAAAGCTTTGCAGTCAGCTCCTCCGCCATTTTTTCCGCCTCCGTCACAGGATAGCTCCCGGCGGTTTCCTTTACGGGAACACAGGTGATTGGAAGGATGCCCCGCGCCTTCGCTTCCTCCTTCCAGGCCCGCTCCATCAAAAGCCGCAGGTCTTTGGGACAGGACAGCTCCTTTAAAGGCTCCTGCAAAGGCAGGATATGCTTCACCGCTTCAATAACGGTATCCTCCTCTACCTCCAGCACGCCGGAGATTTCCAAGTCGGCGCAGGAATTTCCCACCCATACGCCGTACTGTCCTTTTTCCACTATCCAGGCTGATTTTTCTTCCGAGAAGGAGGCCATATTTTTAGAAGGGATTGGGATACGCAGCTGTTCGCCCTCTCCCGGCTCCAGAAGCTTCGTTTTGGCAAAACCGCACAGCCTGCGGTATTCTTTTTCCAGCCCGTCCTGGGGACAGGAGAGATATACCTGCACCACCTCCCGGCCCGCCCAGGTATCTCCGGTGTTTTTTACCGTCACCGTCACGTATGCCCCGCCCTTTTCTTCCGGGCAGACCTCCTCCGTCCGTATGGAAAAGCTTGTATAGGACAGCCCGAAGCCGAAGGGATATGCCGTTTCCTTCCGGAAGCTGTCAAAATAGCGGTAGCCCACATAAATCCCTTCCGTATAATATTCCTTCTGCACATCGCCGTTGTTGTGGCTGTAATTTTCCGCATTGGGGATATCGCCATAATCCTTCGCCCAGGTGCCGGTGAGCTTTCCGCCGGGCGTAACCTTCCCCGTCAGCACATCCGCCAGCGCATTGCCACCCTCCATGCCGGGCTGGGAAATATGCACCAGCCCCTTCAAATGGGTCAGACCCAGGATATCCTGCAGATCAATGACGCCTCCCGTATTTAAAATGACCGCCAGATTTTCACAGGCGGCATCCAGAAAGGCCAGCTCCGCTTTTTCTTCCTCCGTCAGATAATAATCCCCCGGCTCCAGGAAACGATCCGCATCCTCGCCCGCGGTGCGGCTGATCACGTAAAACACCACGTCAGCGCCCTCCACATCCGCCTGCTTCAATGCGCTTCCGGCAGGCATGCGGAAAATATGGGAGGAATATACCTCAAAGAACTTACCCTTCCCCCGTCTGGCCGCTTCCGAAAGTATTTCTTCTTTCCATTCCTCTCTGGCCTGCCGGTAAATTTCTGCATATTCCTCCAGCCAGTCCCTGTTGATAAGGGGGATTCCCGCATCCACAAAGCCCTGGTAAATGCTCACAGTCTCACGGGCATTCACATCTCCTGAGCCGGTTCCTCCTTTGATTGTCCCCACGGCGCCGCCTCCAAATAAAGCGGCCTTCGCCCCTTTTTTTAAAGGCAGCACGCCTTCATTTTTTAACAATACGATTCCTTCTGCCGCAGCCCTCCGGGCAATTTTACGGTTTCGTAATTCCAGTTCGCCGGGCGCGTTTTCCTTTGTCCCGCTGTATGTTCTGACACGCTTTTTTAATTCCATCCCTTTTCCCCTTTTCTGCAATACTCAGGCTTTTTTATAAAATGCGGTGACGAAGCATTTATATTTTCGCAGCAGCTTCTTTTTCATTACCGGATCCTCCAGCACCTGTGGTCTCGCCGCCCGTATGGCCGCCAGATCCTCCAGCATGCTCATCAGCCGGATTTCACATCCGTTGTCGAACAGCTGCGCTGCCTCCACCACTTCAATTTTATGTTTCGCATAGGGCGGAATCCGTACAATGCTCCCCGCTTCGGCTACGAACACAGCCTCGTCCGCAAAGCCCTCCAGAATGGTAAACCTCACCCTGCCCTTCGTAATATAATACAGCTCAAAATAAGGGTGGGGATCCTGGTATTCTATGGTAATACCCGCATCCAGATTCGCTTCCCATACCTCTTTTGCCCCGTTGCACTCAAAACGGCCCACCTTCAGCTTCAGCTCCCAGCCGTCGCCGCAGTGCCTGGCCCAGGCAAAGCCCGGCTCCCGGATTTCCGGGATTTCACTTTTGGGAACTACTGGTGCGATGTCCTGCACCTCCTTCTCCCGGACAAAGGATCCGTTAGCCTCCCGGTACATCCCGATAAATTCCGGATCCTCATATAAATCAGGATAGTGCTTCAATATCATGTTTTTGTTCAGGATTCCCTGCTGCATGTTAATTTCCTGGAACAGCTCCCGCCAGATGGTGCCCTCCTCCAGAAATACGAAGCCATGAGGGGTATAGGGCGGCAGGTGTACGATATCCCCGGTCTGCGCCACTGCCTTTTTGCCGCGGATGGTGCACTCTACGGAGCCCCTGGCAATAAAAAAGGTTTCATAGCCCTGGGAGTGTTCATGATAGTTCACCTTTGTCCCTGCGTGATAGATCGTATCGCTCATTTCATTTTTTTCAAAAGGTCCCTGGGGCAGATAGAAATCATTCACGATCTGGGTGCCCTCATCCACATGGCGGACCCAGTCGGAGGCTTCTTCACAGCGTACCAGATATCTTGTATTGTCTTCCATAATTATTGTTTCCTCTTTTCCGCTTCCCGGTAGGCATTGGGCGTCAGGCCTGTCTTATTCCGGAAAAAACGACCGAAATAACCCTGGCTGGCAAAGCCCAGCCGGTCCGCAATCTCTCTTACCTGCAGCTCCGAATCCGTGAGCAGCTGCTTGGCCGCAGCCAGCTTTAAGTCATTGATATACTGAAGGATGGTAATCCCTTCTTTTTTCTTGAAAATCCGCAGCAGATATTCCTGGCTGAAATGTACCTGCTCCGCCAGGTTGTACAGGGAGGTGTCGCCGTCCAGATGCTCCACAATGTACTTTTTCACCTGGTTCACCACGTCCTCGGTCTGCTTTTCCACACTCTGGTTTTTCAGGGAAAAAATGCTCTCCGCCACATGCCGCAGGTAGCCGAAGGCATCCTGCCAGTTGGCATGCATTGACACATTGTACAAATTCAGGGTGCCTACCCGAAAGGCCAGCTCCTCGTGCAGCTCCAGGCGCTTGATCCAGCCGATCAGCCGGGAGCTGATGGTGCAGTATGCCTCCAGCGCGAACAGATCGTGCATGCTCTTGACGCTCTGCAGCTCTGTCTGCAGCTGACGCAGCACATTCAGGGAATTTTCTTCCTCCATCCCTTCCAGATAATATTCCAGCCGCCACAGCATCTGCATCAGCTCCTGCTTTTTGTGCTCCGGCAGGGTTTCTTTGGCGAGTGCCTCCTTCTGCAGGCCCTCCTGCACCAGCTCTTCCCCGGACAGCCAGATCATACGGTCGCATATGCCGATAAATTCCTGCAATAGCTGTGACAGGGTGACCGGCCGTTCCCCCACCAGGATGGATACCGTCCTGCCCAGGTTCTTTTTCAGCGCCTTCTGGAACAGCTCCCCCGCGCCGGCCAGCATTTTTACAATGGTTTCCTCATGCAGCAGCTTTTCAGGCTGGAGAAGAAGTACGATGTAATTCTTGTTGTATTCAAAAAAGGCGCCCCGCATGAAATCCAGGAAATACCGTTCCAGCAGCTGATAACAGTCCTGGGTGCTATTCTGCTGCTCCTGGTAATTCTCACAGTACCAGGCTTCATGCCTGAGGAGAAGGTAATACACTTCTTTTTCCGGATCCAGATTGATCCCAAGCTGTACCGACAGCTCCCCGGTAAGCTGGGACAGGCCCCTGTATCCTTCAAAAAGCTCCCGTAAAAACATGCTTCTTTCATGGAGCAGCGGTTTCTTCTGCTGTTCCCGCTGCAGATCGGTCAGGCGTTCCAGCAGGAGGCTGTTCTCGATTTCTTCCACAGACTCCCGCAGAGCCTCCAGTATCTTTTCATCTTCCTCCGCCTTCAGCACATATTTTGCATGCTTATGTACCTTATATACATAGTCAAAATCAGAATAGCCCGTGAGAAAGATGACCTTACAGAAAGGCCATCTTTCCCTGACGATATCGTACAGCTCCAGACCTGACATCTGCGGCATGTTGATATCCATAATCACGATATCTATCTTCCTTTTTTCCAGGATGGCCTGCGCCTCTACCCCGCTGGCCGCCGTCGTCAGATCAAGCTCCAGGGATTCCTCCATGGAAAGCAGGCCGTATACGTCATCCCGGATCATTTTTTCATCATCAACAATCAAAACACTGTACATAGTTTCTTCTCACTCCTGCCGCTTTTTGGGCCAGTACCGCCTGCTGCTACTCCTTCACACTTCCCAGCGTCATACCGGTAATGAAGTACTTCTGGAGCAGCGGATAAACAAGAAGGATAGGGATAATCGCCACGAAAATCTGCGCCGCCGTCACGGTTTTCTGTGACACATTTGTCATGGCGCCCACGCTGGTCAGGTCGATGCTGGCGATATCCACCGACTGGATGACGTTACGCAGGTAGGTCTGCAGCGGATACTTGGCGGTATCGCTGATGTAAATCATGCCGTCAAACCAGGAATTCCAGTGATTTACCATGGTGAACAGACCCACGGTCGCCAGAGAGGGCTTGGATACCGGCACGATAATTTTCGTCATGATCTGGAAGTGGTTTGCCCCGTCAATCAGTGCGGATTCCGTCAGCGCATAGGGAAGGCCCCTGAAAAAGTTCAGCATCAGTATGATATTGAAGGTCTGCACCGCGCCGGGCAGTATCAGCGCCCAGATGCTGTTGTAGATTCCCACGGATTTCACTACGATAAACAGAGGGATCAGCCCGCCGGAGAATACCATGGTCACCAGGAACACCCAGACATAATATTTTCTCGCATGGAATCTTTCATCCGGCTGAGCCATGGCATAAGCGCACAGGATTGTGAGCCCTATGCTGAGCAGGGTCCCCAGGACCACTCTGACCACCGACACGCCGAAGGATTGGAAAAATTCCGGTTTTGCCAGGATATATTGATAGGAATCCAGGGTGAAATCCACCGGGAGGATGGTTACCCAGCCCGCCTGCGCCGCGGAATTGGAGCTTAAGGAAAGGGCGAACACATGCACCAGCGGAAACAGGGAGATACACATGACCAGCGTCAGGAAAAAATAGTTGACTACCAGAAATGCCTTTCTTGCAGGAGATGATTTTATTTTCATAACGGCCTCCTAAAAAATTCTGTAATTTGCAAATTTCTTTGCAAGGGTGAAGGATGAGGCGATCAGGATAAAGGAAATCACTGATTTGAACAGCCCCACTGCGGTGGAAACGCTGTACTGCAGATTCAGCATACCCAGGCGGTACACATAGGTGTCCAGGATATCGGCTTTCTGATAAACGATGGGGCTGTACAGGTTAAATACCTGGTCAAAGCCTGCGTTTAAGATATTGCCCATGCCCAGGACCGTCACCAGGATGATCTGCGGCAGGATGCCGGGCAGCGTAATATAAAGCATCTGTTTAAAATAGCCTGCGCCGTCTACCTTGGCCGCCTCGTACTGGCTCTGATCGATGGCAGTCAGCGCAGCCAGAAAGATTACCATATTGTAGCCGCAGCCTTTCCATACATCGGAGGCCACCAGGGTTCCCCGGATGGTTTCCAGACTTCCCAGGAAAAAGACAGGTTCATGGCCAAGTGCGGTAATCGCGGTATTTACAATCCCGCTGGTAGGCGAAAGAATATCCACCAGAATACCGCCCAGGACCACCCAGGAAAGGAAATACGGAACATAGATGATCGTCTGCGTCGCTTTCTTGAACACCTTGTTATTTACTTCATTTAACAAAAGAGCCAGAACCAGGGGCACGATAATGCCCGCAATGATTTTCAAAAGCGCGATGACCAGCGTATTCACCAGCACCTGCCGGAAATCCTTCATGCCGAAAATATATTTGAAATTATCAAGTCCCACCCATTCGGAGGTGAAAAACCCTTTCATCCCGCCCGACGGGACAAAGTCCTGAAAGGCGATTACAATACCTACCATGGGAAGATAGGCAAAAATGATTAATAAAATGATTGCGGGCAGCAGCATTACGTGCAGAGGCCATTCCCTCTTCATAATTGTGCCCAGGCTTTTTTTCTGTTTCATCCCAGTCCCCTTCTCTCTGCTTGCTTCACAAAAAGGGAGCGAGGCCCTTTCGCAACAGTTTACGTTGTGTGAACTCTCACGTCTTTTATGCCCAGCTCCCTTTCATGATTACTTACCTGCGTACCACTCGTTTACTTCTTCCGTTATTTTATCAAGTCCCAGAGAATTCAGCTCCTTGACAAAATCATCGAAATTGTCGGTAGTCTCAATGCCCATGATAACCTTGGTGTAATACTCCATCACCTTATCCGTCACGGTGGACATCTTCTGACCCATGGTCGGTGTGGGGCCGGTGGTGAACTTATCCCACAGGAACATATCCTTCTCATAATATTCGTTCATGGTATCGTAAGCCGACATGTCATTGCCGAAGGTCTTCATTCCGCCGTAGCTGGTCACGATATCGCCCGAGAGGTAATTCTGGATGTCATTATAGCTTACCAGCTCCTCGGCATTCAGTGAGGAGCTGTCGCCGCTCTCAAGCGCCGCCACAATATTGTTGTGGATTGTCAGATTCTTTAAGGGGAACCAGGTCTTCAGCATAACCCAGTGGAGAGGGAAGTTCAGGACGTCGTTGGCATCCTTCACCAGATAATCATTATATTCCTCTCCGGAATATCCGTATTTATCTACCCAGAAGTTCAGCATCCTCACCACTGCCTCCGGGTGCTCACATTTCTTGTTTACCACAACATAGCCTGTAATAGCGAGGGAAATCTGGGGCTTTGCATCCCCGTCCACAGCCGTGGGAATGGGAAGGGCTACCCAGTCGGCTTCTATGTCGTTCTGGACTGTGGAATTCAGGGGCCAGTTGGCGTTCCACATCAGGCCGTACTGGATGCCCGCCCGTCCGGAAGCCGCCGCTTCGGAAGCCTTTACCTCGTCATTGGAGGAGAAATCCTGTTCAATCAGCCCTTCCTGATACATTTTTGCCAGGAAGTTTAACGCATCCTTATTTTCCTCCTTCACGGAGCCATATACCAGACCGCCGTTCCCGTCTTCAATCCAGGCGGTGGGATAAGCGCCAAAGCCGTTGAAAACGCCCACGCCGTCGCCCAGTCCGGCGCTGAGGAAATTATTGTGGAATACCATGCCGATGGTATCGTCTTTCCCGTTTCCGTCCGGATCCTGATCCCGGAAGGCAACCATGACATTGTACAGTTCATCCAGGGTTTTGGGCATTTCCAGGCCCAGCTTCTTAATCCAGTCTCTTCTGATCCACAGCATGGGGGCTTTATCAATGGAGGAATCCACCAGCGGAATCGCAATGATTTCTCCCTTATCGGTTGCGGCCTCCAGCGCGGCATCTCCTTCCCCGGTCGTCCATGCCATCAGCTCATCGGATGCATATTTTTTAAATACCTCACCGATGTTCCGGTTAATCAGGTCGCTCTTGGCAAGCAGGGAAAGCTGGGAGCTGTTGACAATCATGAAATCCGGGATTTCGCCGGAGGCAATGGCCACGCTCTTCTTCTGCTGGGAATCATCCGGCGTGTTTGCCGCATACCAAAGCCAGTCGATGGAAATGTTGGTTTCTTCGGTCATCCTGGTGTAATAAACGCTGTTAAGCATGTCTTCCTTATTGAACTCACCCAAAGCCGGTGAGATTTCAAAATAAGAGGTCAGGGTAACCGGTTCCTCATATTTAAACCTGGGATCCACCTCTTCCTCGGTGACAGCGCTGGCCGCTTCACTGTTTCCCGCTGTCTGTGCACTGCCGGAATCCCCGCCGCAGCCTGCCATCAGGCTTACGGTCATTGCCGCCGCCAGCAATAACGCAATTTTCTTCTTCATGTGTTTTCCTCCTTGAGTTTTGTTTTCCTCCAGCCGTCCGTTGCCTTCCCGGCTGTGTTTTTCATCTAAGGCCAGTATAAAAAGGAAAACGGAATCCAACAATGCAACTTTCTTGATATCCCGGTTCAAAAATTGACCTGTTCCCAAACAGCGCCCCATTACCCGAACTGCCGCCTGCAAAATGTTTACTGTTCAGCCATGCCATTCATAATATGACGGACCAATCAGGCGGACCAGTTACCCAAAATATGTTCCGCCGCAGTGATCCCGCTGGTGAAGGCCAGTCCCAGACAGGCGCCCTCCGTATCATAATATGGGGCGCAGTAACAGCTTCCATTATCCACACCCGCCGCATAAAGTCCTGAAATTGGCTTCTGCTTCCTGTCAAGCACCCTGCAGAAGGCGTCCGTCTTCACGCCGCCTATGGTGCACCAGGCGCTGGGTTCATAGGCAAATACATAAAAGGGCGCCTTTGCCACCGGCTTCAGCAGCCAGCTGTTTTTCCCAAATTCCGTATCCTGCCCGGCCTCGCACATGGCATTGTAGCGCGTAACCGTTTCTTCCAGAAAAGGAAGGGAAAAATGCGCCGCCGCTTCCTCAAGGCTGCCGCAGCAAAAAGCCCAGCCCTCACTGATATCCCTTTCCAGATCCTCCGGGAAGGGCCAGGGTCCCCTGTCAAGGGCGGACTTTCCAGTCTTCCATTCCTCCGGGCGGCCATAAAAGTCGTATACCGACCTGGCAGAACGTATACCCTGGTAAAAAGCTTCGTCCAGCACCGCATAATAGCTTCCGGCGCGCAGGGTCACTTCCCCTCCCACGGAAAGCGGCTGATCCGCCAGCAGCTGTTCATCCATAAAACGGCGGCCCTCCCGGTCCACCAGCAGACCGCCGGTCATGGCCCAGCGCATATTCCCAGGAAAGCGTCCCTTCATCCTGCTGTGGTAGCCGCCGAACTCCCCGGCGCAGATTCCCCAGCTGCGATCCTCCATGCCTCCGGCCTTCAGCGCCATGGCGATCCCCGCCCCATCGCTGAGCCGGCTGCCCAGCGGGCCTACGGTAATATCCCCGAAATGCTGCTTTAGCATCTCTTCATTTCCCAGATAACCGCCGCTGGCGATGATGACCGCCTTTCCGTAATACGCCGTCTGTTCCCCGCTTTGTCCGTCAACGGCCAGGACGCCGCATATCCTGCCGTTTTCCGTCAAAAGCTCCCCGGCGCAGGCATTCAGGACCACTCTGCCGCCGTATTCCTCAAGCTTCTTTGCAAGCAGCTCCCACCGCTGCGGCGCCGGCGTTTCAAAAAAATGCCTGGCCCTGAAGCCCACACTGTATAAATCCTCCGTCAGCCGCAGTTGAATGCCGCTTTCCCTTAGCAGCGCCTCAACCTTCCTTCCGTTTCTGATACACCGGTACAGCAGGCCGCCGTCCACGGTGCCCCGAGAAAATCCATACATATGCCTAAACAACATTTCTGCTGAAACGGTGCAGTTTTCCTCCTCCTGCAAAAGAGTATCTGCCAGGGAAGGGCCGCCCGCCCTGGCCGCATTACTCACGGACAAATGCTTTCCCTTCTCCAGCACAACACAGCTCCTGCCGGCCTTTGCCAGCGTCAGCGCGGCCATCATGCCCGCGCCTCCCGCACCGATAATTACCACATCCGTATGTTCCATAAATAACCTCCACGCCGCCGGGGACAGCTTTGCCCCGGCTGATATTTTACTATTTGTTATATCCGTCACTTTGTTTTTCAGGCCTTTTTCACAGGCTCCCAGATTTCATTTTTACCGGCCCTCAGCACAGCGCTGCCGCCGTTTGCTCCCCGGAAGCTTCCTTCCATTCCCTCCGGCAGCGCCAGCTCATACTGCATGCCGCCATCCTTTGGATAATAGCGGAAGGTAACCAGCCCATATTCGGTGAGCATGCCGCCCTCCAGGTTGGGAACATAGTCCAGATGGGGACAGACCTCCACCCGCGCCGGACTGCCCGCTTCCCTGCGGATGCCTCCCATGACGCTGATCAGCTCATACATGGGTAACGCGCTCCATGCATGGCACTCGCTTCTGGAATTGGAGGGTGTTTCCGGGCAGGTGGTGCAGTGTTCCTCCAGCAGCTTAATCCACCAGTCCATCTGCCGGGCGGTGAGCTCATAGCAGCCCGCCTTTTCACAGGCGCGGAACAGCTCATAGCAGGTGGAAAAATAACAGCGCAGCACATCCTTTTCCTCAAAGGTCCTGCGCATCACCCTGCGCGCCTCCTCCCCGGAAAGCATGCCGTTTAACACCGCCCAGCTCTGGGCATGCTGGGAAAATTCCTGACAGGAGGGGCCTTCCCGGAACATTCCCCGCCCTGCATCCCAGCACAGGTTCTGGATCTGATCAGCGATGTTTTTCTGCCGTTCCCTGTACTCCTGCGCAAGGCCGGACCTGCCGGTGGCCTCATTGATTTCGGCCCCGTCAAGCAGGGCCAGTCCATACATCAGGTTAATAATGGTGGAAGGGCCTTTTCGCACCGCCGCGGGACGTCCCATGGTATCATGCCAGCTTTCCTGCCAGTCCACAAAATCCCAGTAGCCCAGATTTTCCACCAGTCCCTGCGGCCCGAGATGCCTGTCATAATATTCCAGGATGCTGTCCACATCCGCCCGGTAACGCTTCAGTATATCCGTATCTCCCGTACGCCTGTAATACTCCAGCAGCATGAAAATATAGTACAAAGAAAAGGTGGATATAATCTGCTTCGGGTTACTGGGCGCCCTGCCCTGAATCAGGCCCATGGGAAGCATGGAATCATGGAAATCCCGGAGGGCCTTCTCCGCCAGCTTCGTATCCGCGCTGCACACATAGGTAAACAGCGCCTGCAGCCTGGTATCCATAGGGTACTGCATCTGTTCCCAGAAAGGGCAGTCCATATAGGTTTCCATCATGCAGCCCTGCAGGGTGCGCACGCACATGTCATACACCTTCTCCACCCAGGGAGCGTCCGATTTGATATAGGAGCCGGGATTTAAAGGATAACCGGTCTTTAAAAGCGCAGGCCTGTAAAAACGCACTTCCTCCCCCGCCGCCTGAATTTCAATCTTTAAAAAGCGCATGGTCCTGTACCAGAAAGGCTCATAAAGCAGGCTGCCGCCATCCAGCACGATTGTATCCCTCTGCCCGTTCTGCCCGATTTCCCCATTGATGTAGTCATCCCTTTTTACCTGGTCAATGCCCTTCGTGAACTTCTCAAAATAGGTAAAGGAAATCTCCGCCCCTGCGCCGCCTTCGATTTGATATCGGAAATAGGCGTTGAAAAGCCCTTCCCCGTCAAACAGAAGCGTCCTGCGTTCCCCCGGCCGCACCGTCACGTAGGCTGCTTCCTTCATAACGCTTTCTCCCAGCTCCTTTTCAAGGACGGCCGGACGCTCATACAGCAGCGGGATGGGACGCTCCTCCATCATAAAGGTCTTGAGAATGCCGAACATCATCTCAAACCCGCATTTTACCGGCTCCAACACATCGCCGGCCCGCCAGCCGCCATCGTCAAAATCCGGCAGTCTCCAGCCGCCCGGCGTCGCATTGAAATCAATCCTTTCCGTTAGCGCGCCCATATTCCCATTCACCACCGGTTCCTTTGTAAGGAAAAACGTATTGTCCAGCCATACCTTCCAGGGGGCTTTTCCCGTTGTCACCTCCCCCAACGGATTACCTTCCTCACCTTTAAGCACGCCCTCCACGGCGAGCCTGTGCCCCGCCGGCAGGGTCGCCACGCTGTTTAACGGCGCCCGGTTGTCCCCTGGTCCTTCTTTTACATACATGCTGTCGCACAAAAGCACCTGCACGGCAAGCACGTTTTTCCCTATTTGCAGATAATCCCCCAACTCCACCGTTTCATAATAGTGCCTGAACTGATCGCTGCGGCAGGGACCGGACAGCACCGGCTGCCCGTTTACCCACAAGCGGTAGCGGGAATTGGCGGAAATATCCGCCTTCAGCTCTGCCCGTTGATCCAGCATGAAATCCAGGCGGTAGTATGCGAACCGCCCGTTCATATCCCCCTGGTATATTTTCTTTTCCTCGATCTCAGCCCTTGGCACTCCCAGCCATAATGCTTCGTTCCACATAATTTTACCTCCTCCTTCTGCGGCCATTCCAGCCTTTCAAAAAAGTATACAACAGCTTACAGCGTTACCCTCATGTCAATCCGCAGGATCACCTTCAGGCCTCCCAGCTCACTTTGTTCCAGCAGGATGCCGCTTGTTTCCCCGTAAGCCAGCTTCAGCCTGCGTTCTATATTGGAAAGCGCATGTCCGGCTGCCCGGCCCTGATAATCCTGGATGTATTCCCGCATTCTTTCAATATTTTCGCTGCTTCCGCCGCCTCCGTTATCCTCAATTACAATGCAAAGGTATGGCTCCTTAAGGGAATAGGAGATGGCGATTTGTCCGTCCTTTAAAATATCCGACATGCCATAATTATAGGCATTTTCAATGACAGGCTGCAGTATCAGCTTCGGCACAAGGAAGCCGGCCGCACTTTCCGGCAGCTGCCCTTTATGCACCGTGATTTTATCCCCGAACCGCATCTGCTGGATGTCGATATAATTCTCCATATGCTCCACCTCGCGGCTTAGGGGGATATTCTGCTCCACCTCCTTGTTCAGGAAACGGTAGTACTTTGCCAGGGAGGTGACGAACTGTATAATCTGATCATAGGACTCATTTTTAGCCATAATCCGGATCAGATAGAAGCTGTTATACAAAAAGTGCGGGTTGATCTGTGACTGCAGCTGCATCAGCTCCGCATTCTGTAAAAGCCTGCCCTGCTCCTTCACGTTTTCGATCAGCTCCTGGATGCGTTCCACCATTCGGTTGAAGGACGAATATATGTATTGAAACTCATCCTGGGGCTTATGGAAAATCCGGATTTCCAGGTTGCCCTCCTGCACCTGCCCAAACGCCTGCACCACCTTTTTCAGCGGCTTATTCACGGCGGTGTTGGTCTGATAGAGGATTTCAAAAAACAGTATGCTGATGACCAAAAGCACAACGCCCATCATAAGCAAAGCCACCATTGCCGAGCTTCCTATCCCTCTGCCGCTGCGGTAGGCAACCACGGTAATCCCGTAGCCGGGAATGCTTTCCGACATAAACAGATAGCTTGTCCCCAGGCACCTTCCCTTACCAAGAAAACTCTCTCCTCCGCCCTGCTTCTCCCATGCCCGGTACCAGCAGTCCATCAGCTGCGCCTGCGCTTCCTCCTCCACAGGCTGCTGACCAAGCACTTCCCCGCCATCCAGCACAAAAAACGCGCCCGCCTGTTCTCCGCTGCCAAACAGCTCCAGAAGCTCCTGCAGATAATCCTCCGAAAGCGTAATGCTCACGCCGAAATCAGGGACGTAATCCTCCTCTATCGAATAGGTCAGAGGGTACAGCAGCTCCATCTGCGCCTTCCCGTCGCAATATACCAGGCTGCGGGCCGTATTATCCCCATTCCTGGGTATGGGCACATATTCCTTACTGCTATGCCCCTCCACCGCGCTCAGCTCCATCTCCTGTTTGGGAAAAATAATGGTGATATCCTCAATGATATTATTCAGCGACTGAAAGCCCTGCATATTCACCAGCAGCGCCAGCATCAGCTGGGACCTTTCATACCCGTTCAGGGAGGTGTCATATACCAGGGACGAAATCCTTCCGTCGCTGACCAGATTGCGCTCCAGATTGTAAATAATTTCCAGCTGCTGCTCCAGCGCCGAAACATTATGGACAACGGCGCTCTGCATCCCGCCTATTTCCACATTTCGCTGCTGTTTCGCATATTTCAGAAAAATTATGATTGTACTCACATAGATGATTACTATGATGATTACAAAAAGAATGTACAGCTTTTTAAAAACACTCACCATACCCTGCTTTTTCATGCCCCTTCCCCCATATCAGAAGCTTTTTCCCCCTCCGGGAAGCCGGACGGGGGCGTCTTTTTGTAACGGTTCAGACGGGGCCGAACCGTTACCGCTTCCGGCCAATTAAACGCTGCGCTGTGGGCCGGATGCCTGAAGCGCCGCGTTTTTCCACGGTCTGCGCAGTAAATGCGCAGACCTGCCTGTTTCCGTTTTTTACCCTGTATAGTCCAGTATACAGGAACCCGATTGTGCGTTCAAGATACGTAACGTCCGGTACGTTCAAATTATTGCAGCTGTTTAATTAATTATGGCAGCTGTTTTGCAATCACGGCAATCCCTTCTTTGCCGGGCAGCCTGACTTCGACCCTTCCGCAGGCCTCCTCCAGCGCAGTCGTCCTTGTCATTTCCCATGCATCGATGATCTCAACCTCGTATTTTTTATCTTCCGGCAGGGTAAGGAAACACATAGCGCAACACTGTCTCGCAAAATATTTTATGTAGACCTGATCCCCGCAATGGCCATAATAGCATGCGTCCTTTGCCTGGGACAGCTCCCGTTCCTCTGTATTTACCAAAGCCCGGAACCGTTCATATGCTTCCTCCGGTTTCTCAAAAACTGTGGCCGTAATGTTCCTATCATCCGGCCCCATCACAAAAGGCTCCTTCCAGGGGCTTATGCAGGATGGCAGACTGTACAGAAAATCCTTCAGGAAAGCAATCCGCTGCGCGCTCTGCCCCTTCAAACGGCCGCCCCTGGCCCACCAGAGCACCTCGTCCTCCGAGACATAGGTTTCCCCATGGGTCACAAAGGCCCCCTGAATGCAGCCGCGCCAGAAACGGTTCACCAGCTCAAATGCGGAAATATTCCCCCAGGCCATATCGATGTTTCCCTCATAACAGCACTCGTCAAAAACCACCGGCTTTTGATACCTCTCCTGCCATTCCGCCGCCTTATGCATACCATCCGTCTGAATGCAGCAATGCGTCACATTAGGACGGGTGAAATCGTAAAAATGGACACAGTTATGATTGCTCAGCAAATGCCCATAACAGTCATTGGCAGCGACAAATTCCTCTATCTCATACCAATCCTCCATCGTGCGGTTGAACATCAGATCATATTCGTTGGCCAGGCTCCACCAGATAAAGGGATAGGCGGACAGTCTCCGGAGCAGGTAATCCAGGTGAATTTTCCATTCCTCCATACTCATTATGGAAAAGCCCCAACGGTCATAAGGATGGAACAAAATCAAGTCCGTTTCTATTCCCATATCTCCCAGCCGGACCAGGATTTTTTCAAAATGCTCCCAGTAGTCCATGCAGGGGCGGTGCACATCCCACTTCCCTTCCGCATTTTTTTCAAAAGGGAAAAACTGCGGCTCATTGTGATTGTATCTGTAATGCTTCGGAAAAATGCAATGGCGCACTTTATTAAAGGGGGCGTGCTCCAGGGTGTGCATGGTCTGTTCAATTATCTCCCCGCTCTGGTGGGCAAGGGCGTAAATGGTGGTTCCGAACGGCAGATACTTCGTACCGTCTTCATAAACAAAATGAAGGCCCTCTGTCTTTACCATACCATGTCGTCCGGTCCTTGCCGGCAGGCATTCTTCTTCCCCTGCCACAGGTCCTTCCAAGGGAATAATGCTTTCGGTTTTCCAGGAATACCGGCCGGTTTTTTTTGGGAGGAAACGTACTTTATAAGTATTGCTTCCTGCGTAGAAGCCTTTTACGGTCTTTTCTTCGCCGTCCAGATGGAATACGGTTTGGAAAGTGAACAGCGCCTGGGAGCCCTGGGGCGGTTCTCCGGTGAGGCTTAATTCGAACATTTCGTATTGATACATTTTTATTTTTTCTCCTCCGTTTTTTGTGGCTGATTGGATTTTTGGCCATTTTAAGCCTTTAGTAAAGTATAAAACGGCCGGAGCAGATCAACAATGTGACATTCTTGACCTGCTCCGGCAAAAATTGACCTGCTGCATATCAGAGGGGCCTTCTGAGGAGAGAGGGGCGGTAATATGCGGCAGGTTGGGTGTGGTTTTGGGTTTTTGGGTTATAGGTGTTTATGTTTTTGGATGATTATGGTATTGGTCGTTTATTGTATTGGGTATTTATGGTTTTAACTGTATTAGCCTAAGGCGGGCCTTCAGATGAAGCTTAGCTTTCCATTATCCGTTTCAGTATCTCAATGTCCGCAGGACAAAATGCAAATTGGGGAATCTCATCTCTACGAATCCATCTAATATCATTATGCTCCAGCTTTTGAGGAACTCCATTTTTGATTGCAGCATTAAACAATGTCAGGCGAACCTTTATATCTGGATACTCATGTACTACAGACATAAATTCTTCCTCTACAGAAAGCTCTATTGCCAATTCTTCCTCGCATTCTCTGATAAGGGCTTCCTGTTTTGTTTCACCAGCCTCAACCTTCCCGCCTACAAATTCCCACAGCAATCCTCTCGCCTTATGTGCTGGTCTCTGGCAAATCATAAATTTATCTTTATCCCAAATCAGTGCGGCAACAACATCAACTATTTCTTCCATCTCTATACCTTTTTCAAACGGAATTTGTACTCCTTACGAGTACATCCGTTTTCACCTTTCTCATCTTCATAAGTATAACTCACCAATTCAAATTTTCCTTGGTAATAGTAGTCTTTAGGAGAAAATTTTACAAATAAATGGATTTCCTTACCATCCATAGCTGCATTTTTGATTGCCAGATTCCCCTTACTCATGGCCTGATCCCCAGTTTTACCTTCTCCTGAATAAATGTATTCACCATCAGAAGTCCATTTATCGTGATAGACAAAATTACCCTCTGCCTTACTTATCGAAGAAATCAGAACCACCTTTGATGGTGTTACATTAATTCCGCGTCCAAAACCTGTTATTTTAATTCCAAACTGTTCTTCAACCTGCTGATATGTAAGGATTGGGTGTCGCGCTAAATGGTCCACATGATAATCCTCCGAAAACATATCATCTATACTTTTTGTCCTTTTTCTCTGTCCTCTTACTTTTTCTTGTGCAGCCGCCTGTTTGCTCTCTTCTTCCGCTTTTCGAGCAGCATCCTCGACTGCTCTTCTTTGAGCTTCCGCTTCCTTAATAGCATTTATTCGCTCTATCATTGTATTTTGTATGTTTGGGTCCTCTGCTATTAGGAAGCGTTCAAATGCATCAGGAAATTGAAACTGGCTTGTTTTGGTCGCAAATTGAACAGTTATATGGGAAGGTTCTTGTTCAATTACTGTTCCAACACCTAATTTGGGACTTTTCACCTTTTCTCCAATCACGTTCATTTTCTTATCTCCACTTTTTTGGCCTTCTTTTTCGGCTGGGTGAGCTGGTAGCTTAAATCTATCAGATTTTTAATTTCTTCCTCTTGGACAGTACCATCAAGAAGAATCGTAATCCAACTGTTTTTATTCATATGATAGCCTGGGAAAAAACCAGGGCGCTGCCGGAGAGCTCCGATCAGATTCGGATCACACTTAATATCAAGTATATCGATCATCTGATTTCCTGGAATACCCAATCTGCTTTCTTCAATCTTCATTACAATGGCATACCATTTGTTGCTTTCACTGTTTCTCAGCACAGCATTCCACGGAGTATCCTGCCATAAATATTCTGGAGCCGTGCCATAGCTTTGTTTTACCCAAGCAAATATCGACTTTCTATCCATAGCATTTTTACCTCTCGATGATTAATTCGATCTATTAGTATTTGGGGAATCCTCATTTTGTAGTTCCATAAGCTGTAGCATATCTTCTTCCAAACTATTTATGCTTTGTTCATTTTGCATCTTTTCAATGTATGCAAGCAATCTTTGATATCTATTATTATTTTGTTTTGCCATTTTTTCTAAAATAATAATATCTTCATCTTTTTTAAGCACATGAACTCTTCTATGGCAATTCGGACAGATTGCGACAACATTATCCATTGTATCGCTTCCTCCCTTTGCCAGTTGCTTCACATGGTGTTCTTCTAAATACGGCTCATTATTTCTATCATAAAACGGCGCTTTTTCACCACACATTTGGCAGATACCATTGGCCATCCTCTTAACCATTTTTTTCAAATATGGGCTTCGATAAAGTACTTCTACTTCCGTTTTCTGCGATTTATGCGGCTTTGTTTCCTTTAGTAGAATTGCTAATTTATCAACAGATAAAATATTCGCCTTAAATGCTTCCAATTCCATTACAACTTCGACCTCAGATACTTTATTTTGAGGATGCTCTATCTGATTTACCAACTCCAATGCTTGTTTTAGCGCATTCTCATTTTGTGGGTATGTCGCTGTCTGAGCAATAATGAATTCATACATTTCTCTAGTTGCTTCAAATAAATATCCAGTATTACCTCTCCCAAGTCTATTAAAGGGCGCACTTGTCTGTGGTTGCAATTCCAAAAGCTCTTCCATATAGTTCGATGTAATAATTGGATTGGGAAATACGATATATTGAGTATCCACTCTCCACCCATCTGTCTGCCAATCATTGGAAAGCTCTACTGGCTTTTTCGCCACATACACATCTTTTTTTGCCACACTTATCGCTATAATCTGCTTTTTATAGCTATGTATGATAACATCTCCTCGCTTTACTTCTTTCATCTTTGACCAGTGTGAGGCTGTTCTTCCAGAGTTTCCATACTGGGGAGCCCACAAATAGCCGCCTTGATGTTCTTCGTGGAATGTTTTATTTTGGAATACAAAAAAATAGTTCATGGGGTGTCCTCCAAGTATTCTTTTACACTGAAATTTAACGCTTCAAAATTAAGTCTGCGTTTAATATAGTTCTATTAACGCAATGTCGAAATAATTAGAAAATAAAATAATTTTATTCTGCAACATTACAAGCTTTCCTGTTCATTGATTTTTATCCCTCTAATTGAATCTTTTTCCATTTTGGCCAATTTCACAGAAAATAGTAATTCTTTAAATGTATTTCCGTAAGCAATAGAACAAGTTAATCCTCCTGTCTTTTCTTTATACATGTTTTTTATATAAATAATAAGCTTGTTATAAAACATTCATTATATATTTAATAGCCCCGGCTTCATAATATTATTAATCATTCCTATGTTGTAAAAGTACAGCTGTTTGAAAGCATATGATTAAAATACTATTGTTTGAGAATATCAAAATTATTCCCCCCACTCCCACCTCTTGAGTATCTCTAAATAAGCCTGTAACGCATCTTCCTGAACATACTCATATTCATACCATTCAGATAACATTTCCCGAAACTCTTTCTCAGTAAAAATGTCTTTCGGAATCACTACTCCACATATCTTCTTCTGGCTGTCCTCATCTAATTCAACTATCTCACGCATCACATAATATAGCTCACGCGCCGCGTTATCTGCCAGGTCATAAAAAAGTTCAGTAGTTACACGCAGCATCTCTGCGGCCTTATCCCGAATTGTTCCTTCAGAATTTCCCAACCATATATCCATGTTGTACAGTTCTAAGGTTTCATCATATTCTTCTTCTGTACTTGCAAGAGAACTTTCATATCTGCTATAGTCAGAGTATTTTCCGGCCGCATATAATAAATGCTCTTTGAGTAGTTCTACCTTTGTTTTTTTCCCCTTTATCCCCGATTTTTTCTCACCCATCGCTTCTTTCCTCCGCTTTCAGCTGACAAATATTCTGCCATATAGCAAGCAGTTTATCATAGATTCCAAAGGACTTTAATAAGCCTGCCTCCTTAAGCAGACTTGCATCAATCCTCCATCCTTCTACATCCCTATCAGTATTGGCCTCTATAATTTTCATCTGTTCTTTTGTTAAATCATCCGGAATGACATCCATAATAATATCATTATAAATTATCTGAGCCAGCCAAAAATATTTCATACAACTTTGCGAACCACCAACACAGGTTCCATCCTCTGCATATTTGGCTTCTAAATCTAATAATTCCATTATATTTTTGACTATTTCTTCCTCGGTATCAGCATTCGCCTTGTTATACATATCCGCAGCTAACGGAACCATCACCCGTTGTAAAAATATGTTCTGCTCCATATGATATAAAAAAGAAATATCTGAACTTTGCATGTAAGTTGCACTAGCGACCTCCATAAACCTATGAAAAA
>NZ_QVLV01000021.1:0-111174 GCF_003435485.1 Eisenbergiella massiliensis
GTGGCTGATGTTCTACAGCACGCAGGATCCGGAACGGATAATCGAGCTGATAAGTCAAACACCCCGTTGCAAGCAACGGGGCATTTGACCCTCGCGGCAGTCGCCAAGTGGATGCACAAGTGCATCCGTTTGGCTCGTTGCTCGCGGAAATAAATACCCGATTTTCAGACAGATGTATGGGGACGTATATGAGGTCTGCCGGAATATGGAGAAGGTGATGGGAATGTTTTCGGAAGAACTAAGAGAGATGGATCGGAACACAGTGCAGTATATGATAGACGAGATGCAGGCAACGATAGATGCACAGTCCGCTGCGTTGGAAGAAGAAAAGAAGAGGCACGAGGAAGAGAAGAAAAAGTACGAGGAAGAAATGCAGGATCTGATTGCTACCCAGACTGCCGCGCTTGATAAGGCCATGAAGCGGATAGAAGAACTGGAAAGAAAAGTCGGTTCTGAACCCGTAAAATAAGCCGCCGCAGTGTGTGGTGGGAGCTGATGTTTCCTGCTGTAGTACTGTGTAGCGTTAAACTCAAAAGAGCGCAGACAGAAACCACGTGCCGATAATCCTCGCTTGAAAAAACTATAAAGAGTAGCATCCGGACGCTGCATGATTTGCGGGTAGGGATGCTATTTCTTTTTGCCATTTCGTTTCCCTGGATATAACGGAACTGCAGGAACTGTGAAGATAATGAACAGTTAAAATACATGAAAGACACCCCTGGATGGAAAAGCAGGTTTCATTGACTTTATCCCGTAAAATAGGTATAATAAAGCCGGCAAACAGCATGGCTGCGGGGAGGTTTACGGTGTCCGGCCGTAAGAGGCGCAGGAAATGTCAAAGAGGGGTACTGTGCGGCATTTACGACAGGTTCGTAGGTGTTTGAAATGCTGAAAATAAAGTTTATGACCGGGCAGAACAGGGGTTTATATGGAGAAGAATTATGATGTGATTATTATCGGAGCCGGGCCGGGAGGTATTTTCTGCGCTTATGAGCTGCTGGAGAAGAATAAGGATTTGAAGGTCCTGATGGTGGAGAAGGGACGGCCGATTGAAAAAAGGACGTGTCCTAAGAGGAAGACCAAGGTCTGCGTGGGCTGTAAGCCCTGTTCCATCACTACGGGCTTTGCAGGAGCAGGGGCTTTTTCGGACGGAAAGCTTTCCCTGTCGCCTGATGTTGGCGGGAACCTGCCGGAGATTCTGGGATATGAGGAAACAAAGGCTCTGATTCATGAGTCGGATGATATTTATCTGAAGTTTGGCGCGGATACGCGTGTGTATGGTATAGATAAGGAAAAGGAGATCCGGGAAATCCGCAGGGAGGCTATCAATGCAAACCTGAAGCTGGTGGAGTGCCCTATCCGTCATCTGGGGACGGAAGAGGGGTATAAGATTTATTCACGTCTGCAGGAGGCGCTGGCTGAAAAGGGCGTGGAAATGCTTTTTAATACCATGGTTTCTGAGATTCTTGTGGAAAACGGCCATGTAAGGGGCGTGGTCACGGACAAAGGAGATACCTTCCTGGCAGATGAGGTAGTATCTGCGGTAGGGCGTGAGGGTGCCGACTGGTTCAAGGATAAATGCGCGCAGATCGGAATAGAGACAACGCCGGGTACGGTGGATATCGGCGTACGTGTGGAGGTGCGTGACGAGGTCATGCAGTTCCTGAATGAGAATCTGTATGAAGCGAAGCTGATTTTCTATACGCCTACCTTTGATGATAAGGTGCGTACCTTCTGTACGAATCCTTCGGGAGAGGTGGCGACGGAATATTATGAGGGCGGGCTTGCCGTGGTGAATGGCCATGCCTATAAATCCCAGGATTATAAAACGAGTAATACGAATTTTGCATTGCTTGTGTCCAAAAATTTCACCAAACCGTTCAGCACACCGATTGAGTATGGACGTAAAATTGCAGAACTTTCCAACATGCTCTGCGGCGGTAAGATTCTTGTGCAGACCTTCGGTGATTTTAAAAGGGGCAGAAGGACGACGGAGGAGAGACTGTGCCGGAACAACCTGATCCCCACGTTAAAGGATGCGGTGCCTGGCGATCTGTCTCTGGTATTCCCTCACAGGATCATGGTGGATATCGCGGAGATGATTGAGGCGCTGGATAAGGTGACTCCGGGTATCGCCAGTGACGAAACCCTGCTTTACGGCGTAGAGGTGAAATTCTACTCCAACAAGGTGGTGGTGAATAAGGATTTTGAAACGAGCATCAAGGGGCTTCGCGCCATCGGAGACGGCGCCGGGGTGACCAGAGGGCTTCAGCAGGCTTCCGCCAACGGCCTGAGTGTGGCAAGAAGCATTATTAAAAGCATGGGAAAGTGAGAATGAAAAAAACAGCAATGAGGCTGGCGGGCTGCCTTCTGGCATCCTGCCTGCTGCTGCCGCTGAATGCCTGCAGCAGCGCGGAACCGGTAAAAATCGTACTTACCACCGGTTTTAATAAAAATGAAATATTCCGTCTGGAGGACACCTCCTGTACCCTTCCTGAGCTTATGGTATATCTGACCACTGAGCAGAATACCTATGAGTCGGTATACGGCAGGGAAATATGGGAGACAAAGTCTGAGGGGGCAGGACTGGAAGAGCGGCTGAAGGACAAGGTTCTGGCGGAGATTTCCCAGATCAAGGCCATGACGCTTCTGGCTGCCCGCAGGGAAATTGTGCTTTCTCCGGAAGAGGAGGAGTTGGCTGTGCAGGCCGCCGGCGAGTATTATGAGTCCCTGAATGAAACGGAGCGCAGCGCCATGGGGGTTACGAGCCAGCTGATTGAGGGGATGTACCGTGATTATGCTCTGGCGGACAAGGTGTACCGTCAGATTATCAGCGACATTAATCCGGAAATCAGCGATGACGAGGCCAGAAATATCACGGTGCAGCATATCCTGATCAAAACGGTTACGGAAAATGCGGATGGTACAATTTCTGCTTTTTCGGACGCGGAAAAGGCAAAATGCTACCGCAGGGCCCAGGAGGTGCTGGCTGCGGCATCGGAGGGAGAGGCCTTCGAAGCACTCATTGAAAAATACAGTGACGATCCCCAGGGAACGATATCCTTCGGCAAGGGCGAACGGGAAATGGCCTTTGAAACCGCCGCTTTTAATCTGGGGACGGATGAAATCAGCGGGATTGTGGAGACTGCGGAGGGGTATGAGATCATCAAGTGCATCAATACCTTCAACCGGGAGGAAACGGATAGGAACAAGCTGAAAATCGTGGAAAAGCGCAAGGATGAGGTTTTCGGGCAGGAATACGACAGTTTTGTGAACTCCCTGGCAAAGAATCTGAACGAACCGCTGTGGGATTCTGTAAACATGATTCATGACGACGCGGTGACTACAAGCAGTTTTTTTGAAATTTATAAAAAATATTTTTCGCAGCCGTAGTTTCCGGCTGTATAAGGAAAGGAAGCAGGACAGGGATGAATACGTTTGAATATATGGTGGTGAGTCTGGACGGCGATTATGCCAATCTGAAAAGGACGGACGAGGAATCTGATGAAATTAAGCTGGTAGCCAGGGCGCTTCTGCCGCCGGAAACGGATGAAGGGACCAGGCTGAAATATGAATTTCTGCAGTACTCCATAATTGCCTGACAGTGATTGGAGCTCTGCTGCAGAGGCTGTGACTGTCCCTGGGATTGTTAAATGAAGGAGAGTGTAAAATAAAGTGTGCAGGCGATTGATTGCCTGCACACTTTATTTTATGATATTTGCGCCTGTAAGCCTAAGCCTTCTGTTCTGTAAAAATATCACGGATACGCATCTGAAGCTTTTCCAGGTCGTCTGCATCAGGATGGGACAGCGCCTGGCTGAAATTAGCGAGGAAGGCGGCGGCCCTTTCATTGTCAGGAGCTTTTTCCAGCATGGCTTCATAGCGCTCTTTTACGGCAGCAGGCATTTTCCCCTGGCACATGTAGGTTCCAAGGAGCGTATTGTCATCAGGAAGCTGTGCGCTTACATTTTCAAGGATCCGGGAAAAGTAGGCATCGCTTCCTCCAAAGCCCGCGGTTCCGAAAAGAAAGACCTTTTTATGATGGATTCCCTGAAGGAATGCGGTTATTTTTTCATCACAGCTACCTTTATCGGTCCAGAAGCCTGCCAGCAGATATTGGGCTTCCTGCCAGCCGGAAGCCTCTCCTGCCTGCATTAGTTCATCAAGGCTGCCGGAATAAATACAGTCCTCCGGAGGAAGCGCGGCCAGGACGGCCTGTGCCAGCTGTGCGGTGTTGCCTGTGCGGCTGCTGAATACAACGGAATATTTCATGATTCTTTCCTTTCTGCCGGAGCGGTTTCCCCTATGCTCTTATACGGCATTGTGATGCGTTGACGTTTAAAACGCAATGTTTTTACAGGCATTTTTTTCAGCGGGCAACGAGCAAGGCGGCCATGCCTGTATGGATATCCGGTGACTGCGGCGGGGCAAATGCCTGTAGCTCTGCGGCGCTGCAAGCTTATACTCTGTTACTTGCAACAGGGTATTTGACCGTCATAAATACAGTGGACACCCCGGTGCTGCTGCATGCCGCCCAGGCATTCCTGATTACAGCGGATACAGTAGTGGATGGCATCCTCCCTGCCTTCCCGCACCTTTTTCACCCAATCCGGATCTGCGATGAGCTGGCGGCTCATGGCGGCGCAGTCGATCCTGTGCTTCTGAAGCTGTTCTTCGATAAAAGAAGGATGGACCAGGCCGCCCACGCCGCAGAGGGGGAGTGCGGTCAGCCCGCGCAACGCATCACAGAAATCCAGGAAGCAGCCTTCTTGGCTGAAAAAAGGATGGCTGGCCGGCGGAATGGTGTCGGTAAGAGCGCCGTGGTTGGCCAGCGTAACATGGAAGCTGGTTACGCCTGCCTGTTCCAGGAGAGGCACGAATATGGGAAGCTCCTCCTGCAGGATGCCGGCGTTTCCGTAATGCGGGTTTTCCCTGCGCACGGCCAGTTTAAAATCTATGGGAAATTGGGGGAGTGCGCTGCGGATGGCGGAAACGCATTCCACTGCAAAGCGCGCCCGGTTTTCAGGTGAACCGCCATAGGAATCCTGGCGTTTGTTGTAGAGGGAGGAGCTGAAGCTGCCGCACATCCTGTCGCCATGGACCTGGACCATATCAAAGCCAAGCTTTTTGGCTTCCAGGGCGGCGGAACCGAAGGAGGAGGTGATTCTGCGGATTTTTTCCGGAGGGAGCGCGGTAATGTAAGGGGATATTTGATCATTCAACAGACGGCGCAGTCCCTCGTGGGAAATTCGTTTTGTAAGGATGCCGGGAAGAAAACGCAGCATGCCCTTCCAGTCGGAGTCCGACTGATGCAGCTGGGCGCAGATCAGGCAGCCATGTTCATGGGCGGCGGCTGTCAGCCTGCGGTAGTAAGCGGCCCCTTTGCGGGTAAAAAGTGAATGGAAGCCCCTTTTTCCCACGGGAACATCCCCTATGATGATCATGGCACAGCCGCCGGCGGCAATGGCTTCCATTTTTGCAAGAAGTTCATCCTCTTTCAGCCCCATGGAGGTAGGGGCGAAGATGATCCGGTTTTTCAGGGTCAGCCCGCCCAGTGTGACAGGGCTGTTTATGGTTTCATACATGGTGGTTCCTTCCTTTCCCCGGGCAGGATTCTGCGCAGCAGGGCAAGCAGCTGTGTGTGCTCTTCCTGAGTCAGGCCCCGGACAGCCTCCGCCTCCCAGCGGTCAAACAAATCATGGCTTAAGTCAAAGGCATCCTGTCCCTTGTCCGTCAGCTCTAAAATGCAGGAACGCTTATCCGCAGGATTTGCCTGGCGGAGGATAAAGCCTGTTTCCTCCAGACGGGTAAGGGAACGGGTGGAATGGCCGGCATCCATTTGAAGGGAACGGCTCAGCTCGCCGGGGGAACAGCCGGGATGCTTTCCTATATACAGAATAAAATACAACAGTCCCTGGGAAAGTCCTTGCTCGGACAGCTTCTGTCCGCAGTATTCGGTAAAATCCTTCCGCAGGAGGGAAATATAGTGAGGTAAAGAAGGATGCATGGACAGGACTCCTTTTTAGTTAGTATAATTTAATTGACAAAGTCAAATATATACTGTTTGCTTGACTTTGTCAACTAAATTAAATTTGTATAATATATTAGTTTTACGAAAACTGTTCAGTACACTCACAGTTGCAGTTTTACAATATAACAGTAACGGTTCAAATTTATCAGAACTGATATTCAAATATTCCCAGCTTGTTCGGACAAAGGGAAAGCAGATAAAAGCTGAGTTTATTTTTTCTTTATATATTTTTCATACTTTTGTTAGCACTCAACTAAATTGAGTGCTAATTTTCTATTGACTTTTTTTAAAGATCGAAGTACACTTATTCCTAGAGCAAAACCGGACAAAAGAAAAAAGTCCGTGGAAAAAAAGAAAGGAATGTGATGAATTATGGCAGAAAAACATGGCAGCTTGTCCATTAACAGCGAAAACATTTTCCCTATTATTAAGAAATGGCTGTATTCTGACCACGATATTTTTTACAGGGAACTGATTTCCAACGGCTGCGACGCTATTACGAAATTAAAGAAGCTGGATGTGATGGGAGAGTATTCCTTACCGGACGGCTATAAGCCGGAAATCCAGGTTATCGTGAATCCGGAAGAGAAAACCCTGAAATTTATTGATAATGGTATTGGTATGACAGCGGATGAGGTGGAGGAATACATCAACCAGATCGCCTTCTCCGGCGCAACCGATTTTATTGAAAAGTATAAGGACAAATCTGACGACAATCAGATCATCGGCCATTTCGGACTGGGCTTCTATTCCGCATTTATGGTTGCCGATGAAGTGCACATTGATACGCTTTCCTATAAGGAAGGAGCAGCTCCGGTACACTGGGAATGCGACGGCGGTACGGAATTTGAGATGGAGGACGGCACCTGGGACAAGGTGGGAACACAGATTACGCTGTTCCTGAACGAGGACTGCCTCCAGTTCTGCAACGAATACAAGGCACAGGAGGTTGTTAAGAAGTACTGCTCCTTCATGCCGGTAGAGATTTTCCTTTCCAGGGAAAACACGCCGGAGACCCAGACCATCGATGAAGCTGAGAAGCTGGATACGGATGAGGTTCTGGAAACCATCCAGCCTGAGAAGAAAGAGGATGCCAAGGAAGGCGAAGAAACTGAAGAGAAGCCTGTCAGGCTGAAAATCAAGAAGCGTCCCGTTGTAATGAATGATATCCATCCTCTCTGGACCAAGAATCCCAGCGAGTGTACGAAGGATGATTATATTGAATTTTACCGCAAGGTTTTCCAGGATTACAAGGAACCGCTGTTCTGGATCCATCTGAACATGGACTATCCGTTTAATCTGAAGGGAATCCTGTATTTCCCCAAGATCAATATGGAATATGAGTCCATCGAAGGAACCATCAAGCTTTACAATAACCAGGTATTTATTGCCGATAATATCAAAGAGGTAATCCCGGAATTCCTGATGCTCTTAAAGGGCGTCATCGACTGTCCTGATCTGCCGCTGAACGTTTCCAGAAGCGCGCTGCAGAACGACGGCTTCGTGAAGAAGATTTCCGATTACATCACCAAGAAGGTTGCCGACAAGCTGTCCGGCATGTGCAAGACCGACAGGGAAGAATATGAGAAATACTGGGATGACATCAGTCCCTTCGTTAAATTCGGCTGCCTGAAGGATGACAAGTTCTGCGAGAAGATGACGGATTATATCCTTTTCAAGAACCTGGACGGCAAATACATGACGCTGCCTGACTGTCTGGAAGTCAACAAGGTTGATCCGGATGAAAAGGAAGAAGGCGACAGCGCTGTTGATGAAAACGGCGAAAAGGTAGAGGCAGAGGTTGTTGACGAAGTAGCTGCCGGGGAAGAAGCAGGAGAAGGCGCAGAAGAGGAAAAGAAGGAAAAGACCATCTACTACGCAACCGACCTGAAGGTGCAGAGCCAGTACGTGAACATGTTCAAGCAGGCCAAGATGGATGCTGTCGTGCTGCCTGACCAGATTGACCAGCCCTTCATCAATCAGCTGGAAATGAAGAATGAAGGCATCAAATTCCAGAGAATCGATGCGGATTTGACGGATACCTTCAAGGCAAAGACCTCCAAGAAGACTCAGGAAGAGCTGAATGCCCAGTCCGAGGAGCTTCAGAAGCTGGTCCGCAAGGCGCTTAAGAATGACAAGCTGACTGTAAAGGTTGAGAAGCTGAAAAATAAAAAGGTTTCTTCCGTCCTCACCATTTCTGAAGAGAGCAGAAGAATGCAGGATATGATGAAAATGTACGCCATGAACGGCATGGATATGGGAATGTTCGGCGGCGAGGGCGAAACCCTGGTGCTCAACGTAAGTCATCCCCTTGTAGAGTATGTGATTGCGCATAAGGACGACAAGGACAATAAGAATGAAGCACTGATTTGCGAACAGCTTTACGATCTTGCCAAGCTGCAGCAGGGACCGCTGGATGCGGAGGCTATGACCAAGTTCGTTAACCGTTCCAACGATATTATGGTTGCATTGACCAAATAAGCTTCCTGTGATGCAAAAGCCGGGATGCACAGTAGTGTCCGCTGAAAACGGCGGAACCTGAAAAAGTATTGCCGGATAAAAAATATGGAATGAAAAAGGTTACTGGTCACGGAGTGAACAGTAACCTTTTTCAGCTTTATCAGCGTTCATTTTAGCTTGAAGGAGCTTCTGTTTTTTTGTCCATCTCATTTACACCAGAAAACCAAGCAGGAAAAAAAGCAGGGAAAAGACGGCAAAGAGCAGGAGCCTGGAAAAGGAGCGTTCCACTATCATGTCAGGAAAATGGACGGCATAGCGGATTTTCACCTGATCTCCCACCTGGGTTCCGGCAGGGACCGGAATTTCATTTCCGGAAAAATAATTCCGGCCTTCCACGGAATAGGTGACAAATGCCATGAGAGGTAAGGCCTTCTTTTTTCCAGAGCCCGCAGCCTTCCGCCGGGATAGATCCTCCGGTTTGGCGGGACGTACTTTGGTCACCACGGCGGCAGTGCGGCGGGAACGGGGCAGAACCACTGTCAGGCGGAGGATTTCCGTCAGTGTCATAAAAAACATCAGGATGCCTGCAATATAACAAAGCTGGTTGAACGGGTATCTCATTGGTATACTTCCTTTCACATAAGTTCTTTTCTGCCGAAAATCCATATTGTCACGGTGGCAGACACCGACAGCAGGACTGCACACAGAAAAAGCAGCGCCAGGAACAAAGGGACGGAGGGCAGGGTAAGCAGCCAGGCCGGCTGGAGCGCGTTCTTTTTCAACAGTACGGGCAGAAGAAAGCAGGAGGCCATGATAATGATTACCAGGACAAACTTGGAATTCTCAAAGCCGAACTGATACTGGAGAGGCGTAAGTATGCAGAACAACAGTGTATTCAGGAAAAAAGCGACGGCATATTCCGGCATTGTGGGGAGGAAGGAGGAGGGCAGCAGCATGGCGGGTATGGTGTAAATAACCGCGGTTGCAATGAAAACCAGGCAGAACAGAAAATACCGGCACAGTACAATATCCCTCCTGCGGTAGGGTGAAGCGCACAGAAGTGAGAGCGCCTTTGGATACTCCGCATCCTTCAGGAAAATCTGTTCATAAGCGAGGAACTCGCTGTAAACGGAAGCCACAATTAAAATGAGCAGGCCGGTTCCCTTCTGCAGGGAAAAATCCGGCAGCCGCCAATAATAGAAAAAGGGGAGCACCAGTGTAAAAACAGGAATAAAGCAAAGATAGTTACCCATGAGGAACAGGTCTTTTTTTATCAGAGATATATGTGCTTTCATCTGATTCACAGCCTCCTTTCCGTAATTTCCTGTGACAGGACGCAGCGGTTTTCTAAAGAATCCGGCCGGCCTTCGCACAGGGCAATCGTGATGTCATCCACGCAAGCACGGTCAAACAGTGCTTCCGGAAAAAGCTGTCTTGCTTTCTCCGGCTGATCGGTGACTGCTGTGAAACCGAAATCGGTAATCCGCAGACAGCGCAGAAAGGTTTCCTTTTCCGGTGTCAGTGAGGCACGGTCACCTTTGACCAGGCGCCAGCTGTCCAGAAGCGCGTCCTTATCCTCCTCCAGCAGAATTTTTCCATGATCGATAAAAATAATATTGTCTGCGCATTTATCCAAATCGGAGGTAATATGTGTGGAAAAAAGCACGCCGCGGCCGCCTTTTTCCATAAACTCCCTCAGAAGGGTGAGAAAGGTGTCACGGACAAGCGGATCCAGGCCGCCTGTGGGTTCATCCATGATTAGGAGCTCCGCATTGTGGGAGAGGGCCAGCGCAAGCGCCAGCTTCATTTTGGTGCCTGAGGACAGGGTTTTGATTTTACGGGAGGGCTCCAGGCCGAAGCGCTTTGACAGCTTCCGGAATTCATCCTCCTGCCAGCTGCTGTAGGCGGGGGCTATTGCCTGCTTCATCTGCCGGATGGTGAGGTTTTCATAAAAAGCACCGGCACCGAGCACCACGCCGATGCGGTCGGCAAGCAGGTTCCTTTGGAAATCGGAAGCTGTGCCGGGATGGAGGGGACACGGCTTGCCGAAAAGACGGATTTCTCCGCTGTCAGGCTGCAGAAGGCCGAGGATGGCACGCAGCGTTGTGGTTTTTCCTGCGCCGTTGGCGCCCACAAAACCGGTGATACAGCCCTCGGGTACGGTAAAGCTTGCCTGGGACAGGGTGAAGCCCGGATATTTCTTGGTGAGATTGTTAACTTCTATGATATTTTTCATGGCAGACAGCTCCTTTCACAGGATGGAGGGACGTAAAGCGATGGAGGGACGTAAAGCGCCGTCCGGCAGGGCCGGCCGGAGATGGAAAATATGGTTTGTCAGGTATTTTTAAAATCATCATAAAGAATATCGAGCATGGCGTGCAGCTCATCCCGGGGGATGTGCAGCCCGCGTGCGGATTCAAGGGCGTCCTGCATTTTCTGCTCCACCACACGGCGTCTGGCATCCCGTAGCAGTTCCGCATTGGCAGCGGAAACAAAGGTGCCGACTCCTACCTGCTGCACAAGGAAGCCTTCCTGCTCCAGTTCATCGTAAACACGGCGGATCGTGAGGACGCTGACTCCCAGGTCATTGGCAAAGCGGCGTATAGAGGGCATGCTGTCCCCGTCCTTCAGCTCTCCCTGCAGGATGGCGTCCTTCAGCTGATCCTTAATCTGCTGGTAGAGCGGCAGGTCGGAGCTGTTGGAAATCAATATTTTCATCGTGAGAACCTTTCTGAAATATCAGTGTGTATCAACTTAATACACACTATATACTTTGCAGGGGGAATTGTCAATAGGAATACAGGGCATTATGGTACTTGACTTTTTCCGTCGGCAGGCTTAATCTGAAGTTACCTGTAATATAGGTATACAAGACATACGGAATACAAGGATAAAAAGGGGGTTACTATGGCAATACGCAGTGAAAAGGAACGTTTTGGCTGGGCGCAGTTTGATGCGCTGCAGCTGGGTAGCGGCTGGGATGAGGAGGACATCGGAAAACCGCAGATTCTGGTGGAGGACGCTTATGGGGACAGCCATCCCGGGAGCGTACATCTGGCAGGGCTGAGCACACAGGCGGTGTATGGGGTATATGAAAAGGGCGGGCATCCGGCGCAGTTCCATGTGACGGATATTTGCGACGGCTGTGCGCAGGGACACGACGGGATGAATCTGGTGCTGGCGTCAAGGGAAGTGATCGCAGATATGATCGAGATGCATGCCGGGTTTGTGCCCTGGGACGGGATGCTGCTTTCCTCTTCCTGTGACAAATCCATTCCGGCGCATCTGAAGGCGGTGGCCAGAGTCAATATTCCCGCCATTTTTATTCCGGGCGGCAGCATGCGCCCCGGGCCGAACCAGACCACCTCTCTTGTGGCGGGCGATATTTCTTTGAGACAGAAGAGGAAAAATGAGATTACGCCGGATGAAATCCGTGATTATAAGCTGACGGGCTGTCCTTCCGCCGGCGCGTGTACCTTCATGGGGACGGCGAGCACCATGCAGTGCATGGCGGAGGCGCTGGGGCTTGCGCTGCCCGGCAGCGCACTGGCGCCGGCCACCATGCGGGATATCCTTTCCATGGCAAGGAGGGCGGGGCGGAAAATCATGGAGCTTGTGGAAAAAGATATCCGGCCGGATAAAATACTGACGCCTGCGGCATTCCGCAACGCCATCGTCATCCACAGCGCCATAGGCGGCTCCACCAATGCGCTGCTTCATTTGCCGGCCATCGCAGGGGAACTGGGAATCGAACTGGATCCCGAGCTGTTTAATGAGATAAACCGGACGATTCCCCACATAGGCAATATCAATCCCAGCGGCCGGCACCTTACCGAAGCCTTCTGGTTTGCAGGAGGAATCCCCAGAGTCCAGCTGCTTCTGGAAAAATACCTGGATCTGGATGTACTGACCGTAACCGGAAGGACGCTGGGGGAAAATCTGGAGGAAATACAAAAAGAGCATTTCCTGGAAAGAGGGGAAGGCTATCTGCATAACTACGGGCTTGAAACAGAGGAGGTAATATTTCCTTTGGAGCAGGCGGAGGAGACAGGATCCATCGCTGTGCTGAAGGGCAGCCTGGCGCCGGAGGGCGCGGTAGTCAAATATTCCGCCTGTGAAAAAAGCATGCGCTCCCATGTTGGAAAGGCCGTGGTTTTCGACTGTGAAGAGGATGCCCACGACGCAGTGGTGGAAGGAAAAATCAATCCGGGAGAGATCCTGGTTATCCGCTACGAAGGCCCGCGGGGCAGCGGCATGCCGGAAATGCTGATGACCACGGAGGCAATCTGCTGTGACCACAGGCTGAACGGCAGGGTTTCCCTGATAACGGACGGCCGTTTTTCCGGAGCCACAAGAGGCGCAGCCATCGGCCATGTCTCTCCCGAGGCGGCCTGCGGCGGGCCGATTGCCTACATAGAAACAGGGGATCTTCTGGCCTATGATATTGAGAAAAAGACGATAGATATTGTGGGGATCGCGGGAGAACGTATGGAGGCGGACGCCGTCCAGGCAATCCTGGGCGAAAGAAGAAAGAGCTGGCCGCTGAAAAAGAAAAGCTATAAGGGCGTACTGAAAAGATATACCCAGGCTGCGGCCTCGGCAATGAAGGGCGCGGGTTACTGAAACTGATTGTGCGCCTTGTTTAAAGACAGGAGAAGCCCGGAGGTTTTCTTCAAACAATGGATTAATGAAAATCGCAGGCAGAACTGCGATATACAGGAGGTAAAGATGAAAGCACGTTATATCACACCGGCAGTCACAGTTATGGGGAAGGATGGAACCATCGATTTTGAGGGCTGCGGAAAGGTTTATGAACATTTGATCGAAGGAGGCGTGGACGGGATTCTGCTTCTGGGCAGCATCGGGGAATTTTTTGCGCTGACTATGGAACAGAAAAAGGATCTGATACGGTTTGCAGTGGACAAAATAGCGCACAGAACGCAGCTGATTGTGGGGACGACAAGCATGGTTTTTGAGGAACTGCTTGCGCTGTCCCGTTTTGCCGGGGAAGAAGGCGCGGATGCAATCATCCTCCTGCCGCCTTATTATTTCCCGCTGAGCCCTGAAGGGCTGGAAACGTATTATGCCAGGATTGCGGAGGCGCTTCCGGAGCAGTCCATCTACCTGTATAATTTCCCGGATCGCACCGGCTATGACCTGACGCCGGAAATCACGCTGCGGCTGGTGAGAAAGTACAGGAATATTGTGGGCTATAAGGACACCCAGGCTGGAATGGATCATACGAGAGAGCTGATAAAGCTGGTGAAGGGGGAGTTCCCCGCGTTTGAAGTTTATTCCGGGTTTGACGACAATTTTGCCCATAATGTGCTGGCGGGAGGCGACGGCTGCATTGCAGGGCTGTCCAACCTGGTTCCCGGACTGTGCCACGCATGGACGGAGGCTTTTGCCAGGGAGGATCTGGTTGAGGCTGCAGCGATTCAGCAGAAAATTGATCTGCTTATGGAAATTTACCAGGTGGGGACGCCTTTTATTCCCTATATTAAAGAAGCGATGGCAATCAAGGGAATTATCGGCAGCGCCGCCTCTTCCCTGCCTTTCCCGGAAGCGGATCCGGGGGATTCGGAAAAAATACGCGGGATTCTTAAAAAAGCCGGGCTGCTGTAAGGAAAGGGACTGCTATGGCAATTTATAAAATCAGCAGGGAAAGCATAAGCGATCAGGTTTTTGACCAGATGAAGGAGCTGATTCTGGAGGGAGAATGGAAGCCGGGGGAAAAAATCCCCTCGGAAAATGAACTGGCTCAGCAGTTCGGGGTCAGCCGCGTGACAGTGCGCAATGCCCTGCAGAAGCTGTCTGCGCTGGAGCTTTTAGAGACCCGGTTCGGAGAGGGATCCTTCGTACGCAGCCCGGATGCGGCTGCCATGCTGAGCCCTCTGGTTTCAGCGGCCTATATCAATGATAAGGGGCTGGAGGAAATACTGCAGCTTCGCAGCATGATCGAAGGGCCGGTCTGTAAAGAGGCATGCAGACGGGCGGACGATGCAGGGAAAGCGGAGCTGGCGGATATTTTCCGGAGAATGCGCCAGGCCAGGGATTATCTTCCCGAGTTTGCCCGGTTGGATTACGAATTTCATCTGAAAATAGCCCAGCTGGCCGGGAATTCCGTAATCATACGCATTTATGGCATTTTAAATGAGGTGATGAAAAGTGCGTTTGACCAAATCGTCCAGAAGCGGGGAAACCAGGCCGGGCTGTTTTATCATGAGAAGATTCTGGCAGCTTTCGAAGCGGGGAATGCGGAAGAAGCCGGAAAAGTGATGGATGAGCATATGAAGGATCTATATGAAAGCTATCGGTGACGGGATATATGAAGCTTAAATGAAATACACGCTTTTTGACTTTAAAAGGTTGAAAGGCGTGTATTTTGATTAAGAAAGCCCAAAAAGTGCCGGTAAGATTAGAAACACGGCCAATAATGATAAATGCTTTTCAAAAGGAACAGGGGCCAATTGCAGAAAGGCATTTTATTTTTATAAATAAAATAGTAATTATTATTATTACTGTAACTTGGTCACAGAATAATAAGCCGGAAGCTGATATATTATTATCATAACGAGAAGGACAAGCATAGGTGATAAAAAGAAGGAGGTAAAGGCGTGAAAAAGTATGTATGTACGGTCTGTGGTTACATTTACGACGAAGCGGCGGGCTATCCTGCCGGAGGAATCGCACCCGGCACTACGTGGGAGGCAGTGCCGGAGGGCTGGGTCTGCCCTGTGTGCGGCGCCGGAAAGTCAGAATTCAGGGAACAGGCGGCCGCTGTGAATAAGCCTGAACCAGAAAAGAAGGAAACGGCTCAAACAGCTGCAGGGGAGGCGTATAAAGTCCCGATTTTGTCCGGGAATGCGGAGAAGATGGGGAATGACGGGGAAGAAAGGGAAGAGCTTCGGGAGCTGACAGCAGGAGAGCTTTCCGCTCTTTGTTCCAATCTGGCCCGCGGGAGCGAGAAGCAATATTTATCAGAAGAAACAGCCTTGTTTATGCAGCTGGCCGATTATTTTAAAAATATCACTCCGGAAGAACCGGAGGCGGATGTAAGCAGACTGCTTTCCATGCTGCAGGAGGATTTGGAATCGGGTTATCCTGCCGCGAACGAAGCAGCGGGAGTAAAACCGGACAGAGGCGCGCTGCGTGCCCTGGTCTGGGGAGAAAAGGTCAGCAGGATCGTAAATTCCATTTTACAGAGGTATGAAAAGGAAGGGGATGCGCTGCTGGAGCACACAAATATTTATGTTTGTGATATCTGTGGTTTTATTTACATAGGCGATACGCCTCCTGCGCTTTGTCCCGTATGTAAGGTGCCAGGCTGGAAAATGACAAAGGTGGAAAGGGGGCAGGCAGGATGAAGAAGATTGCGGTAAGAAACATCCGTTTATGTACGAAGGACTGTCTGTGTCTGTATGTGTGTCCCACTGGGGCTGCGGATACGGAGAACAGTATTATTGATGTGAATAAATGTATCGGGTGCGGCGTCTGTGCACAAAGCTGCCCGTCCCGCGCGATTTCCATGGTTCCCACGGAATACCCGCCCCAGCAGCCCAAGGAAAAAAATGTGGCTGATGCCCTGTATGCGCTGTTGAAAAGCAAGACCGTCCAGGAGAGGATTGCCCGGCAGCTTGCGGAAAATGGGGATTCGCCGGTATTAAAACAGCTGGCGGAAGCCATAGCAAAATCGAACCGGCTCATGGCTGAGGATATTTTGCGGGAAGCCGGCTATATGCTGCCACAGAGCGGCAATACCCACAGCCTGCTGCAGTCGCTTCTTAATAACCCTCCTGGGGAGGAGTTCCCGAAGGAAGCTGCCGAAAGGCTGCTTGAACTGCTGCCTGATAACGACAGGGAGAAACAGGAGGAAAAGGAAGAAAAAATAGAAAAATGGCGTTGTACTGTATGCGGATATATTCACGAAGGGCCTTTGCCAGAGGGCTTTACCTGCCCACGCTGTAAACAGCCGGCCTCCGTATTTGTAAAAGTGTGAAAAAAGAATTGTTGAAGGGAAACGGCGGCGGTATGAAAAAATCATGCCGCCGCTCTGTTAATTACAGCCATGGCTGCTCACGCATTGTTCTTTGAAAAAAGAAGCATTATATAATATCAGGTAACCTATTCCGTCAGGCTATGGTATAATGGCAGGTATGATAACAAAAACGGAGGAATACGGCATGGGAGAAATTATAGCGAGGCGGCAGTTCGATCCTCTTTATATCTGGCTGGATATTATTTTCCTGTTGATTTTCATGGGGCTTCTGCTTTATAAAAAGAAGTTTACGACGGTAGTGGTGGGGCTGATTTTCGGACTGGTTTATATGGCGGTGGATTATGGGATTTTCCACCTGCTGTGCCATGCGCGTTCCATTGAAAACGGCTACAGCCTTTTCTGGGTTCTGCTGTGGATGTCAATGAGCTTTGGTTTTACCAATTTTACATGGATATGGCTGTGGCTTTCCAAGGATAAAAATCTGCTGGAATGGTCCGTGCTGCTGATTGGCTGGTGGATCTGCTGCCCTTTGATTTCCACGGCGTTCGGCGGGGCGCAGCAGCCGGTGATCATCCAGCGGACAACGGGAGCCTACCACGGCTATATGGCTGCCATTCTCATCGTGGGCTATCTGGGTCTTGTCATATGGAACATTACAAGAAAGGAAGCTGCGTTAAAAGCGCCTGTCCTCTGGTTGCTGGGCATCGGAATCCTGGCACAGTTCGGCTGGGAAGCGGGGCTTTTAATCGGCGGCGTACGCAGCGCGGGATTTGAGACGCTGGAGGCAAAGCTGGCTACGCTTGTGGTGAATTCCCTGCTGGAAACCAATCTGGGAATGCCCTACATTTATATGATTTTCATCGCCTTTTCCGCAAAATTTACAGAGCAGGGAAAACGGAGAAAGCCCTGCCTGACCTTTCAGGAGCGTATCCGTGAGAGCAACAGGGAACGGGTTTGGCGGGAGGATGGACGCGGCAAAACCATGTAGAGCCTGTCCGTACGGGACGGCGGAAAAAGAGGCCGGGAAGCAGGGACACGGCGGTCGAAGCCCTGATGGGGTGAGGGCTGCAAATGATTTCAAAGAAAACCGGGAAAAAGTGAATATCTTCTATTGACAAGGGGAATACTGGAAACTATAATCATATCTAGTGAGAGAAATCACTGATTAATTTCATAGTCCTCGATAGCTCAATGGTAGAGCACTCGGCTGTTAACCGAGTTGTTGTAGGTTCGAGCCCTACTCGGGGAGTTGTTAAGCGGTTTGATAGACTTCTATCAGGCCGCTTTATAGGTTTGAGGTATTACACAAGGAAACATATAAAAGGAGTAAAGAGAGTATGGGCAAAATTAGTCAGCTTGAGCCAAAGGAAGTCTTTCATTTTTTTGAGGAAATCAGTCAGATACCTCACGGTTCGGGAAATGTGGAGCAAATAAGCGATTATCTTGTGGATTTTGCGAAGGCAAGGAATCTTGAGTATGTACAGGATGAACTGAAAAATGTGGTCATCATTAAGGAAGCTTCGGCAGGCTATGAATCGCAGGAGCCGATCCTTCTCCAGGGGCATATGGATATGGTTGCGGTGAAAAAGCCCGGCTGTACCAAGGATATGACAAAGGAAGGGCTGGATCTGGAGGTGGACGGAGATTATCTTCTGGCGCGGGATACCACGCTGGGAGGCGACGACGGAATCGCGGTGGCTTATGCGCTGGCTATTCTGGATTCCGACAGCTGCGAGCATCCCCGTCTGGAGGTTATCATAACCGTGGACGAGGAAACAGGCATGGAAGGGGCGAATGGAATTGATCTTTCCATGTGCAGAGGCCGCAGGATGCTGAACCTGGACAACGAAGAAGAAGGCGTACTGCTTACCAGCTGTGCAGGCGGCGCAAGGGTCCACGGCAGGGTTAAAGTGGAGACACAGAAGCTGCAGGGCTATCGGTACCAGGTAGGCGTGGAAGGCCTGCTGGGAGGCCATTCCGGTGCGGAGATTGACAAAGGAAGGGCTAATGCCAATGCCATGCTGGGAAGGCTGATCCATTTTTGCAGGAAAAACGGAGATTTCCGTTTTATGGACATGGCCGGCGGCAGTGCGGACAATGCGATCCCTTCCGCTTCCCATGCACAGATTTTTGCCTGTGAGAAGGAGTGTGCGGCACTGGAGGAAAGCCTGAAGTCCTTTGAGGAGATTCTGCGCAGGGAATTTTCCGTTACGGATCCCGGTATTTCAATTACTGTGGCAGGAAAAGAACAGGGCGAATGGGAGGCTTTTACAAAGGAAAGCACTAAAAAAGCAGAAATGCTCCTTTTCATGATGCCCAATGGAATCCAGGCTATGAGCGCGGATATTAAAGGGCTGGTACAGACCTCGCTGAATCTGGGCATCCTGAAAATGGCGGATGGCGTTCTGGAACTGGATTATTCCGTCCGCAGCTCCGTCATGAGCGAAAAACAGATGATTATAGACAAGGTATGCCTGCTTCTGGAATCCCAGGGCGGCACCTATGAGATTTCCGGGGATTATCCGGCATGGGAATACCGCCAGGATTCTGCCCTTCGTGATAAAATGGTGGAAATCTATGAAGAGATGTTTGGGAAAAAGCCCAGAATCGAAGCCATTCATGCCGGCCTGGAATGCGGCATCCTGGCGGGCAAGCTGCCTGGCCTGGATTGTGTGTCCATCGGCCCGGATATGAAGGATATCCATACGCCTGAGGAAAGGCTGAGCATTTCTTCCACCAAACGGGTATGGGATTATGTGCTGGCAGTCCTGAAGAAAAAAGACAATTAAGGAGTTACAATACAAATGATTTTATTTCAATGCGATTACAATGAAGGCGCTCATCCGAAGGTAATGGAAAAAATGCTGGAAACCAATATGGAGCAGACTCCCGGCTACGGTGAGGATGCCCATTGCCGGCATGCGGCGGAGCTGATCAGAAAGGCCTGCTGTGACGATACTCTGGCGGTACATTTCCTGGTAGGCGGCACACAGGCGAATATGACGGTTATAGATGCGGCTCTTCGCTCCCATCAGGGGGTGGTTTCCGCACAGAGCGGACATATCAATGTACATGAAACCGGGGCGGTGGAATCACTGGGACATAAGGTGCTTTCTGTCCCGCACAAGGACGGCAAGCTGGATGCCGGCCAGGTGGAGCAGCTGTATCTTGCCCATATCAATGATGATTCCTTTGAGCATACGGTGCAGCCGAAAATGGTTTACATATCCAATCCTACGGAATATGGGACACTTTATAGCAGGAAGGAAATTGAGGATTTAAGCAGCATCTGCAGAAAATACGGACTGTATCTGTTTATGGACGGGGCAAGGCTGGGCTACGGTCTGGCGGCGCCGGACAATGAGCTGGATCTTCCTTTCCTTTCGCAGCATTGTGATGTTTTTTACATTGGAGGCACCAAGGTGGGCGCCCTGTTCGGGGAAGCGGTGGTGATAGCCAATGAAGAACTGAAAAAGGATTTCCGCTATTTTATCAAACAGAAGGGTGGAATGCTGGCAAAGGGCCGTCTGCTGGGAATCCAGTTTGAGACGCTGTTTGAGGATAATCTTTATATGGAAATTTCAAAGCATGCGATTCGCCTGGCCGAAAAGCTGCGCAGCGCGTTTCTGGAAAAAGGCTATCCTATGCTGGTGGAGAACAGGACAAATCAGATTTTCCCCATAATTCCGGATGCGGTTCTGGAAAAGCTGGGAGAAAAATATGGATATTGCTATCAGGAGCGTGTGGATGAAACTCACAGCGCGGTAAGATTCTGTACCAGTTGGGCTACTCTGGAAGAAAACGTAGATGAGCTGATAGAGGATTTAAAGAACTTCTGACAATCCGGACTGCGGCAGAGTTTTTCGGGAAGGGAGAGGATAACGCTCCCTTCTTTTTTTTTAATACAATTAAAGGAGAAATCATAATTTATAGTAGTTTTTTCATGACAAATACAAATATATAGTTGCTAAAAAGCCATTCTTAATCACAGTATCATAATAACGTACCTTAGGAAAAAACTGGAAATGGAGAATCGGAATGGCGGCAACACTTGTATTGGTTGAAATCGGAGAACGTCTGCGCAGGCAGAGAAAGAAACTGAAGATGACGCAGGAAGATACAGCGGAGCTTCTGGAAATGTCCACGACTTTTTATGGAGAGATTGAACGTGGAAATAAAAGGCTTTCCATAGAAAAAATTTTGCTGGTTTATGAAAGAATGGGACTGGATCCTACGTATCTTTTAACAGGAGAACTGACTTCTGATAAAACAGTGGTAGAGATTTTCAAGGATTGTCCCAAGGATAAGACACAGGTCCTGGAGCAGATTCTTGAAAATCTGACAAAATTGTATAAATAGTGCAGGCACTTACATGCGGCTGCGGACAGGGTGTTCTGTGTCTTCCAGGAAAAACGGGACAGGCAGGGGCGGGGTGATGGCCATATGTATGGCGCTTCAGGAAAGAAGACCATTTGACCTGAAAGAAGGTAATATGACGAAAGAGGATAGAGGGCCAATGGAGGATAGCAAAAAGTTTTTCGAAGAACTGTATAATGAAGAGTTCGATGAGATAGTAAGGTATGTCCGCCGAATGCTCACCGACAGCAACGCGGTTGAGGATGTTGCGCAGGAGACCTTCTATGAATTCTACAGAAAGCGGAAGGAACTGGTGAATCATCCGAATATCCACGGTTGGCTCCGCATCACCGCCAAAAACAAGGTGATGAAGTGGGAGGAAAAACAGAGAAAGTACAGTCTTGATTTTGATTTCCTTCTGGATAATGCTACGTTGGGAAACGGGAGCAGGGTGGATGATTTCAAGATGGTGGAGGCCTATTCCACTGTCGGTGAGATCCTGTCGGAGGAAGAGCTGGAGCTTCTCCGGTGCTATTATGAATATGGGTATACATCGCAGGAAATGGCGAAGAAGCTGGGGATTACCGAGAACTGTTTTAAGGTCAGGATTTTGAGAATGAAGCAGAAAATACGCGGCAGTATGCTTCTGCCGTTTTTATTCAGTGTCTGCAATCTTACATTTCAGCTGATTACTTCCATAGGAGACAAGTTATGACACAGGGAAAAGGGAAACGTGATGAAAAGTTAATTGAGGAACTGTATGAAAAGCTGTACTGGTACACCTATGAGGCCAGCGAGGAGGAATTTGACGATAAAGAGGTGGACGCTATCGTAAGGCTTCTTGATGTGCTTGATCCGAAGGAGGATGATCCGAAGTTTCCCTCGGATCCGGAGGCGGCGTTTGAGAGGTTTAAGAGCCGGTATGGGCTGGAGGAGGAGTTTGCGGAGGCGGACGCGGAAGCCGAAGAGGCGGCGTCCGGTAGCGGCATGGGTATGGCGGCGGCCGCAGATGCAGATGTAAATGCAGAAGCTGCGGGCGGCAGTGAGGAGGAAGCTGCGGTTCGTTTTGGCGGGACGGACAGTATTGTGTTGGATGTGGAGCCTGGAGCTGACAGGGAGCCGGATAATGGCGATGTTATGGAATCCAGGGAAAATGGTAAGAAGAACGGAGTGAAGTGGAGGAGGAGGCTGGTTCGGATCGCTACCGGTGCGGCGGCCTGCCTGGTTTTGATGTTGTCAGTGAATTTCGGGAGTTATGCTTTGAAGAAGAAGTCGTTCTTTGAGGTGGTTAGGGACGAGGTTGGGCGGACGAAGGTTACGGTTACTGGGAATGTGGATGGGATTGATGATGCGAGTGGATCTGCTGTATATTATAGTGGATGGAATGAAATAGAGAGTATAGTTGGTAAGCAACTATTAAAGCCACAGTATATGCCAGAAAACTTTAAAATGGAAAATATATGTATAGATAGTATGGAGTCTAAAAAAGCTATAATAGCGAGATATAATTATCAAGAACTTTATATACGAATAGAAATCGATATATATGAAAGAGATTATTCTGAGAACATATTGTCCTTTGACAGTGAATGGGAAAAAGTTGATGAATCAAATGATGGTAAGGTTCAGTATTATAAAAAGAACGAACAATTAGAGGCTTATTTTTTAGATGGTCAGGAGATTTATATTGTAAATACTAATGTAGATATAACAGAATTAAAACGAATCATTAATAATTTTAAATTATAATCATTACAAAAGGCAGCTATTATCCTTTAAAAGGGAGATAGCTGCTTTTTGTAACTTTTCTATAGATTGGTAGAATAATTATAAGAAGAATTCATTAGGAGGAAGTTTTTCGAAAGTAAGGAGAAAAGATGAAAAAAAGGTTAAGAGTATTTATTTCATTAGTTTTGGTCGGAGTAGTATTAGCAAAACCAACTAATTTGGAGGCTTCAGATAGTAGCACTGATTTTATTGATATTCCTGTTGAACAAATCGATATTAAGGCATCTTCAGAAAATGAAACTACCGTTTTTGCAGAAGAATCCTTAGCCTCTTGTGATTTGGGCATTGGGATTAATAAGAATGGTGTAGGAGTTACATTTACTACTCGAGCAACTACAGAAGCAACAGAAATCGGTTGTAAAGATATTGTGCTTCAAGAAAAAACAACATTAGGTTGGAAGGATATTACAATAAGAGATCATTATACATATGATTCTGATTATTATATGGGATCGGTAGTATACTTGAAAGCTGAAGTTGGAAAAACCTATCGAGTATATTGTACTCATTATGCAATTATAAATGATGAGGAGTATACATTATACAATATTACTGATTCTATAGTATACAATTAATACTGAAGATGCTTCTTAATGAATTCTTGTTTTTATGCGATACAGCATTTATATATTAACTATTAATTGTTAGGGAAATATGTAAATGCTGTATTACTTTGCGATAAGATGAAAATGTAATATTTTATATTATTTGTTTTGTATATTTGCACCATTAATATATTGTGGTGAAATTTATGCGTTTATCCTGAACATAGATAGAGTAAGACTGTAGCAGCAAGGCTGCAGCAGGGATTGATTTCCCTCTGAAAATGTTCTATACTTTTATAGAATTTATAAAGAAATATAAAAAATTCCCATAAAAAGTTATAAAAGAATTGTTCTGAAAATTAGGAGAAATGAAAAAATAAAACACTGAAAAACAGTTAATCCGCTGTCAGGCGTCATATGAGATTTATCGGTGTATCCGGCAGCAGGCATACCTCAATATGGTGAGAAAGAAAAGGTCTGTGCCGTAAACAGAGGGGATGGAGGGGGATATATTGCAGCGCAATGAGGGGAAACAGACATTTCATAAAATCAGGAACAGCAGTGAACCCCGATTCAGGAGCTTCTTGAAGGAAAACTTCTTAAAGGGGAGTTCTTTTAAGGAGCCCATCAAAAGGGGGAAATTTTTATCTGGAAACTCCTTAAAGGTTAGATTTTTACAAATCCTTATAGTAAGCATTCTTCTGTGCCTTATTCTTATTTTTATCGTAATCCGTTTTTCCTGGACGATTGCCCAGCGTTCCCGTGTGGAAAATTCACTCACCGCGGCGCTTCAGGATATTATCAGCCGTGTTGATTCCGAATATAATGAGATATTGCAGGTTTCACAAAACATGACTCCTACAGGGCTGATTGGAGAAAAGTATGATTCCTTTCTTTCGGGAAGCATACAGTATGACAGAATTAATGATTATAGTTTATTTGCAAACAGCCTGAACATTGCAACCTTTGGAACCGAAAATATCCTGCTTTCAGTCTATTTTTCTGAGAAAGAACAGGATAACGGTTCTAATGAAATTATTTTTTCCAGTTTTCCGGTGTCCGAACATTTCGAACCGAAGGGCCTGCCGGTTCTCATCAGGACGGATGAGATAGTATTCCAGCCGGTACATGAAACATATAATAATATTCTGAATAAGGATGTGGTTTCGGTAATGCGGCCCATCGTGTTCAGCAACGGTTTGGAGGCTGTCATTTATCTGGAGGCGAAGACGGATGTGCTTTCTTCGCTGCGGAATAAATCGGAGCTGGAGGAAACGGCGTATGCTTTTCTTCAGCTGGATTCTGAGAACCGGGTAATCTACAGCAGTTCGGATAATTTTCCTGTAGGGACATCCGTTGCGGTAGATGATGAAGGAATGATTAATCAGAATCAATACATAGGTGTTGCGGAAAACAGCAGATATGGTTTTTCTTATGTTCTTTTGCTTCCATTTAATGAATATTCCCATCAGACCAATCAGTGGCTGATCTGGATTTTTATTGCAGTATTTATTTCTTTTGCAATCCTTGCCATTGTTACGTTTTCACAGATTTGGCTGCTATCCCGGCCTCTTAAAGCATTGGAAAATGAAATGGCATATTTCAGCGATGGTAATTTTGAAATATCGGAATACCACTTTAACCTGAAGGAATTTGATCATCTGTTTGAAGTGTTTAACCGGATGAAGCAGCAGATTAAGTCACTGATGGATAAAAACCAGCAGCAGATGAAGGAAAAGTCGTTGCTGGAGCTGGAAAAACTGAAATACCAGATCAATCCCCATTTTCTAATGAATGCACTGAATACGGTACGCTGGATGGCAATTGCAGAAAAGGCAGAGGATATTTCATCCTATGTGAACCGGCTGGGCTATATCCTGTCTTATTCGCTGGGAAAAATTGATTATGTAACGACCCTGCGCACTGAGCTGCGCGCTCTTGAAAATTATCTGGAGCTGCAGCAGACAACCTATGATTTTGACTATATTATGGATGTGGAGGAAGGAGATTACCTGGATCAGGAATGCGCGCGCTTCATTCTTCAGCCAATTGCGGAAAATTCCGTCTGCCATAATATGGACGAGTTCGGCCATCTGTGGGTAAAAGTGTGGCAGGAAGCGGAGCAGATACATATTACGCTTACTGATGATGGAAAAGGGTTCGTGCTTACTCCGGAGAATGAGGTGGAAAATCCGGAAGAAAGCCGGAAAAATAAAGGAATAGGGCTTCGGTATCTGAAAATGACATTGGACGCAGTGTATGGGGAGCGGGCTAAGCTGCGGATTGAAAGCTCGGCCGGAAAAGGAACTGTGGTTAAAATTATTTTACCGAAGGGTGATGCTCATGTATCGAGTGCTGATTGTTGATGATGATAAACTGGCCAGGAAAGGGTTGATATCCATTGTTCCCTGGGAGGAGTGCGGTTTTACGGTGGTTGGGGATGTGGCCAATGGAGCGCTTGCCCTGGATTTCATTGAACAGAATGAAGTGGATCTTGCCGTTGTGGATCTGGCGATGCCGGTGCTGTGCGGGTTGGATTTTATACGAGAATGTAAGCTGAGAAGGCCGGAAATAAAATATGTGGTTCTGAGCTCGCATGAAAGCTTTGATTATATTCAAAAGGCGCTGCGGCTGGGTGTCTGTGACTATATTTCCAAGCTGCAGCTGGATCAGGAGGATTGTGCGGAAATCTTCCGGCGGATTGCTTCACAGATGGATTCCCGGGCGACGGCGGAAAGCTCTCCCAGAGAAAGCAAAAAAGAGCTTATTGATGGGTTTTGTGATGAAATCAGTGCATTACACTGTATTTATAACAGGGAAGAAATGGAAGTCTTAAGGGAAAGGGCGGCGGCTGCACAGCTGAATGAAATCGAGCGTTACCGACTTTTACTGCATATATTGCGTACTGTTTCCCAGAGCTTTGAGGTGCATCTTTCTGAGGATGATTTTGATTTTCATGCCAGTCAGATGGAGTGGATGCCGCAAATGAGGGAGAAGCTGATTGACAGTATCCGCCGTCAGGAAAATAATCAGCGTATTGAGAGCCTTATACTGGTTGCTGCAGATTATATTCTGGAGCATCTGACCGAAAACGAATTAAAAACCGAAGATGCGGCGGATTCCATAAGCATGTCACGCAGCTATTTCTCTACCAGCTTTAAAAAATATACCGGTTTTTCTGTGAATGGTTTTATCCGGAAGGAGAGAGTGGAGCTGGCAAAGAAAATGGTCAGGGAAAACTACAGCCTGTCCTTTTCTGAGGTGTCTTATCAGGTAGGCTACCGGGATGAAAAATATTTTGCAAAGGTATTCCAGCTCAGGGAAGGCATTACGTTTTCTGAGTATAAGAGGGCGCTTTCTGATAAATAATGTATTGGGTATATTGTACAGTATTTTGCCGGGAAATAATAAACAGGGGTATTATGTTACAGCCTTACAGAGACGTTTGTTCGCAGTGGAAAGAACAAACGTCTCTGTTTTATATATTTGTTCTGTTTTTTTAGAAAATTATTTACAAATGACATATATGTCTATGCAATTGTTCTATAAAATGGGGGCGTTTGCTGGTTACGGATGGGTAAAATAAATAATAAAATAGAGACAGAAAAACAACAGTAACTTTATTTTACACAATAATGGAGAAAATCCTCTGCTCGTACAGAAGTCGTATTTTCTCCGCATAAACAGGGAGGTTTACAATGAAAAAGAAAAAACTTGTTTCCATGTTACTTGCAGGCGCAATGACATTTTCATTGCTTGCGGGCTGCGGTTCAAAGCCAACAGATGCGGGAACTGCAGATGTTCCGGCTTCAGAGGTTGAGGGAGGTTCCGTATCGACAGAAACAGCCGGTTCACAGGAAGCCGCATTTCAGAAATTCCCGGAGGTTGTGGAGGTTCATATCGGGCAGGGCGTCAGTCCCACAGATACGCTGCCGGAAGGACTGAGCGTGGAGAATAACCAGTATACGGATTATCTGCTGGAGAATTTCAACATTAAGGTAGTAGTGGATTGGACTGCAGCCAGCGGCAACGATTATACACAGAAGGTGGCGCTTTGCATCGCCAGCAATACGCTGCCTGATGCAATGACAGTTTCCAGGGAGTATATGTTGAAGGCGGCAAGAAGTGGTCAGCTGTATGATATTACTGACCTGTTCCAGCAGATGCAGTCACCTCAAGTGAAGGAGGTAATGGAATCTACGGGTGGAGAGGCAATCAAAGAAGCCAGCGTGGATGGCCGGCAGTATGCAATTCCAGCAACTGAAGTGGAGACAGCAGGAATACAGGTTATCAATATTCGCCAGGACTGGCTGGATGAATGTGGACTGGAAGCACCGAAAACATTGGATGATGTAGAGAATATAGCAAAAGTATTTGCGGAAAAGAAGCCTGCAGGCGAGGATACAATACCGATTGCCGGTCCTGATAAAAATACCAGCTGTTATACAACCTTCCAGGAAACAGCGACTACTACAGGCGGTTTCGATGCCGTATTTTCAGCTAATGATTGTTATCCAGGTATCTTTTTGAAGGATGAGAACGGAAATGTGACTTATGGAACGGATAGCGCGGCAACGAGAGCAACCCTGGAACGTCTGGCCGACTGGTATCAAAAGGGATATATCGATCAGGAAATGGGGACAAGGGATTCTACAATCGAACTGATTAATTCCGGAAAGGTCGGAATGTTTTTTGGAGCCTGGTGGGTATCCGGTTACGGCATCGGGGATGCATACAGAAATGATCCCACGGCGAACTGGCAGGCATATCCCATTTATACGGATGATAATAGATATTATGTAAAGGCAGGCTCTGCCACCACTGGCTATTGTGTAATCAATAAAAATGCTTCTGAGGATGTGGCGAAAGCGGTTATTATTATGGCTAACGTATTGCTCAGAGACGAGAGCAAATTTGATGTATCTGAGCAGCCCTTGGATTTCTGGCCGGTAAGAACGCTGATGGCTCCGGCGGATGAGTGTGAATATACCTATCACGAATTGATTAACGTACTGGATGGAAAAACTTCTCCCGAGGATTATCAGGGTATTTCCAGTGCATACAAGCTGCTGGCCAACGATGTTTCCGTGGTAAAGGATGTTGTTCCAGGCTATGAGAGTGGAAAACAGCTTTCTATTGAGGACTTCAGCATGGAGAACTTCGGTGATTTCCAGAGAATGTATTCCCTGCTTATCGGTGACAGGCCTTATGCCACCACGACTGTTGACAAGAAGACCCGCAGCTGTGTTTTCAGCCAGACACCAACTATGGAGAGCAAGTGGTCCAATCTTCTGTCTATGGAAAAGGAAATGGTTATGAAGGTAATCACTGGAAAATCCGATATCAGCGCTTATGATGAATTCATTAAAAAGTGGAAAGCGGAAGGCGGAGATACGATTCTGCAGGAAGTAGCCGAGCTTCAATAGGCTTTAAGAAGGATTGCAGCCCTGCTGTAATCCTTCCTTCTTTCAATCAGAAGCAATATAAATATTTACATGGAGGAATCTTATGAAAACTGCTCTTATGCATCTGCAAAAGCCCGGCAGGAAAAGAAAATCCACAACCTTTCTGAATTATAATATCATGGTGGGCGTTGGAATGCTCTGGCTGATTTTATTTAATATTGTTCCCATGATAGGCATTGTAATGGCTTTTGAAAATTATGATCCGGTAAAAGGTTTTTTCCGGTCTGATTTTATCGGCCTGGAAAATTTCCAATATCTTTTTTCGATGAGCGACAGCAGACGTGTTATTGTGAATACCATAATTATTGCCGTATCAAAACTGGTTTTAAATGTAATTGTACCTCTTGTATTTGCGCTCCTTCTGAATGAAATAAGAAAAATGAAATTTAAGAAGATCGTTCAGACGGTAGTTTATCTGCCCCATTTCCTTTCATGGGTTATCCTTGCGAGTATTTTTCTGGAGCTGTTCAGCTTCCGGGGGGCTTTTAATACGATAGTGTCAGCTTTTGGCGTGGAGCCTAAGATTTGGTTTGCGGAAGAAAAATATTTCAGGCAGCTGGTTATTTTTTCTGATGTATGGAAGGAATTTGGATATAATGCGGTTATTTACCTGGCGGCTTTGACAGGCGTCAGCCAGGATCTGTATGAAGCCGCAGCCATAGACGGCTGCAGCAGGCTGAAGGCCGTGTGGCATATTACGCTGCCGGGAATTGCGCCGACGATCGTCGTGGTAGCTGTCCTGGGATTAGGGAATGTCCTGAATGCAGGTTTCGATCAGGTATTTAACCTGTACAGCCCACTTGTCTATTCCACGGGAGATATTCTGGATACCTGGGTTTACCGGATGGGATTATTGAATGTGCAGTTCTCACTGGCTACGGCAGCAGGCCTGTTTAAATCCGCAATCAGTTTTATCCTGATTGTGGTGTCCTATATCATTGCATACAAGGCTGCAGATTATAAAATTTTCTGAGTCCGTCGGTCCGCGAATACAATTTATATTTGTAAAGGAGAATACATATGATCCAAAGTAAATCAATAGGAAGCAGAATATTTAATGTATTTAACGTCATTCTTATGACGCTGCTGTCCGTTTCCTGTATTTATCCTCTCTGGTATGCCTTCTGTTTATCCGTTTCCAGTAAATCGGCTGCAAACTCCGGGTTGGTTACTTTTTATCCCGTGGGCTTTTCACTGGCTTCCTACCAGCAGATTATGGGGGATACGCAGTTCTTCCGTTCATTTCTGATATCCGTGGAAAGAACGGTCCTAGGCACAATTGTAACCATGCTGATACTGATTATTTTTGCCTATCCGTTATCTAAGCCGGCCTCAGAATACAGGCCTAAGAACGTGATTATGTGGATAGTCATTTTCTGTATGCTTTTTAACGGAGGGACCATTCCCTGGTATATCACCATGGTAAAATACGGACTGATTGATAATATATGGGGACTGGTATTGTGCGGCGGCCTGCCGGTTTTCAATCTGATTCTGCTGATTAATTTTTACAGGGGGATTCCGAAGGAGCTGATAGAAGCGGCACAGGTAGACGGTGCAGGGGAGTGGAGAATACTATTCCGGATCGTGGTTCCCTGTGCGATTCCTGTTCTTGCCACATTGATTCTGTTCACCAGCGTGGGCTACTGGAATGAATTTTTCCAGGGGCTTGTGCTTTCCAGCGGGGAACGGCATTATCCGCTGCAGACCTATATCAAGCAAATGGTGGTCAGCATACAGACGACCAATCTGTCTATGGATCAGATCGAGAAGATGGATAAACTTTCCAACAAATCTCTGGATGCGGCAAAAATCTTCATTGCAATGATACCCATGCTGGTCGTGTATCCTTTTTTACAGAAGTACTTTGTAAACGGTATTATGCTTGGTGCAGTGAAAGAATGACAAAAGCCTGCAGGATACAATTATTAGATATGGAAGCTCTGTCCGCTGTAAAGCGGCAGAGCTTTTTTAAGCATCCATAAGATGCGCTTTCATCCATCCCACCGACCTTTCCATCCCCTCTACGGTTTTCGTTTCCAGAACCAGGCGGGCACGGCATTGGAGGGCAAGATGCAGATACTTCTGCAGGGCGATTTCTCCGGTGCCAAGGGGAAGGTGATTTTTTCCCGCCGTGGCGTCGTGGAAATGAAAATGGTGCAGCCTGTCTCTGCGGCTGATTATTATCGGCTCATCCTTATGATTGATGCAGTAATCATGTCCAATATCAAAGGTCAGCGCGAATACGGTGCTTTCCAGCAGCAGATCCAGCGCCAGAAGCTGAAAATCCGTGTAGCCGCTGCTGTTTTCAATGCAGATTTTAAGGTTGGACGCTCCGATATTATTCTCGCAGGTTTCCCGGAAAAGCCGGATGCTCTGTAAATATTGCTCCCTGTATTGCTCGTACAGAAATATTTTCCTGTCGGGAAGCGTAAAATACACGCCTTCGGACAGATGCATATTAAGCACTGGGATATTCAGCCTGCGTGCAATACGGATTGTTTCCAATACCGTGCGGGTATAGGCCTGAGCGACAAACGGGTTGAAATCGCTGACATTCAGGTTTTCGTCCAAATGTATGGTAAAATAAATACCGTATCTCTTCGCGGCTGCTTCCAGTCTGTCAGTATCTAAGCTGACGGTCTGGTATTGGGGGAGATTCATATTCAGCTCCACAAACTGCAGCCCAAGCTTAGAACATAGTGCGGCACAGTCTTCAATTTCGGGTAACTCGATGAGCGTTGGCATGCCTATATCAATCATAATTCCACCTTGCCGGACAAAAGCTGCTTTCCTGTTTTCTTTTCATTGTATCAAAAAGCAGGGAAAAATACAGCAGCTATGGTGAAAGCTCTTTTTGAGAAAAAATAAACCGTACCAGAACCGCTTGAGGTAGAATAATTAACAAAAATATTTTATAATGAATGCGGATGGAAATTTTCGAAGATAAAGCTTATCCGGCCTGTGGCCGCAGCGGCTGCGGTGACGAAAAGGAAAGGAATACGGCAGAGGACATGTTAAAATCATATATTGCTTTTGACCTGGAAACCACAGGTCTGAGCCCGGAGACCAATGAAATTATTGAAATCGGCGCGCTGAAAGTGCAGGATGGGAAGGTTCAGGAACGATTTATGGAATTCATAATGCCGAGCGAGCCTATTTCCGCAAGAATCACGGAGATTACCGGAATTACCAATGAGATGGTGGCCGATGCCCGCAGACGGGAGGAGGTGATTCCTGCGTTTCTGGATTTCTGTGGGAATGAAGTGCTGGTGGGGCATAATATAATTTTTGATTACAGCTTTATGAAAAACCAGGCGGAGCTTTTGGGGCTGTCTTTTGAGAAGCAGGGGATTGATACCCTGAAAATTGCCCGGCGCGTCCATAAAAATATGGAATCGAAAAGCCTGGAGGCCCTGTGCGCCCATTATGAGATAGACAATAAGGCGGCACACCGGGCATATCATGATGCTTTGGCAACGGCAAAGCTGTATCAGACGCTTGCCCATTATTTTGAAGAAAGAGAACCTCAGGTTTTTAAACCGTCGCCCCTGAACTGCAGCGGGAAGGGGAGGACGGAGTTCCCCGCCAGCCCGAAGCAGGTGGCATTCCTGGCGAGGCTGGCGGCACAGAAAAAGATAAAAATCAACTGGAATCCGGAAACGCTGACGAAAAGCGAGGCTTCCCGGCTGATAGAGCTTATTTTGTCGGGAGGGCAGCCGTAATCCGGAAAGTACAGGCTGTTTTGGCGCGGGGAGAGGATTACCTTGTGAGGCAGTAAATGAGGATGGCCTGCTGTACCTCAAGCAGGTGTTTCTTAAATTCATAGCCCACGAAGTATTCGGAGTCCAGGGCGTCGGCGGAGACTTCCCTACCCCGGGAAAAGGGAGGACAGGGATTGAGCAGGGCGCCTTTGTTGGCCATTTCCATAACTGCCCTGGTTACCTGGCAGTTTTTGAAGTCCGCGGGAGCATCCGGGGGCAGGGAATCCGTACATATGATGTCTTTTCCCCGGATGGCGTCCGTAATAGTATCAAAGGCTGTAATGTGCTCCATTTCCCAGCCCTTTGGACAGCACTGCGATAAATCAAAGCCCATGACAAGTGAGGCTTCCTTCCATGCCAGGCCGATGTTGCCGTTTTCACCGCAGAACAGGTAGCTGTCTTTTAGGAAATCCTTTCTCCGTTTGGAAAGGGCATACATATCTGCGATAATCTCGCAGGGATGGTTGCTGTCGGTCATGGCGTTGATCACGGGGATATCGGAATGCTGCGCCAGTTTTTCAAGGAGGCGGATATCCTTGTGCCGGACGATAAGGGCGTCGGCCCAAAGACTGAGATAGCCGCATACATCCTGCAGCGCCTCTTTTTTATCCAGGGCTTCAGGCGGGAACAGGATGGGCTGGCCGCCCAGCAGGGAGATGCCTTTTTCAAAGGTAACTCTTGTGCGGATGCTTGTTTCGGGAAAAAACATGACAATACTTTTTCCCTTCAGGATATCTGCATGTTTTCCCTGCCGGATTTCATCTGCGATGTGAAAGATATCCATAATATCCGTTGCTGTGTGGTTGGTAAGTCTTATCATGTGCTTCATGGCGGATTCCTCCTGTGATTGTGAGTTTAGTGGGCGGCGATATCATTGATAAAAGGGCGAATGTTGCTAAGTGGCGGTATCGGAGCAGAATGCCGGGCTTAAGACCGGCTGTTTTGGAGGTTGGTAGTTGCTCCGTGTATTCAGCGGCCTGTCCCCACGGCCGATAATATTTGTACTATAAAAGATGTATCAGGCCTTGTCAAGGCGCGTGTCATTGATACATGGTATTCGCTTATCATTATGCGTGTAAACTGTCTCATCCCTTGTGCTGCATTGTATTGTTCCTGCCAGTGTGTTACTCTTAGTTAGAAGTAGCTAACGTTATAGCCGGGAAAAGAGATTCACAGGCTGCTGTCAGGAGAAAGGGGCGTATCCGGCATGAAAATTATGTTTATCGGTGCAGGGGTTATCGGCAGTTATCTGTACCATGTATTATGTAAAAATAGTCGTGAGGTAACGGTGTTGGCACGCGGCGCAGGGAGGAGGGCGGGGGAATCTGCGTGCGTTTCGGTATCGCACATTTATCCTGCGGTTTTTTGCCCAGTATGCCGGATGAAGGGACGAAAGCTGTGTTTTCCAGCATTTTTACGGGAAAATATCAGCCGGTTTATGTTTCAGATATGGATGGCTGGTATAAAAGCCACCTGGCGTTTATCCTGCCGATATGCTATGTCTGCTATGCGCTGGACTGTGATCTGACGAAAATCAGGGGGCAACAGCTGAAGCTGGTGATGGATGCCGCGGGGGAGGGCTATGCAATGCTGGCGGCGCTTGGGTGTCCTGTTTTGCCGGAGGGGAGTGAAAAAGCCTTTGCGCCGGGATGGGAGGAACTGCGGAGAGCACTGTAATAATGGGAAGTGGAGTTTGGTTAAGATGATTTAAAGAGATTGTACGAAGATTGGGGGCCGTTGAAAGAGCGGCAGAAAAAGGAGGGGCAATATGAGACATTCATGTTTTACGGTTTCGGGGAAACCATTTTTTTCATTGGGAGGACAGGTACATAATTCTTCTTCCTATCCGATTGGAGGGATCGGGGAAGGAAAAGCAGGGGAGGATGCGGAAAGGTCGTTCCAAAGTGTCAGGGCAATCGGGGGAAATACGATAGCGGTCCCTGTCTGCTGGGATGCGTTTGAGCCGGAGGAGGGCGTATATAATACCGGCTATGTCCATGCGATTATTGATGCTGTCCGCAGCCATGGACTGCATGGAATCCTGTTATGGTTCGGCACCTGGAAAAACGGGCAGATGGAATACACGCCGGCCTGGGTGAAGAAGGATCGGGAACGTTTTCCGAGGGTGCGGTGTAAGGACGGCACGGAAACCACGGTGCTTTCCCCTCACAGCAGGAATAACCTGGAAAAAGATGCGGAAGCTTTCTGTGAGCTGATGAAGATTCTGAAAGATTATGATGAAAAAAGAGAAACCATTATAGCGGTTCAGGTGGAAAATGAACCGGGTATTTTTGCAGCGACCAGGAGGGATTTCAGTGAGCAGGGGACGGCTGCTTTTTCCAGGGAGGTGCCGGAGGATATCAGGCTGCTGGCGCAGTCGCAGGATGCGGGCTCCATACATGAAAGCTGGCTGAAAAACGGCGGTGTCAGCACGGGAAGCTGGAAGGAAATGTTTGGCGCCTTCGGCGCAGAGCTTTGTACGGCATGGGCGATTGCTTCCTATATCGATGAAATCGCGGCCAGAGGGAAAGCGGTCAGGGATATTTTCATGTATACCAATGTGTGGATGGACAGGAACAGTATGCACGGCTGGAATCTGGCCGGGCTGGAATATCCCTGCGGAGGGGCGGTTTCCAAATGTCTGCCGCTGTGGCAGTGTGTATGCGGCCATCTGGATGCCCTGTGCCCGGATATTTACGAGATGAACCCGGACACGGTACGCAAAGCCTATGACATTTATGACGGGAAGGAAAAAGGCTGGCCGCTTTATGTGCCGGAATCGGGGCTGACAAGCGTGAACGCTGCGTGTATGTTCAGCGCGGTGGGTGAGCACAAGGCCGTTGGATATCATGTGTTCGGCATAGAAAGCTGTCTGGATGAGAGTGGGGAGCTGAAGCCTTCCGCTGTCCCGATCATGCATTCCTTTGCCATGCTGAAGGCGGCATCGGAGCTGTTGTATGATGGCAGGGTGCGGCAGACTGCTGTTTTCTGCCAGAGCCTGGGGCAGGACTCACAGTACATGGAAATCGCGGGCCGCAGATGCCGGGTTTCCTTTGCGGGTGTGGGAACGGATTATGCCGGCTGGGTGCCGCTTGATTACCATCATAACCGGGATTTGGAGGGGCTGAACCGTCTTCCGGCCAGCCTGGCTGAGGAGACGGCAAGAGGAATGCTGTTTTGTATGGCGGAGAATGAATTTTATCTGGTGGGGCATAAGGTAAGACTGTTTTTTACCGGTGCGGAGCCGGAGGACGGATCGATACCGGTTAACTGGCTGAACGGACAGCATCTGGCTCACAATATGGAGTTCCTTTGCCTGGAGGAAGGGCATTTTGAGGAGGGCCGTTTTGTGGTGGACAGAGTGAGGTCAGGGGATGAGGCGAGACATGGGATCTGGGCGCAGTATGACTGCGGAGTGGTGCATTTTATTTTGAATTAGAATTGTGCGGGATTATGACAATATGCAATTGAGGTTCTGCAGAATGCGTGATGATATAAAATTTTTCCCTTTATCATTCTTGGGAAAATGACGGAATGATAATTTCCTTCGGAAATAACCGAAAACCGAAGTGGAAACTCCGGAACGGTTATGTTATGATTTAACCATCAAATCAACAGCGCGAATTTTTATAACAGACAAGGAGTGTCAGCTATGGCTAAGAAAGTATCCGAACTATCGGCGGACGAATTTAAGAAAACGTTCCCAATCATTTTAAAGGAGTACAATACAAGTTATAAGGACTGGTATGAAAGCGAGAAGAAAATTATTTTAGATGCTGTAAATGCCGAGGATGTTGTGCGGATGAACCATATTGGGAGCAGCGCTGTCGAAGGTGTCATAGCGAAACCTACAATAGATATGCTGCTTGAGATTGATGGCTGCTGTAACGTAACCAGGCTGGTTGATGCTTTAAAGGCGATTGGATATGGGGAGGCAATTTTTATCCGGTGGGATGATCCGATGAAATTACTGCTTGGGAAAGGCTATTCCATTGATGGTTATGAAGAAAAGGTTTTCCATCTCCATGTGAGATACCTGGGGAACTGGGATGAGTTATATTTTAGGGATTACCTGATTGCGCATCCTGATGTGGCGGCGGAATATGGGAAGCTGAAGGAAAATATACTGAGCGATATTGAAAGTGGGAAAATACGGCGCATTGTAGACGGAAGGCCCAACGGCTATTCGGAAGCGAAACTGAAGTTTGTTGAAAAGTATTCGAAGGCCGCAAAAGAGGAATTCCGGAATTGCTACAGCCCCAGGGAAATCCTTTCACCTTCCGCTGACAGTACAGGAACGTATTGATTTTGGCAGTATGAGTAAACGCATTGAAACCTTTGCAGATTTCGGTGAAAAGGCTTTGGATGGGAACAATGAATATGTAACAGGGCAAGGGGGATATCCTAAACGATATCCTCTTTGTTGTTATAAAATGAATTATTAAAGGCCGGCAGTTTCTTCAGGTAAATACTTCAGAAACTGATTGACAAAACAGGTCGGTGGTTATAGACTAAAGAAAAGAAGGTCTATAACCACCGACTTATTATATCAGGGAGGATTTTTTATGGAGTATCTGAAGTTATGTGACAGTGATTATCGTTTTATGCTGATTGTATGGGAGCATGCGCCGGTGAATTCAGGAGAACTGGTAAAACTGTGCGCAGGTCAGCTGGGATGGAAAAAATCAACCACTTATACGGCAATAAAAAAGCTTTGTGATAAGGGCTATATTACCAATGAAAATGCGGTGGTTTCCGTTGTGATCCCAAGGGAGCGGGTACAGAAGGAGGAAACGGAATATTTTGTGGAGCGTACCTTTGGAGGCTCCCTGCCCCAGTTTGTGGCCGCTTTCCTTGGGGGGAAAACGCTTTCGGAAAAAGAAGCGGAAAGCATTAAGGCATTAATCGATGCACATAAAGAGGAATAGGAGGGATTGTTTATGGCAAGCGGATTGTTTTCACAGCTGATCTCCATGGGAATGACGGCATCCTGGGTGATCCTTGTGGTACTGGCCGTCCGGCTGTTGTTTCAAAGGCTGCGGCTTCCGAAGAAATACTCCTATTATCTGTGGGCGGTTCCGGCGCTCCGGCTGATATGCCCGGTTTCGGTTTCTTCCGCATTCAGCCTGTTTAATGTTGATTTTATCGGGCGGAAGGCTGCGGGGATTGCAGCGGCGGTGGAATGGCTTACCGCGGGAGGAAGTGCTGCGGGGGTTGTAAAGAGAGCCGGTGCTGACCTGGCTTCCAGGGCGCAGGGAATGGTACAGGGGGCAGGAGCTGCGGCAAACGCATTAAACGTAGGGGGAACTGTGGCTGCGGGTACAGCCGGTGTGGATATAGCCGGCGCGGCAGGAAATGCCGCCGGAAATATACCGGCCGGTGCGGCTGAAGGTATGATACAGAAGGTTCTGGACGGCATCACAGGAGGAAGTGTGAGCGCGGCAGATTTGCTGCGTATAGCGTCGTGGGGTTGGCTGGCCGGGCTGGCAACGATTCTTTTATACAGCCTGTTTTGCTGGCTGCGGCTCAGAAGGACGGTACATATGGCGGTCCGCCTTCAGGACAATGTTTATGAATGCGGCAATATCAGTTCACCCTTTGTCCTGGGGCTGTTTCGGCCAAGGATTTACCTTCCTTTCCGCCTGAGTGAACGGGAACGGGAGTATATTATCCGCCATGAAGAGTTTCATATCAGAAGAAAAGATGTTTACGTCAAGGCACTGGCATTCTTCCTGGCCGCCGTATACTGGTTCCATCCGTTTGTGTGGCTTGCTTTTTTCTGCATGGGGCGGGATATGGAGATGAGCTGTGATGAGCACGTTCTGGTGGAGATGGGAAGCGGAATCAAAAAGGAATACAGCCTTTCGCTGCTTTCCTTTGCATCCAACAGACGGCTGCATCCCGCCGGTCCCCTTTCTTTTGGGGAAAAGGATGCAAAAAGCCGCGTAAAAAATATCCTTGGTTTCCGTAAGCCAGGCGTATGGGCTGCCGTGGGGGGAACGCTTATGATTCTTGTTATCGCCGCCGTATGCCTGACCAATGGGACGGGCGGCGCGGATGGGGCGGGGACAGACAGAGCAGAAATAAACGGCACAGAAATAAACAGCGCAGGAATAAACGGAACGGAGGAAACGGCCGGAACCCCTGAAACGGCCGGAACTGTGAACCGTACTGAGGATGGTCAGCCAGAGTCTTCCATGTCACAGGAGGGGAGCCGGGAAGATACGGTACTGCCCGATATTCATGAGGTGATGGGCAGGGTATTTGAAAATTGCTGGAAGAGCCGGAGGATGCTTTCCTTTGGTGATGTGGTTCCGGAGGACGGGGATTATATGGTACGGCTGGCCGCAACAGAGGACGGGCTTTATGAGGCATACGGCTGTGTCAGCCCGGAATACGGTTATCGGGGCATTTACATGAATTTCCGTCTGGATGGAATGGACAACATTAATGAAGTGGATGCGGAGTGGGTGAATTTGTATGACGGCCCGAAGCTTTCTGCCGGGGATTATGACGGAGATGGAAGGGACGAGGCGGCGCTTGCTTTTTTGGTAGGAAGCGGAACGGGGCTGTATCTGGAAAAGCTCCTGGTATTTGAAACTTATGATACCGCGCATATGGATCCTTATGAGTTGAGTGGTGAAAAGCTGGAGGAGGAAATCGGCAGGCTGCTGGATTATCGTGTGGATACGGCAAAAAAGACCGTGGACATTACGGAGCGGGAAACCGGAAGGGTTATCTTTGGCGGATTATCATATAAGCTGGAGGATAATGAAGATGCAGGATTTGGGGGAGTCAGCTACGGCAGCCATATAAGATATGCGTTAGGAGATCAGATTTATCTCTATGCCGGTGTTGGTATTATGAACAGTGCTTTTCCCGAACCGGGTTATGCGGGAAAGGATGTGGCATTCCGGGTCATTTACGAGGACCCGGAAACTGCGGGGAAGGACTGCTTCAGGCTTGCAGATCCTGCGGAAGGCGTTTATGGTGTGAATACGGAAGCAAATGGGGAAGAAGCAGCTGGATTTGATGTGCGGGAGGTTCTGGTGCCGGTGGAAGAGGTGGCCGATATCCGGGTGACAAACGGAAATACCGGCACGGTTTTTATGGTGGGCACTCAGGAAGAGAAGGAGCAGATTCTGGAAGCCTACGCGGCGCTGGACATACGGCCTGAGGAAGAACTGCAGCAAAGAATCGGATATTCTTACCGGATACAGCTGCTGGATGCGAATGGAAATGTGCTGCAGAACGTGACGCCCTATAAGGATGCGGTTACGCTGGACGGGGAGATTTATGACGGAAGCATGAACCAGACCACAACGGCGCTGCTGCTGGCAGTATCGGCGGCACGGGAATGATGAATATAAAATTCCGGACGGCCGGGCTGTGCCCAAAAGTACGGGGAGGCCAGACCGGAGTGAAATGCTGCTGCACCTTGCTGCCGGGCCGCGCGAAGGGCTGCGGCATCCCGCAGCTTAACCCTCACACTCAGCCCTGTACTGTGCAGGAGTCATCCTCATATGCTTTTTAAAGGCGCTGCAGGCTGCTGTTTACAGGTATATAGATTCGGATGAATTCCTGCCGGAGCAGGAGATTGCGCCTGAGGTGATAAGGGAACTGGTAAAATAGGAAAAGTCAGGAAGGGGCTGCGTTGTAAATGCGCAGCCCTTCCTGTTCCACCACGAATTTCCGCCTTGTCGGGTTATTTTTACCGGCGTCAAAGCCCGCGGGAAGAATTTCCGGAGGGATAATCGGTTCATAATCAATATCGGAGAAATAGTTGCAGAAAGCGATTTCCACATACATAATGCGGCGGGCCTTTTCATCGGTCAGCGCATACAGGATGCCTGAGGAATCTCCTGAAGCGGATAAAACAGGGTAGTAGAAGCCCTCGGCCCCGTATACCAGATACCGTGTCTGATCCAGAGGCATGCCGCATTTTGTGGAAATTCGGTCCCGTTCCTTCTCATAGGCGTCTTCGTCATAGGTGATATCCAGATAGATGACGTAATTGGGATCCCAGGGATTATAATATTCATAATAGAAATCATTTACATGGGCGCCCTCCGGGATCGACCGGGGGAAAATCCATTCCACCTTTCCAGGTGGTGCAAAGGGATTATGGCGGGCGTCGGGAACTGCCATATAGGTTTCATAATCTTCAATCCGTTCCGCCTTGTCTTTTTCCACAAAAAGATCGGTAACTAAAAAAAAGCATATGGCCATGAAGGCCAGCAGCTCAAACAGGAACATGCCAGCAAATGCCAGAATAATGTCACGGCGCTGTTTCTTCTGCCTTGCCTTTACAAGCTGTACCGCCTCTTTTAAAGAGGTTTCCGCCTTTTCTTCTTCGGATTCGTTTACAGAGCTGTCTATAAAAAGCTCTGTCATTTTCATACCCAGAGCGTCGGCCAGCGGCTCCAGGTTGCTCATATCAGGAAAGCAGAGTCCGCGTTCCCATTTGGAAACGGCCTTGTCCGTAACATGAACTTGGGAGGCCAGTTCCTTCTGTGTCATTCCTTTTGCCATACGGGCATTTTTAATTTTGTTTCCCATGTCTTTCGGTTCCATTGTACCCTCCTTTGTCTGCTCCCTCATTATACGAAAGGAGGCTTAAAAATGCTACCGACTAAAAGTAGAATGGCGGAAAAGCTGTAATATCGGGTAATCTTAGAGAATCATAGAAAAAATCTCCTTTAAAATTGGCTGTATAAAAATAAACCAAATTGGATGTTGAATCAATAAAATCATACGTATAAAATAAAATTGGATCCAACCAATAAAAATAAAGGCAGATGAGAATATCTATGAAGCTTCAGATAGACAAATCAAAAAAATTACCGCTTTACCAGCAGATCGTGGAACAGATCCGGGCGCAGATCACCTCCGGGGAAATTCCGGAGGGCTACCAGTTCCCATCCGAACGCCAGCTGGCGGAGGCGCTGGGCGTAAACCGCACCACGGTGCTGAACGCCTATAAGGAGCTGAAAGCGGACGGACTGATGGCGTCCCATGTGGGACGGGGGACGATTGCCGTCCGGGCGTGCGGTGAGGAACCGGTGAAAGCAGTTTATCCCGGAGAACCCATCTGGGATCACCTGTTCAGTGATTATCTGAAAAACAGTGACGGCTTCGATGTGAATAAATACCTGGAAATAGCCAACAGAAAGGATGTGATTTCCTTTGCGGCGGGTATTGCCTCCTTTGAGAATCCGCCCATACAGGCCTTTGAGGGCATCGGGGAGGAGCTGCTTGAAAGGCAGAGCAGCATGCTTGTTTCACCGGTGGCAGGCTTTTCCTCCTTCCGCAGGGTGATGAGCTCTTACATGCAGAAGCGTTCCTGCTTCTGCCAGCCTTCGGAAATCATGATAGTTTCCGGGGCGCAGCAGGGTATCGATCTGGTGGCGAGGGCCTTTATCAACCCGGGGGATATCGTGTTTATTGAAGAACCCTCCTTTTTTCCGGCGATCCAGGCCTTCCGCTCCCTGGGGGCGAGGCTGATGGCGATACCCATGGAAGAGGACGGGATGAATGTGGATGTGCTGGAGCAGCTGCTGACCAGGTACCGGCCAAAGCTGATTTACACGATGCCGGCCTACCATAATCCCTGCGGCGTTTCCATGAGCACCTCCAAGCGCATCCGCTTCCTGGAGCTGATAAATAAATACGGGGTGCCGGTGCTGGAGGATGATCCTTACAGTGAGCTGTGCTATGAGGGACAGACAATGACCCCGCTAAAATCCATGGATAAGAGCGGTTATGTCATATACCTGAGCACCTTTTCCAAGACCGTTTATCCAGGGCTGCGGCTGGGCTGGATCTGGGCGAATAAAAAGCTGATTTACAGGCTGTCCAATATCCGCCAGCTGATGGATCTGCATTCCAGCTGCATTTCCCAGCTGATCGTGGAACGCTTTATTGCCAGCGGGGAAATGGAAAAATATCTCTCCCTGATCCGCCGGGAATACAGGGACGGAAGGGATATTATGATGGATGCGCTTAAAACCTATGCGCCGCCGGGCCTCACCTGGAATCACCCGGACGGGGGCTATTACCTGTGGTGCAGGCTGCCGGAGGGGCTGCCTGCGGATCTGCTCGCCACCCAGGCGGCGCAAAACGGCGTTGCCGTCCTTCCGGGAACGCCCTTCTATCTGCCGGGACAGAAGGGGGAAAATTATATCCGGCTGAACTACACCTTCCCTCCCAGGAACAGAATTGCGGAGGGGATCAGGGTTTTATGCGAGGTTATCAGGAAGCTGACGGTATCGGAAAAAGAGGACGGAGCATTTTCAGACGGTGAAATCAGTCCTATTTTATAAGAAAAACCACTGCGGGGGCAGTGATATAAAAAAGTGCCGTTTTCGGAAAACGGCAGGAGGAGATTGTTATGGAATACAGATATGCAGGAAGATTATCCAATATCAGGGCTTCTGAAATCAGGGAGCTGCTGAAGCTGACGGAAAGGCCGGAGGTCATATCCTTTGCCGGAGGCCTGCCTGCCTCGGAGCTGTTTCCCATTCAGGAAATCAAGGAGGTCAACGATTATGTGCTGGACTGCTGCGGAGAGCAGGCCCTTCAGTATACGACCACAGAAGGCTTCCAGCCGCTGCGCAGATGGATTGCGGAACGGATGAACTCCCGGCTGGGAACGTCTTTTGACGAGGACAATATAATGATTACCCATGGGTCACAGCAGGCGCTGGATCTTACCGGAAAGGTTTTTCTGGAGGAAGGGGATGTGGTTTTGTGCGAAAGCCCCACGTATCTGGCGGCCATCAGCGCTTTCCGGGCTTACGGCTGCAGATTTGCCGAGGTGGAAACGGATGAAGATGGGATGGTAATCTCCCGGCTGGAAAAGGCCCTGGAGGAGAATCCGGGGGCGAAGCTGATATACATTGTCCCGGATTTCCAGAATCCTACGGGACGGACCTGGAGCCTGGCAAGAAGGCGTCAGCTTGCCGAGCTTTCGGCAAAATATAACGTTGTGGTCATTGAAGACAATCCTTATGGGGAGCTACGGTATGAAGGAGATTTCCTGCCCTCTGTAAAATCTTTTGACAAAGAGGGGAATGTGCTGTGTACAGGAACCTTTTCCAAAATTTTCTGCCCCGGCTATCGGATTGGCTGGATCGCAGGGGAAAAAGAGGTGATCCGCAAATATGTGCTGGTGAAGCAGGGCGTGGATCTGCAGTGTAATACAGTGGCGCAGATGGTTATTTCTTCTTTCCTGGAAAAGTATGATATTGATGAGCATATTGATAAAATACGGGAGGTATACCACAGAAGGCGTGACGCGGCAGTGGATTCAATTGAGCGTTTTTTCCCGGACAATATCAAATACACGAATCCGGAGGGCGGCCTTTTCCTCTGGGTGGAGCTGGATGGAAAAGTGAATACGACCAAGCTTCTTGAAAAATGCCTGGAGCAGGATGTGGCCTTTGTTCCGGGAGATTCCTTTTATCCCAACAGCGGAAAAAGCAATACAATGCGGATTAATTTTTCCAATACGCAGGAGGAGAAAATTGTGGAGGGGATCAGGCGGATTGGGAATGCCATTCGTGCCTTGTATGGGATTGACTGAAACGGCAGGGGGGATGGAATGATGGATGCAGGATGGGCGGAAAAGGAGCAGGAAGATACAGGTGCGAAAATATGCCGGGAACTGATGGAAAAGCTGGATATAAAAAGCTATGAAACAGTTGCGGAAGGTCTGTCGGGTGACAGGAAATTTCATGTGGAGACTTCAGACGGCGGGCACTTTTTGCTGCGGTTGTCGGATGAAGCGGAGTACGAACAGAAGAAAGCGGCGTTTGATAGAATGCGGAAAGCCGACAGCATTGGCATTCCCATGTGCAGGCCCGTTGCTTTCGGAAGCTGTGATGACGGGAGATGCGTTTATCAGCTTTTGACCTGGTGTGAGGGAAGGAATGGGGAAAAGCTTTTGCCGTTTCTGCCTGAAATGAAGCAATATAATATCGGCATAAAAGCCGGGGAGATACTGCGGACTATCCACACGATACCTGCGCCGGAACTGGAACCCTGGCAGAAAAGGTATTTTAGTGAAAACGACTGCCGGATAAAGGCTTCTTCGGATTGCGGGATCCGGATTGACGGCAGCGATATTTTGCTTGCCTTTGTGGAGAATAACAGGCATTTGCTTAACGGCAGGCCGCAGTGCCTCCAGCATGGGGATTACCATATTGGCAATCTGATGATATCTGATGCGGGTGAGGTGTCTGTAATCGACTGGGAGCTGCTTGATTTTGATAATTATGCAGATCCCTGGAAGGAGTTTGGCAGCATAGGCCTTACCGATGTGCATCCACATTTTGTTACGGGACTGATCCGGGGATATTTTGGAGGGGAACCTCCGTTGCAATTTTGGAAGCTGCTTGCCTATTATCTGGCTGTGGGCGCGGTTATTATGGTGCCCTGGGCATATTATTTGCAGAAGGATGAGCTTCCGTATGCTGTGAAGCACGTGAAGGATGTTTTGCGGTGGTTTGATAATTTCAGGAGGGATGTGCCGGAGTGGTTTTGCCCGGAGCGGCTTTAATCTTAAATTGTCATTGCTAAATTTTATAAGGAATGATATACTGATGGAAATTTGAAGTAAAAAGGTGCCTGATGCGGTTTTTGCCGCAGTTCAGGATAATAGGGAACCGGGTGGGAATCCCGGACGATCCCGTCGCTGTATACGCGGAGCATTTTTTCAGCCGGAAGGCGGTCACTGTGAAAATGGGAAGACGAAAAAATGTGAGGATGCGCAAGTCAGAAGACCTGCCTTTTTATTTGTGTTTATAGGGACTGCGATGGACAGGAACTTATAAAATAAGCCCTTTTGAGGGCCTTATTTTTGTTGCCTGTTTGTACGCACAGTCCGATTGTGTACAAGCAGGTTTTTTTATGCTCAAAAGAGGCTGTGATTCAGGCGGCACATGCATTTGCGCGGGCCGGGTCGCGGACATACAGGGAATATAGGATGAAAATAGATTATTATGCATATCGTTCAGGAATGCGCAGCTGGAATGCAGGGCTGAAAATGTTTCTTGCGGTCATGACGCTTTGCCTGGTAATAGCCTTCGATAAGCCGGCGGTTTCCATTTACGTGATACTCACCATGGGAGCGCTTACGCTGGTGAAAGGGAAAATACCATGGAAGGCCTACATACATTTTATGACGGTGCCTCTTGCCTTTATGGTTTTCAGCGGAGCGGCGATTGCCGTGGAATTTGGCCGTGCGCCTTTGGGGGACTGGAATCTTCCGGCCCATTTTTTCTGGATATGCCTTTATCAGGAAAACCTGGTTCTGGCAGGCAGGGTGTTCCTGAAGGCAATGGCCGGAATGAGCGCTTTATATATGATGTCCCTTGCCACGCCGGTCAGCGAACTGGTTCTGGTGCTTCAGAGGCTTCACCTCCCGCGCCTGCTGGTTGAACTGATGAACCTGATATACAGATATATTTTTATCCTGATAGATGTCTCGGAGCAAATGCAGATCGCAGCGAAAGCGCGGCTGGGCTACCATTCTTTCCGCCAGTCCTGCAAAAGCTTTGCCCAGATAGCGGGGAACCTGTTTCTTGTATCGTTAAAAAAAGCGAATGCTTATTACGATGCCCTGCTGTCAAGAGGATATGACGGGAAGCTGGAATTTTTATCGGAAGAAAATCCGCCCGCGGGAGGACAGCTTGTTTTTACCGGGTTTTACCTGATTGTCCTTTTGGCTGTCGCGGTTATTGTGTAGGAGAGCATATGGAAAATGAAGTATTGCTGCAGGTAAAGGGACTGTCTTTTACCTACGGGGAGGAACCGGTTTTAAAAGATGTGAATCTCATAATCAGGCGTGGTGAGAAAATTGCGGTGATGGGTTCGAACGGAGCGGGAAAATCCACCTTTTTCCTGAATCTGAACGGGGTATTGAAGCCTGATTCCGGGGAAATCCTTCTTGGCGGAAGCAAAATAGGGAAAAAAGAGCTGAACCTACTGCACAAAAAGGTAGGCTTTGTCTTCCAGGATGCGGACAGCCAGATTATCGCGGCGAATGTACGGGCGGAAATTTCCTTCGGGCCCATGAATCTGGGCCTGAAACGCAGTGAGGTAATACACAGGGTGGATGCTGCAGTTTCCTATCTCGGCCTGGAAGATCTGCAGCAGCGTGCGCCGCATTATCTGAGCGGAGGGGAAAAGAAACAGGTCAGCATTGCCGATATTCTGGCGATGGAGCCTGAGCTGCTCATATTTGACGAACCGATGGCTGCGCTGGATCCAATGAATGCGCAGAGGGTGGAGGATATCCTGAATAAGCTTCATGAGGATGGAAAAACTCTGCTGATTGCAACACATGATGTGGATTTCGCCTGGCGTTTTGCAGACAGGATTCTTGTTTTTTGCGACGGAATGCTGATTGGTGACGGAACGCCGGCTGAAATATTTGCCCAAAAGGAAATGATGGAAAGGGCCCATTTAAAAAAGCCGTCCATCATGGAGGTCTGGGACGCACTGCTTCAAAATGAACTGGTGGCGGATCGAAAGGGATATCCGTCCACCCCGCAGCAGGCGGCGGAATGGATCGCTGCCTGTAAAAATGAGAGAGGAGATTCAAAAGAATGACAGAGAAACAAAAGAAAATCCTGAAGCTGAGTATTGCATTTTCTGTTGCCTTTGCGGTTTACCCAACGGTCAATGCCATGCATATTATGGAGGGCTACCTTCCGGTCGGCTTCTGCATCGCCTGGGGCGTTGTCTGCCTGCCGTTCCTGGTAAAAGGGTTTTTTACCATACGCAGGCTGTTTCAGGAAAACAGAAAGGCAATTACTATGCTGGCTATGGCGGGCGCTTACATATTTGTCCTGTCCGCACTTAAAATCCCTTCCGTCACAGGAAGCTGTTCCCATATGACGGGGACCGGCCTGGGCGCAATCCTTTTCGGCCCCAGCACCGTCAGCATACTGGGCATTATTGTTTTGCTGTTCCAGGCGGTTCTGCTTGCGCATGGGGGACTGACAACGCTGGGAGCCAATACCTTTTCCATGGCGATTGCAGGGCCGTTCGTTACCTATGGAATTTATCTGCTGTGCAAAAAATGTAAGGTGAACAGGATGGCCGGGATTTTCCTCGCCGCTTTCTTCGGGGATCTTTTTACCTATTGTGTAACAAGCGTACAGCTTGCGCTGGCATATCCCAGCACGCAGGGAGGCGTATTTGCATCCGCCCTGGAATTCCTCGGCGTGTTTGCACCGACCCAGCTGCCGCTGGCCGTTGTTGAAGGCCTGCTGACCGTACTGATTATGATGGCGCTGGAAAACTATGCGAAGCCGGAGTTAAAGGCAATCGGTTTTATGAAGGCCGGTAAATGATAGAACAGAGGCAGCTGTGAAGGCAGAGATTGCTTTGATGCCGCGGGCTTTCCCTGCGGTATACTGGAGGCAAAGGTTTGAAAGTTCCTTCAAACTACTTATTAATGCAGTATCGCAGGCCTGCCTGCGGTATGAAAGGGGTAAATCCATGAAAAAAGAAGCGAAAACAGCAATAATACTGATAGTCCTGGTGATACTGATTGTGGTGGTGCCGCTGTTTGCCAGGAAAGGAGCGGAATTTGGCGGCTCCGACGACGCGGGGAGCCAGAAGATAGAGGAGATTGCCGGGGAATATGAGCCCTGGTTCACGCCTGTCTTTGAAACCGCCCTGAACGGGGAAATCCCGGGCGAGGTTGAAAGTCTTTTATTCTGCGTCCAGACCGGGATCGGAGTGGGGATAATTGCATTCCTGATGGGACGGATGGTGGAGCGGAAAAAGTGGTGTAAGGAATAAGGCGGAACAGGACTCCAGGCAAGAAAAGAAAGCAGATAATTAATAAAGTAAAATTTAATAAGTATATGCAAAAAAGACAATCATATAAGGTTGTCTTTTTTTGTTGAAGTTTTCCATTCTACAACTCTGGGATGGAAAGTGTATCAATTACCCACAAAGCCTGGTCTGAAGATCGTTTGACGCATGCCCGGGCCATGCCGGTTATTCAAAAATTACCCTTTTTAATCAAAAAGTCATATTTTTTCCGCTGCCCGGATCCGCTATCCTGAATATAAGCAAGAAAGCAAAGCGGTTTCAAAAAGCAGCAGGTGTGTATTTACGCACGGATCGGAGAGTTTATGAAAAAGAATAATATGCAGGCGGCAGTAAAAAAGAAAAGGCCCTTTGATGATTTCCGCCGTCATAAAACCTACTATTTTATGCTGATTCCCATGGTGGTTTTCTTCCTGCTTTTCTGTTACCTTCCCATGCCCGGCCTTTATTATGCATTTGTGGATTATGACTTCATGCAGGGGCTGAGAAGCCCGTTCTGCGGATTCCGGAATTTTGAATTCCTTTTTTCAGGAGGCATGGATTCCATCATCTGGAAGCTGACGAAAAACACGATACTGTATAACCTGGCCTTTATTTTAATCGGCAACCTGGCGCAGATAACGGTGGCCGTGCTGCTGAAGGAGATACACAGAAAATATTTTGTAAAGGTTTCCCAGACATTGATGTTTATGCCCTATTTCGTGTCCATGGTTACCATAGGGGTTATCGTCTATAACATTTTCAGCTACAAATACGGCATAGCGAATAATATCATTACAGCCCTTGGCTTTGAAAAATTTGATTTTTACCAGAATCCACAGGTGTGGCCGGCCATAATCGTGGCGGTGCAGGTGTGGAAGGGGCTGGGCTATGGCAGCGTGGTCTATATGGCGGCCATTCTTGGAATTGACGAAAGCATCTATGAGGCGGCCTATGTGGACGGTGCGTCCAACTGGAAAAGAATCCGCTATATCACCCTTCCGCTGCTGAAGCCTACGGCGATCATGCTGATTATGCTGGCTCTGGGAGGGATTATCAAAGGCTCCTTTGAGCTGTTTTACCAGATTGTGGGGAACAACGGCCTGCTGCTGGATAAAACGGATATTATAGATACCTATGTTTACCGTTCCCTGGCAGTGGATTTCAACATGGGGCGGGGGGCGGCCGCGGGGTTGTACCAGTCAGTATTCGGATTTGTGCTGGTCATGGTGGTTAACCGGATTGTGAATAAGGTGAGTCCGGAAAATGCGTTGTTTTAGGGGGAGACTTAAATGAAAAAGAAAAGAAAAATGATGGACGGCCGGGTACAGGCCGATGTACATATCCGGCACGGCTGGAAGGCGGCAGTTTTCAATGGCCTGAGCATGCTTTTTATTTCCCTGCTGGCCGCGGCCTGCGTGATTCCGTTTATTTTCATATTGGCAGGCTCCTTCAGCAGCGAATCTGCGATTGCGGTCAACGGTTATTCCCTGCTGCCGCAGGAATTTACCCTGGACGCCTACCGGTCGGTTTTTCATATGGGGAATTCCATTCCCCAGGCGTACCTTGTGACTATTTTCATTACCCTGGCCGGAACTGCAATCGGGCTGCTGACGACCTCTGTAAGCGGGTATGTGCTATCCCGGCCGGACTTTAAGCACAGAAATAAATTTGCATTTTTTATTTATTTCACCACCCTGTTTTCAGCGGGAATGATTCCCTCCTATCTTGTGAATGTGAATATCCTGCATTTAAACAACAATATCTGGGTATTGATCCTGCCGGCGGTCATGAATCCGTTCAATATCTTCCTGTTTCGCAATTTCGTGAAAAGCATTCCCCATGATTTGGTGGAATCTGCGCGGATTGACGGCGCCGGTGATTTTAAAATCTATTATAAGGTTATTATGCCGCTGGCAAAGCCTGCGGTGGCTACCATCGGCCTGTTTCTGGCCCTTGGCTACTGGAATGAGTGGTTCCGCTGCAATCTGTATATCAAAAATACGGATTTGTATACCCTGCAGTATTTTCTGCAGTCCATGATGGCGAACCTGTCCGCCATGATGAGTGAGAAAGGGCTGGTGGACAGCGTTGTTTCCCTGCCTGGTGAGACGATGAAGCTGGCGACGGCAATTATAGCCACTGGGCCGGTGCTGCTGTTTTATCCGTTTGTACAGCGGTATTTTGTAGGAGGGCTTACCATTGGCGGCGTTAAGGGCTGATGCTGAGGCAGGAATACGTATAGCTATTTTTTCAAGTGGTATGCAGACAGGCCGAATGGGCCTGATGTATAATAAAAAAGGAGGTTCGGGTATGAAGAGAAGAATGATTACGGTGAAAAATGTATGGAAAAAAGCGGTAGCCTTGGGGACGGCGGCAGTTCTGGCGGCGTCACTGGCAGGCTGCGGTACGGCAGATACGTCAGGCGGTGCAGGAACGGCAGGCGGTGAAAGCGCTGCAGATGCTGGCAGTACGGAACAGACAGTGCAGCAGGAACAGTCCGCGGAGGAATCCGGTGAAGCTGTTACCTTAAAAGCATTTACCATGGGAAATGAGCCGGCGTCCGGCATGGATACATTTTATGAGCAGCTGGATGCCCTTACAGTAAAGGATCTGGGAATTAAGGTACGGTTTGATTTTATCCCCTGGGGTGATGAAAAGAATAAAATCAATTTGAACATCGCTTCCGGCGAATACGATTTGTATGTGGGCGGCAATTTTTCAGATTATAAGGTGATGGCGACTAAAAATGCATTCCTCGATCTGAAGCCCCTGCTCAGTGAAGTGCCTGATCTGGTGGCCCATTATTCCGTGGTTTCCGATAGGACGCTGGAAAGCTGTGAAATCGGAGGGAAGCTGTACGGGATTCCGCAGTTTGGAAAAGCAACGGACAGCGTAGCTGCGAATGAAGGCTTCATGTACCGGGAGGATCTCCGCAAGAGCTGGGGGCTTCCGGAAATCAACAGCCTGGAAACGATGGAACAGTACATGTATAAAGCAAAGGATGAATATCCGGAAAGCTCGGTGGTAATGGACAGCCGCATCTGGTCCTGTGTATGGAATATTCTGGCCGCAGGCAAATATCTGGAGCTTGACAGTTATATGAATACTCCTTATACGGTGGTTTCCATTGACGATCCCTATACGGTGTTAGACAGGACACAAACACCGGAATACAAAACCATGCTGGAATATATGGAAAAATGGTACAAAGACGGAATCATCGATCACGATATTCTGGCTTCGAGCGCAAATGAAGGCAATAAAATTTCTGAACTGGTAAAGGCGGACAAAAAGGTGACTACCACCAATTCCCCGGCATGGTCACTGACGGCGACCGTGAACGAAATCAGCAAAACAAATCCGGAATGGGAAATGGGCTGGTATGATTATGGTTTCGGGAAAGCTCCCGTATACCTTCCTTCCGTATCCAATTCCACATGTATTTCCATAAACCCCAAATGCAAGGAGCCGGTAAAGGCCCTGCAGTTTATAGAAAAAGCCCATACGGATCAGGACTATTATGATTTGCTCAGGTGGGGAGTGGAAGGTGAAAACTATAGCAGGGAAGAAGGAAAAATTACCACGGCAGGAATCGATGCGGCAAATATAAAACCCTCCTGGACCGGGCTGGTTGACGGCTATATGGAGGAAGAGGTTCCCAGCCAAAACGCTTACTGGCAGGAGCAGATGGACGCAACCCGGGTTACCCCGGAGGAATTCAGCCCTCTGGATGGATTTATCTTCGATGCTTCCTCACTTTCTTCGGAAACAGCGGCTTTGGAATCTGTAAAGGCACAGTATATGACACCTCTGCTCTGCGGTGTAACACAGGACAGAAACGGGGATTATGAAAACGTGCTTGCACAGCTGGATAAGGCCGGCATCCAGAAATATATAGAGGAAATGCAGCGGCAGCTTACTGCATTCAAGGAAAAGAAATCGTAACTGGGAAGATACCGTACAGTTACAGCAAAACGGCAAACTAAAGACAGGCACCGCCTTCCTGCGGTCCGGCAGACGGATCGCGGGAAGGCTTTTGGCGTAATTAAAACACGCGTCGGGAGGGCACAGAATCATGAAGGATATTTCATTTCGGAATAGACTGTCCGGCTGGAAATGGAGTGGAAGCATTCCACGTAAGCATTTCTTTCCGGGAAAATTCAGCGATCTTTCGCTTACCATAAAAATGTTCCTGCTGTTTTCCTGTGCCTGTCTGGCAGCCATGGGGGCGGCCTTTGCGGTATCCTACCGGCAGCTTTACGCATCCACGGAAATCAATCAGGAATTTCTGGCCAGACAGCGTTTTGAGCAGACCCGTTCCATGCTGGAGGAGCGTCTGGAGCGGGTGGAAAGCATCACAAGAATGGCTATCGGCAATGAAAACCTGAATTATTATCTGAAGAACCTCATGGAAAGCAAAGGCTTCAGCCAGCAGTATGTACAGCTGCAGTCGGCCTGGGACTGGATTGAAAACATATATTACGGCACGGATTATGATTCCTGCCTTTTTTATCTGGACGGCGATTATCCCTTTGCCGACAGCATTTCCGGCTATGTGAGGGACTGGGACAGTGAACGCGGCCAGGAAATCCATGCGCTCATGGAAAAGAACGGCTACCGGCCGGTATGGCTTACCGGGGAAATGGAGAAGAACGGGGAAAACGGGCAGTACCTGATATTCATCCGCCCCGTGACCAATCTGGAGGATTTCAGCAAGAACCTGGGAAGCATGCATGTATATATCCATGCGGATAAGCTGAAGGAAAGCTTTTTGAATACCCCACAGAAAGAAGTGTATTATATCAAGTCCGCCCAGGGGGAGCTGATGACCGTCAGCGACAGAGCCCTGTATGAAAAAATAGCACCCTCTGATGAACTGGAAAATGCCTGCCTTAAGGAGGGCGGAAAGGTCCGGGCGGACGGCAGGGAATATTATGCCAGAAGGGATGAAATCGGGGACAGCGGGCTTATTCTTTTTGCGGTAATGCCTTCAGATACGGTGGAGGGGATTTTCTGGGAAACCGGGATGTGGACGGTCATATTCTTTGCCGCTGTCTGCGCAGCGCTTCTGGCGGCGGTGTGGCTGATCGCCCGTTCGGTCTGCGCCAGAATCCTGCAGCTGTCCACGACGGTTGCAAAGGTAAGGGAAGGAAAACTGGAAACTCTGGATGAAAAAGAGGGACAGGACGAGGTGGGCCAGCTGATTGGCAATTACAATTATATGATCCGCCGTATCCGCATGCTTTTAGAGGAGCAATACCGTCTGGGCCAGGAAAAGAAGGGGGCCGAGCTGATGGCGCTGCAGTCCCAGATCAACCCGCATTTTCTGTACAACACCCTGGATATGATCAACTGGATGGCCTCCCGGAATGAGATGGATAATATCAGGGAAACCGTGCTTTCCCTGGCCCGGTATTACAAGCTGATACTGAATAAGGGGCAGGATATCATCACCATCGGGCTGGAAATCGAGCTTTGTGAAGCCTACATTGCCATCCAGCAGAAGCGCTTCCGGGGCAAAATCCTGTTTGAGATCGATGTGGACGACCAGATACGCAGGTTCCTGATCCCCAAAATTACGCTGCAGCCCCTGATAGAAAATGCCATTGTCCATGGAATCATGGAAAAAAGCAGCGGCCGGGGAACTATCCTGATCAGCGGCTGGGAAGAGGACGATGAAATCTTCCTGTCCGTAACCGATGACGGCGTGGGCATGGCGACAGGGCAGGAGAACGAGCGGAAGCATAAGGGAAGCAAGTACGGCATCAGCAATATTGAGACACGGCTGACCCTGTTTTATAATATGGACAAATGCATTACCTATGAAAGCACGCAGGGCGTGGGAACCTGCGTCAGCATAAGAATCGGGAAAAAGACGGGAGAGGGGGAAACACAGTGAGATTACTGATTGCGGATGATGAGGATTATGCAAGAGAAGGGCTGATTGAATCTATTCCCTGGGAAAAATACGGGATTGACGAGATTATGCAGGCGAAGGACGGCCGGGAAGCGCTGACGATATCGGGCTGGTTCCGCCCGGACATCGTGCTGACCGATATCCGTATGCCGAAGCTTAACGGTCTGGAATTTGCGGAACGGCTGATACGCCAGTGCCCTGACAGCAAGCTTTTGTTCATGAGCGGTTACATGGAAATCGAATACCTGAAAAAGGCGATTTCCCTGGATGCGGTGGAATTCGTGGAAAAGCCGATTGAACTGGATAAGGTGGAGCAGGCGGTGAAGAAGGCCGTAACGTTTGTCCGGGAAAAAGAGCTCTTTGAGAAAAAAGAGGGCCAGTGGCAGAAGCTGGAACGCCAGCGGCTTTTAAACATGCTGAAGCTGAAAACCAAGGACAAAGCGCTGATCGAAAAGCTCTGCTGCGAGGTCGGTTTCCCGGAAAAAGCAGGCTATCTGACCGCAGTACTCTGGAACAAAAATGAGGAGAATGCCGGAGAACTGGAGCCTTTAGCGGCCGAATTCTGGAAGGATACGGGAATAGATTATCTGCTGACCATGCTGGATCGGGGAAAATATCTGTTCCTCGGCGCTTTCGGCGCTTTTCAGCAAAGCCGAATCAGGGAAAAATGCCGTGAGATGGCCGGACTGAAGGAAGGCCTGTGTTTGGGCATAGGCTTTGAAACCGACAATCTGATGGCTGTGGCGGCAAGCTCAGAAATTGCGCTTCTGAATGCAGAGCAGTCCTTTTTTAAAAGTGAAAGGCGGATATTTGAAATTGAAGACGGCATTCCTGAGATGAAAAAGCTCAATCCGGGACTCTATGCGGAGTTTGACAGAATCCTCAAGGAAGACGCCGGAGAGGTAACCGCCTGGCTGCATGAGCTGGCGGAGAAAATATGCGGGGAGGGCTTCTACCGGCAGGAGGACATTGTCATGCTGATGAGCGCCTTTGCCAGACTTCTGATACAGGAGAAGAACGCGCTGCTTTTGTCGGTGGAGGGTATTGATACGGAGGAGGATGCGGAACAGAAAATCCGGGAGGCCTCTTCAATGGCGGAAGTGATGGAGCTGTTTGACAGGCTCCTGGAGGCCTTTGGCATCCACAGGGAGCAGGAAACACAGTACTCCCGGCTGGTGCGTGATACCATTACCTATATAGAGCAGCACTGCCGGGAAGCGGAGCTGTCTGTCACGGATATCGCTGCGGATATGCATTTTTCGGCGGCACATCTGAATGTGCTGTTTAGAAAGGAAACCGGCGTTACCGTAAAGCAGTATATCAGTGACTACCGTCTGAACCTTTCTAAAAAGCTTCTCTGCAATCCCCATATCAAGGTTTCGGAGATCGCGGAGCGCTGCGGCTATTCCAATGCCAATTACTTTTCCAAGGTATTCAGGGCTTCGGAAAATATGACGCCGGTGGAATACAGGAAGGAGAATTGTAAGTAGAGAGCGGATTGCCCTGGTAATCCGAAATGAAAGAGGAGTGCATTATGAAGATTAAGAATCCCATATTGAGGGGCTTTCATCCGGATCCGTCCATCATTCGGGTGGACGACGATTACTACATAGCAACGTCCACCTTTGAGTGGTGGCCGGGCGTAAGGCTGCACCATTCCAGGGATCTGGTCAACTGGGAGCTGATAGAATATCCGCTGAACCGAACCGGTCAGCTGGATCTGAGGGGCGTGGGAGCGAGCCAGGGCGTCTGGGCGCCGTGCCTGACCTATGATAAAGGGATATTTTATCTGGTTTATACGGTTGTGAAGGCCTTTTACTGTAATATGTACGATACCAATAATTATCTGGTGACGGCGGAAAGCATCCATGGGCCCTGGTCGGATCCCATCGCTTTGAATAATTTTGGATTTGACCCGTCTTTGTTCCACGATGAGGACGGACGAAAATATATGGTAAGCATGGTGACGGACCACCGGGTGCCGAAGAAATATGCGGGGAGGCTGGTGCTGCAGGAGTACGATCCGGTCAGGAAGGAAATGACAGGGCCGGTGAGGGAAATCTATGCGGCGGACACTATATTCCTGGAAGGCCCCCATATTTATAAACGGAATGGATGGTATTATCTTTTTTCGGCGGACACGGGGACCGGTGAGGCGCATGGACAGACTATCCAGCGTTCCCGCAGCGTATGGGGGCCATACGAAATGTACCGTGCGGATTTTATGGAGCATACCGGAGAGGAAGCCTGGTCGATTCTGACCTGCCGCCATCATGAGGAGCTTGCCCTTCAGAAATGCGGACATGGGGATCTGGTGGAGACGCAGGGCGGAGAATGGTACATGGTCCATCTTTGCGGGAGACCCCTTACCGCCAGAAACAGCGCGGATGCGCCCCGATTCCCGGGAAGCCGCCGTTATACCCTGGGACGGGAAACGGCAATCCAAAAGGTAAGATGGACGGAGGATGACTGGCTTGTCCTGGATAAGGAGACGTTAGACAGCCTGCCGGAAACGGAAGCGGATGCGCCGAAGCTGCCACTATGTCCGTTCCCTGGGAAAGCAGCACGGGATGATTTTAATGAAGAGGAGCTGGACCGGGAATATCAGTCCCTCAGGGTTGCGATGGATGCGCATTACATCAGCCTGACAGAACGTCCGGGCTTCCTTCGTATGTACGGACGCTCCGGGCTTGCCAGCCGTTTTTCCCAGAGCCTGATAGCCAGGAGGTGGACTGAATTTTCCTTTGAAGCATCCGCCTGTATGGAATTTGAACCGGAGGTTTTCAAGCAGATGGCGGGGCTGATATTCATGTATGATGATCAGAATTATCTGTATCTGCATGTGAGCCATGATGAAGAGCTGGGAAAGGTAATCAGCATTCTGAAGGCGGAAAACAAAAGGTATGAATACCCGATAGGCTTTATTCCAATAGAAGAGGGAAGGGCAATTATTTTAAAAGGAAAGGTAGAGGGGGAGCGCATACAGTTCTATTTTGGCTATGCGGAGGATGCGCTTACCGAAATCGGTCCGGTCCTGGACTGTAGCTTTATGTCCGATGAGGCCTGCCTGGAGGGGTGGTTTACCGGCGCCATGGCAGGCATCTGCTGCCAGGATCTGACCGGGTTTGGAAAGGCGGCAGATTTTGACTGGTTTGAAATGAAAACATATGACAACGATTCAGGGAGGAAGCTATGGGAACAATAAGAAACTATCCGACGCCGGAGGGCACCGTCCTGCAAAAAGATTTTCAGATCCGCGTCAGGGCCGCCGGGCAGGTGGAGTGGCAGGAGGTTTCCTGCTATCAGGTAAAAGTGGATATGCATGAGGTGCGCTGCGCGTCCATGGCATATTTTGATTTTTCCCAGGAAGCGGAGGTGGAAATCACCTGCCCGGCGCTGTTTTTTATATATCAGGTGGATGTGCGTCCGCTATCGGCGGGGATAAAAGCAGAATATGATTCGAAGAAGATAAGGCTGCATCTGGATCGGCCTGTAAAGCTGTCCATTGAAGTAAACAGGGAACGTTTTCACAACCTGCATTTGATAGCGGGGCGTATCCGGGAAGACAGGCCGGAACCGGAAAGTGGTAATACCATATTCCTTCCGGGAGATTTGAAAAAGGTTTCAGTGCACAGGACGGAGGACCTGGTGAGGCAGCTGGAGCGGATGCCGGAGGGAAGGTGTGTTTATTTCGGGCCGGGGCTTCATTATCTGGAAGAATGCGCTATGCGGATACCATCGGATACGGAGGTTTATCTTGAAGGCGGAGCCGTTCTGGTGGGAACCTTTATCATCAGTCACAGGGAAAATATCCGCATCCATGGCAGGGGGTGTCTGTACCTGGCCAATTTCGAGCGTTTCGGGGGGCTGAACGCCATCCGTATCAGTCATGGAAGGAATGTGAGGATAGAGGGAATTCATTTGATCAATCCGCCGCATTACAGCGTGTACATAGGCGGCTCGGAAAAAATAGAGATTGAAGATATCACGGCGTTCAGCTGTGAAGGCTGGTCGGACGGCGTGGATATCATGAGCAGCACCGACATTACAGTGAAAGACTGCTTTCTGCGCACATCGGATGACTGTGTGGCGATTTACGGAAGAAGATGGGATTACAACGCAGACAGCCGGAATATTACCGTATCCAGCTGCTGCCTGTGGGCGGACGTGGCTCATCCTACGGTGATCGGAACCCATGGGGATTATGAGCATGACGGGAATGTGTTGGAGGATATTCGTTTTGAGGATCTGGATATTCTGGAGCACAGGGAGCACCAGGACGGCTATCTGGGCTGCATGGCGATCAATGCAGGAGACAAAAATACGGTGCGGAATGTGGTTTACGAAGACATTCGTATAGAGCCCTTCCAGAGGGGGAAGCTTCTTGATATTCAGGTAAAACGCAACCCGGATTATAATCCGGTGCCCGGCGGCGGGATTGCGCATATCCGGTTTAAAAATATTACTTACACCGGCTGCGGAGAGGTAAAGTCATGCATCAGGGGCTATGATGCGGAGCATATCGTTTCGGATGTTACTATCGAAAATCTTTCCATCCGGGGCAAAAAGGCGGAAAGCCTTGCGGAAGCAGGAATCGAAACAGGGCCTTTTGCAAAAGAAATCAGACTGCTTTCATGAGGAGCGTAGAAAGAGGGTGGAGCATTATTCCTATATGGATTTTTTTCAATATGCCTGTGGAAAAAGGGGCGGAAAATATGCATTTTGTGCGGAAAATGAGGAAGATTTCCTGCGATTGAAGGGGACGCTCAGACAGGCTGTGTCAGAGAAGCTGGGGCTGCACGTCATCACAGGGCTGGCGGGGCCTGAAGACGCGGCAGGAGCGGGCAGGCGTGATGCTCTGGGATATGCAAAGACTCATGGATTACGCGGAAGGGCCGGATTATGTGGACGCAGAAAGGATCGGCTGCGTCGGTTTTTCCGGAGGAGGACAGGCCTCCATGTGGCTTGCGGCCATGGATGAGAGAATCAGCCTGGCAGTCATAAGCGGTTACTTGCACAACTATCCTGAAAGCATGCTTCACAGTCATTTGTGCTGCTGTAATTATTTTCTGGGGTTATGGGAGCTTGCGGATGTCAGCGACATCTGTTCCCTGATAGCGCCCCGGCCGCTCTTTCTGGGAAATGGGGACGAGGATGTGGAAAACGGTCCCAGGGGAATTGCAGGGCCTGTGGAGCAGGCTGAATTTTTAGCCTGGCACAGGCGGGGCGGCCTTCAGTCACCTGACCGTTGGGAATAAATATCCGAATCAGCAGGCGGACAAAGAACGCTGTTGACAGGAACCAACGTGGATTTGAGCTGTGTCCGATTTTGTGGATTTTAACGAAAGATTGTACAGCTTTTATTGCGGCCATGTACAAAGAGTGTTACAATCGAATCAGATCCTAATAGGGACAGAGTGCCGGTAATTTCTATGATATTTCATCAGCTTGCCGAAGCTGTGGGAGAAATCATTTGAATAAAGAGGAAAAGGGATGGAACAAAACAGAGGGCTTACAGATCTGATTTATGAATATTATGAATCCCGTATCCTTTTTGGAATATACAGATATGGGGAGCGGTTGTCGTCGGTGCCGCAGATCTGCGCGGCCTTCCGGTTAGGGCGGAACACGGTTCTGTCCGCATTGGATAAGCTGGAGAAAAACGGCTATATAGAAACAGAAGAGCGGAAAACCGCAAGGGTGATATATCAGGGATCGGAAGAAGTATTCCGGGAAAATGCCGCAAAATATTTTGTACCGCGCAAGGAGGGAATCATTGATTTCCAATATGCCGGTGAATTCCTTTTTTTGCCTATGTGGAAAATAGGGACGCCTGTCGTGGAGCTGGATGTATTAAACAGTGCATTTGGGAATGGTAAAAATAAGGGGAAGGTTACCATATCGCCGCCTGTAAAGCTGTATTTTGACATTCTGCGTGTATTTGACAATGAGCTGCTGATTAACCTTTACTGGCAGTGCCTGCGCTATCTGAAATTTCTGTATCCCCAACGGAATGAAAAAAGGCCGGTGTATGCTGTGGAGGGAAGGTTATCGCAGGAGCAGATCAATGATATGAAACAGGATTTTGATGATTATTTCACCAGCATGCAGGATGAGGTGCTTGATTTCATTGAGACTGCGCGTGAGGAGTATCATCTGGAAAATGTGAAGCAGATTCCCTTTTCATGGATAATCTGCCGCCGGAGGCCTCAGGTGCGTTATACCCTTGCTTCTGAAATCATACGTGAAATTCTGTGGGAGGATTATCCTGTGGACAGCTATCTTCCCTCTCTTCCTAAAATGGCGGAGCGTTACGGGGTGTCCTTAAGCACGGTGCGCCGTACACTGGATGTGCTGAACTCGTTGGGCGTAACCAGGACGTATATGGGAATCGGGACAAAGGTATGTCTGGAGCCGGTAGATATTAAAATTTTGGAAATTCCGGAAATACGCGAAAATTTAAAGATGCATGGAGAAGGAATGCAGATTCTGGCCCTGACGGTAAGCGGTGTGACGCTTTTTACGCTGGAAGCTGCCGAAGAAAAGAAGAAGGGGGAATTCTTACAGAGAATCAGGCAGCTTCATGGAAAAACAAGCAGTATACTCTGTATTGACGTTCTTTTAAGCTTCATCTCCAGTGAATGTCCCTCTTCTATTATCCGGGAATGCTATGAGAAATTGAGGGAGCTGGCAGCATGGGGCTATATTTTTTCAGCAGTAATGATGGAAAACGGAGAGCTGAACAGCAGCCTGGATGAGTTTATCGCGCTGCTGGAAGAGGATTTGCAAAAAGGGGATCTGCCTGCATTTGCCGGACGGTGGCAGTCGTTTATAGATAACAGGTTAAAATATTTTTATGCGAAGCTTTCTTTCCGGAAGAAATAGCAGGATTTGGCCTCCCAAGCGGGCGGCCCATGGATTAAACCGGCCATGCCGGGAGAACATACCGCAGGATGCGGCAGTTCTTCCGGCTTTTTTATGCTTATGCAACATAACAAAAATGTAATGTAAGTAAATTGTCTGCGTTTTAACAGCATGCTAGACTAAGGTCATCAGATGAGAAAACACGCAGGCAGAGAACAAGAGAAAAGGAGAGAATGTCATGAAAAAAATTGATAAGGAAGGCTGGAGAAAGATTATAGAGGAACATCTGTAGGAGGCATATTCTGGTTTTGCAAGCTAATCTGCCTGTCGGGAACGCTGATGGGAGGAATCGTGCTGACTGCGCTGAATCCCTTACTCAGAGCCGGGCTTGGTTTTCTGTTTGGCTGGAAGGTTTTTGGTCTCCATGTTGTTGTGGTGTGGGCCATAAAGGTATATCGTCCGTTTTGCCGCTATCTGTGTCCTCTGGGAGCCATCTACAGCCTGTTTAATCCCATCGCCCTGTACCGGTTTGAAGTTAATCAGGGAAAATGTACCGGCTGCAAGGCATGCCAGAGGGCCTTTCCTATGGATCTGCCTGTATACCAGACGCCTAATACTATGGAATGCATCCGCTGCGGAAAATGCTTAAAGGTATGCAAAAACCATTCCCTTCACAGTACATTTTCCAAAGATAAGGGCTGATGGCAGATAACAAAAAATAAAAGGAGAGCGTAAATGGAAAAAAGAGTATTGGTTCGTTTGCTGGCGGTGGCAATGTCGGCCGTGATACTGTTTGGAAGTGCTGCAGAGGTGACGGAGTCGGGCGGATAATATGAGGAAACGGTACAGGCGGCGGGTACGCCTGAAGAGAATGCCTGTGCCCTGGAGGTGCTGAAAAAGCAGGCTTCCCCTGATTATTATAAATTTTTCCGGGCCTATGCAAAAGCCTGGCTGAGATCCACATCCCGCAAAAATACGGAGGCTATGGCGGAATCGGACGAACATAGCCCCAGCATTCTGCGGGTCAACCGTGTGGTATGTAATTTCCAGGAATTTTATGATACCTATGAAATTAAGGAAGGGAATGGAATGTACGTTCCGCCGGAGGAACGGATTCAGATCTGGTAGGCAGAAGAAAGAAGAACATTTCCCAAAACGTATTCAAGATCCCGAAAAATGGTATGGCATAAAAAACTAAATTGTATGCCACATAATTCTCTTGTTTTCCGGCAGGAAAACGGCTGATATAATCAAGTCGTGGTTAAGAAACGGAAAGGAGAGAATGAAAAGTGCAGTATGAATTTATGAATAAACAGGACAATGCCGCGGCAAGACGCCGCCGCCGGATAAAACGGAGAATCAATGAAGGCCTGGTGGTATTGGGAATTTTTATATTATGTATTTTAACTGTCTGGCTGTTGTTTCAGATCGGGGCCTATGTGGCGGAGGTGAGGATGGGGTTGATGTGAATAGAAGAAATGACTTTTCAGGGGACGCGCAACGGCCGGGAGAGGTCTGGGACATACAGCGGCCGGGAGCTATCCTGGCATCAGACATAGTGGTAAGGTTTGAAAAAATATATTGAAAAGCTTCAGACTGTCGGATTTATATTAGTCCGGCGCCTGAAGCTTTTCTGCATATAGGAAAAGGGTACAACAGTAATATGTTTTGAATACGATAGAAAAATACAGGTAATTACTGTAGCCGATACTGATGGCAACTGCAATGGTGTATTGGAGGGAGTTTTGAGAAAAACTGCGGCCGGAAGCAGCCGTTCCCTGATGAGTTGTTGAGGGCCTCAAAACTTTCCCTATAACGCGTATTGGGAAGAACTGTCATCGAAGTAACTGTGTGGGTATAAGGTTGATGTATTAAATATAATGCACAATAGAAAAAAGCGGTAAAAATAATTTTTACTATAAAATGCATAAAAATATATAGTCTTTTTGAAATTATATACCATATATAGTATATAATTCACAATTGCCAAATGCTATAATCAGGGCAAATAAAGAAAACTTGCAAAAAGAAAGGAGATATTAAAGCATAATGAGTAATCCTGTGGTTAAAAGAAAATCAGGAACGCAGAGACCATTTTCTGAAAGAGTAGCTCCGGTAGTTTTTTTAGGGCCGGCAGTGATAATGCTGGTATGTATATCCATTATTCCGATTGGATATTCATTTTATCTAAGCTTTCAGTCATATAACCTTGCTATGCCTGCAAGTACAATACATTTTGTCGGTCTTAAAAATTATATAGATATGTTGGTCGATAAGAACTTTATTGCATCGATCCAATGGACGTTGACCTTTGCAGTAGTGGTAGTTGTTATTGAAACTGTATTAGGACTTGTAATTGCATCTATGCTCAACAGTGAAGCTTCAGTCCGTTTCGCTGCTCCTTTTAAGACACTTTTGATTATCCCTATGATGGTTGCAGCAGTGGTTTCAGCCACGGTCTGGAAGCTGATGTTCTATCCGGTTTATGGGGTAGTCAATAATACGCTTGCACGTTTGGGATTCTCGGAAATTAACTGGCTGGGAGAAACATTTTATGCAAAAATTGCCATAATAATTGTTGAAATATGGATGGCGACACCGTTTTGTGTTCTTGTTTTCCAGGCAGCTCTTAAGACGGTATCTACTGAAATGATAGAAGCGGCACGAGTTGACGGTGCGACAGGACCGCGTATTTTCTTTAGTATTACACTGCCAACTATCCGTAATTTTATCGCACTTGTGATTTCTATTCGCATCAGTGATGCATTACGTGCATTCGATGCGGTTATGCAGTTGACCAATGGCGCACCGGGAGCCTCTACAGAAACAATTGGAACAACAATTTATAAAACAGCGTTCCGATATAATAATGTGGGACAAGGTTCGGCAGGAGCTTTTATCTTTTTTGTGGTGGTCTCAATTGTAGCTGTTGCTACTATGCTGATTATGCGCAAACAGGACGATTGAAGGGAGGAGGCATATGAAATCCAAATATTTAAAAAAGAAACGTTTGGTTCAAGTGGGAATTTTCATTGGTCTGTGTGTGTTTAGCTTTTTCTTTGTCTTTCCGATTTACTGGGCTGTGACTATGTCATTTAAATACAATGAGGATATTCTTACTACGGTGCCGCAGTACATTCCCACACGGGTGACAACAGCACATTACATAGAGATTTTTCGTAAATCCAATTTTCCGACGTTCCTGTTTAATAGTGCCAAGATTGCAACTTTTACTACCCTTTTATGTGTGCTGGTAGCTTCTATGGCAGGCTTTGGTCTCACACGTTTCAGGTTTAAAGGAAGCAAAACAGTGTCCTTTGGTATTTACGTCATTCGAATGATACCAGGATTGCTTTATACAATCCCATTGTACATTATTTATCTGAATCTGGGACTTTTGGATAATTCCATTGGCCTTATTGCAGCTTATTGTACTTTTTCATTGCCTATGTCGATTTGGCTGTTTCTAAATTTTTATGATGAAATTCCGCGGGAGATTTATGAATCAGCCAGTATTGATGGGTGTTCCAGTTACCGGATGTATTGGAATATTGCTCTTCCTCTGGTGCTTCCGAGTATTTCGGTAGTCGCTATCCTGTGTTTTATCGGAGCATGGAATGAGTTTGGACTGGCATTAACGCTGACATTCCGGGATGAGGCAAAGACCCTGCCGATTGCTATCAATACTATGATTCAGCGTGACCGGGATACGCCCTTTGGCTCAATTGCTGCGGCAGGCACATTATCAATGGTTCCAGCTATAATTCTCTCACTCACCATGCAAAAATATATTGTAAAAGGCTTTACAGCAGGAGCAGTGAAGGGATAGGTACGCAGTCAATAAAAATTGTATCGTTCCAGCCGTTATGATTGCATAAGGGTGGTTCGGACACTCACACAAAGGAGGTTATTTTATGAAAAGAAAGATTCTGGCAATTCTTCTTGCACTGACGCTTCTGGGTAGTGCGACAGGGTGTGGTAGTGGTACGCCTGCAGCAGATCAGAGCAGTGGTGCAAACGCATCTCAACCTGAAGAAAGTCCTGCCGGAGAAACATCGGGTGGAGAAGAAAATGCAGCTGCTGAACAGGTTTCTTCATCGGGAGCCAGGGTTGCAGATTATCCCATGCTGGATAATCTGGATCTTGACGGGACACTTAAACCAGGGATGTATGAAGGAAAAAAGATTGTAGTTGCATGTTCAGGTGCCAATTACGAAACAGTATTTAAAATTTTTGCCTCTCTTTTCGAGGAAATGACAGGGGGAGTAGTGGAAGTACAATCCTTCCCGGATCAGCTCTTTGAGAAAGGGCAGATGGGACTGACAAGCAATCAGTTCGATATTGTCTGTATGCCGATTGCGTATATTCATTCTTTTGCCCATGCAGGTCTGCTAACTGATATTACTGAAATGCTGGATACGGTTGCCAGTCCTAATTACGATGAGAAGGACTTCCTTACAGGCATGTATGATACCTATTCCAGATATAATGGTATGCAGGTTGCATTTCCTTTCAAGCCTGATTCAATGGTATTTTTCTATCGTAAGGATCTGTTTGAAGACGAAAACCTGAAGTCCAAGTTTAAAGAAAAATACGGTCGTGAATTGACTGTTCCTGCGACACCGGAGGAGATGCTGGAAGTGGCGGAATTCTTTACAAAGTCAGAAAATCCCGATTCACCTGTTGACTATGGATATTCAGGAGTTTTGTCCAAGGGATCCAGTCGGTTCACCTGGTTTAACCATTTAGGATATTTTGGGGGAGAAGAAATCGGGGATAATTTTACCCCTGGATTTACGGATGGCAGTGGAGTTAAGGCACTCCAGTTCATGCTGGATTTGGTGAAATTTGCACCCAAAGAGAGTATCACCTTTGACTGGGATACCGGAAATACTTATTTTGCTCAGGGCAACGCAGCGATGATGGAGCAATGGCCGGGCTTATATATGAATTGTGAGGCAGATGGCTCTCCCACAAAGGGAAAGGTTGGATATGGTCTTGTTCCGGGCGGAAGTCCTTGTTTGGGAGGATGGGCAATGTCCATTGCAGCCAGTAGTCCCGAACAGGAAATGGCATTTAAATTCTGTGAATTGGTTACATCCAAGGATGGTGAGTATATTAAGGCACCGATCGAAATGGATCCCTGCCGTGCATCTAACTATGAACGAGATATTTTCCTTGAATTGGGCAATCCGGTTTACGATGCGTTAAAAGAAAATCTGGCGGCGGCTTCTCAGCTTGCAGATACAGATATTCCATACGTTTCAGCTCAGATAGGTGATGTTGAAGAAATAGCTATCCAATCTGCACTGGTCGGTGATATCACGGCACAGGAGGCAATTGACAAAATTGCAGAAGAAATGACCAAGGTAATTGACAGCGTCAAGGATGACCTATGACAAAATCTTTGGGCTACGCAATTGCGTAGCCCTTTTTCTGACAAAAGAACAAAACATGTATCATAAATTGTTCGAGAGTCAGCTTTGGAGAGAAAGAGAGGAATAGTCTATGAAGCAATATCAAAATCCGATTCATCTGCCTGAACTGAAAGGTGAAGGAATGGAAGAGGGCTGGGCTAAGGTTGGTGATCCGTTTGTATATCGGTTTAATGGTCGGTATTATCTGTACCCTTCTGCAGGTCCGGATGGTATTGTAGCTTGGGAATCTGAAGACCTGACGAATTGGGAATGTATTGGAATTGTTGCAGATGATCCAATTCTAAGCTACGCTTATGCGCCTGAGATTTTTTATTTTAATGGTATTTTTTATCTAATTACTTCTCCACGTGGGGAAGGACACTATATTTATACTTCCTGCAATCCTACCGGTCCCTTTGAACGGCTTACGGATAATTTTGGACAGACAATTGATGGTTCCATATTTGCCGACGATGATGGTTCACTTTATTTATTTCGGGCCGGAAATCCTTCAATATATGCTCATAAGCTGGATCGTGATGGAACAGTCCATGAGGCTCATGAACTGTTTGGTACATCAATGGGACATTGGACAGAGGGGCCAGGCGTATTCAAACGAGCCGGACGTTATTATATTACCATGACAGGAAATCATCTGCTGTCTCGGGGATACCGAATTGATTATGCTGTCAGCGAGAAAGGACCGTTAGGTCCATGGATGGTTCCGCGCAATAAGACAGTATTGGTTAATTCTGATTATGAAAGCGGCAGCCTTGGCCATTCCTCCAGTGTAATTGGTCCGGATCTGGATAGTTACTGGATTTTTTATCATAGCTATCCTGTGGATCGAAGGGGAGAACGGGATGGTCGGAATTCGCGGATGGATCGTATTCTCTTTCCGGGAGACGAATTGGCAGTGAGCGGTCCATCACAAGGAAAATGCCCGGTTCCTCCTCGCGCAGATTTTTATGGCTGGGCGGACAGTAAAGAGGATGAAAAAAAATTTCTGCATACCATGGGCCAGATTCTTTCTTCCGAAGAACTGGGAAAGACCGGGACAGCGGAGGTTACATTGATACCGGGAAATGACGGGATTGCGTTATTTGCATATCGAGACGGACAGGAGTATATAAGTATATCCTGCGCAGAAGGCCGGTTTACGGTAAGTCTGGTAAAGGAAAATGAGCAGGAATGTCTGTTGGATAAAGAACTCTTTGAGGGATTTCGCACAGATGTGCTGCATTCCCTGCGCGTGGAATTCGCTGCAGATGAGACTCGTTTTTTTATTGATTTGATGATGCAGGGGCATGTAAGAGTATTGGATGGCACAGGGCGAATTGGCTCACAGAAAGCTATGCAGACATCATACGTCGCTTTCCACGGACAGGTTGGACAGTCAGGAGATCGGCTGCATTATAATAATATTCCAGGTACGGCTTATGCCTTATTAGCTATGCCGGGTTCAGACGGAAAGGAGTTCCGGTGTGCCGACGGGCAGCGGCATCTCTTGTTGCGTGGAGGTGAAACGATCCGACTGCGTATTAATGTGGAAAGAACTGGAGCATATCATATTCAGACGTTGATACAGGCATTTGGAGATACAAATATTAAATGTTGTTTCCAGACAGGTGACTTTGAAATGAGGTTGGACAGGATGGAAACCATGCGGCGTATGGAAATGAATGTTATTACACTGGAGGCAGGAATGCAGGAATGCAGCCTGACTGTAAAGGAGGGAGAAGTGCTTCTTTACAGCATGGAATTATTCCCTGCTCCGGAACCGGAACAGAGAGAATATTGTGGATTGGAGCTTTGCCATATAGCCGATCAGATCGAAGGAGATATCAGTATTGATCGTGTGGAGGGCATGCAAATGGATCGCAAAGGGCATGTACTTTCCCGGTTTGGAAATCGATTTCATACAGATGGTTTTATAGAAGCAGATATTTTATTTTATGAGTTTGATTCGGATAATCCTTCCGGGCTTTTTCTTCGCGTGAGTGAGGATTCCAGTTATCATGAGCAGGTTCATATCGGGCACCGTGGATATTTTTTGGGATTTGACGGTAATGATATGTTCATTTGGCGGATGAATTTTGGGAAAAAGGAGTTGTGGCGCCAGCGTTGTCTGCTTTTGCCCTGGAAAGAATACTGTATCCGTATGGAGATCTATGGTGGTTCAATCGCTGTCTGGGTTGATGGGGAATGTTTGGTAACTGTAACTGAAAATGGGCCTTTTCCTTATGGACGTGCAGGAGTTGGCTCCTTTGGGGCACGAACACTTGTTAAAAGAGTTCAATACGAATTGAGGTGAATGACGTGTTATATGATCATTTTACAGACGAGGGACTAAATTTATCCATATGGCAGTTCTGCAACATGACAACACCATGCCTGGAGATGCCGTATCACGTGGGAAATTCCTGCATTGCGCTTCCTGAGCATGATATATGGAATGAAGGAAATTGTCTGCTGAGCCGCGCCTTTCTTCAGGAAAGCAGTGTTGTTGCAGCTGAATTTACCGGATGGGATGAAGAGTGCATGGGGTGCGGCGTTGGCTTCTATGCCGGGAACAGTTCTTTTGGAAAATACGTGCTTCTTGCTGCAACGAATGATCAAATTGAACTGAGGGTTCATTCAGGCAGTCAGAATGGTGAGGCCTTTATGAGCGGCGGTCAGCCCAAATGGCTGGTAGTTGCAAAGGTCGCCTGGAATAAGACGTTTCCGGTCCGGCTGACACTGCAGAGAGAGGGAAAACACTATACGGCAAAGCTATTTGATAACTTTCTGCTGGAGGCAGATATTCCGGAAATTTCAGGAGATGCCCGTGCATTAATTAAGGCACTCCCTTGGCATGAGCGATTTGAAGCATGCCATGCTTATCTGGACTGGGCTATGATAGATGGTTTTGCACCTATATGTACTCTTTCGGGACAGATATTAGATAACAAGGAACGGCCTGTGGAATGTGCGGGAATTCATTTAGCGGGATTTGATCATTTCTTTACGCTGACTGATCAGGAGGGATTCTTTACGCTGGAAAATGTGCCACGTGGAAAGCAGGTTCTTATCGTGGCAGCAGAGGGATTTCTCTTTACGCGCAGGGAACTGTGCTGTATTCCCGGACAATTGAATTCCTGCTGTATTCATTTACAGACGCAGACTCCGGAAACTACTCCACGCCGTGAGTATAACCGTCCTATGTTTGATCGTAGTGGGCATGGATGGCTTTCACTTAACGGAACCTGGCAGTTTCAGTTTGATCCGAATAATGTGGGAGTGAAGGAGCATTGGTATGAAGAACATGCACCTCAGTATGATCGACATATTCGTGTACCATTTTCCTGGGCTTCCCTGATGGGATTTGGTGAAGAGCATTTGGCTTGCGGCAGTACATTACATGAGATGAATACGCAGTTTAACAATTATCATTTAACAGGAGAATACGCATGGTATAGACGCAATTTTACTATACCGGATTCTTTTCCGGATAACGAGCATATAATCCTGCATATTGGTGCGAGCTCTAATGTAACTTATGTTTGGCTTGATAATGATTATCTTGGAATGAGGGAGGATGAATACAGTGATCTGGAGTTCGACCTTGGACTTCTGGAACCTGGATCTGTACATGTGCTGGTGGTGAAAGTTCAGTTTCCTCATGATATTCTTTCTCATAATATGGGAAAACAGATTTTTTGGTTTTCCAGTGCTCCGGGGATTTGGCAAAGTGTGTGGATAGAGCCTCGGGCAGAAGCTCACCTGACACGCGTCCGGCTGACCCCTATACTGGATTTTACAAATGGCGTATGTACGCATGCAGCAGTATTGGCAGAAGTGGCCGCAGAGAATGCACCGGATGGGATAGTAGAAATGACCCTGACAGCTCCGGAAACAGGAAGGTTATATCAGGTGGATATTCCGCTATGCGCTGGTGAGGGAAAAACGGAAATAATCATAGATGATCCCAAACTCTGGGAATATCGTCATGGAAGGTTATATGAAGTTCTTTCAGAGCTTATAATTGGTGGAAAAGGCATTGACTCTGTCAGAAGTCATGTGGGACTGCGTAAGGTAGAATGCCGTTGGCTGCCGGGACATAGTCCGGAGGATACGGATGATCCACTGGAGCAGTATCAATATCTCTATCTAAATGATCTGCCGTTTTATGTGATCGGAATCCTCGATCAGTGCTACAATGCTTTTGGTATCTATACCTATCGTAGTCTTGATGAAGAGGGAGAAGAGGGCAAACGAGGATCCATCCGTTATGATATTGATCGAACGATAGCATATGGTTATAATCTCTCACGCGTACATATTAAAGAGAATGAACCACTTTGGTACAATGAATGCGATCGGCGGGGACTGCTGGTATGGACAGAGCATCCGGGAAATTTTTATGCAACTCCGGAAGATCCCCGATGGCAAAAGGCTTATTACCGTGAACTGGATGGCATGCTTGAACGTTTACATAACCATCCCAGTATTGTAATTGTTTCTACGATCAATGAATCATGGGGAGTGGAAGGCTGCCATGTAAGTACGCCCTGGGAAAATGAATTGCGTTATCAGTTCCTGCGGGATAATGGATATCGGGCAAAGAAGGCATGGCCTCACGTGCTTGTCTGCGATAACTCAGGGTTTGGTAAAACGGAGGCTTGTGAAATTAATGATTTTCACTATTATCCTGCAGAGCATTGGGAGGCAAAAGAACGTTGGGAAACGTTGATACAAAGCTGCTATCCTGGTTCAACCTACAACTATATTAATCGAGTCCGTGCACCACATTGTGTTGGTGAAGCAATACAGTCAGGAAAACCTATCTTTATCAGCGAATTTTTGCATATTAATGGAATTGACATGCAGCTGCGAATGTTTCAGAAAATTGCAGGCTATTTACGTATGAATGTTGCATCACATGAGATGGAGGATTCCGGGCCGCTGACAGCTGAACGTTATGAACGTGACTATGGCTATGTGGATCATCATATGAATCCGCTGGGATATGATATGGTCAATAATATGGATATGGTCGTAGCTGACTGTAACCGTATTGAACATGTACATTCCGGTCAAAAACTGAGTATTGACCTTTATACTTCCCATTTCGCATGGCGGGATATGAAAAACCCCGTACTGCATGTGACTGTAACGGGTATAGATTGGCTGGGACGTTATATAGAAGGAATTATTACTATAGAACGTTCCATAGATTTTAAGCCATTCGTTGTGGAGCTGCAGGATACTATTGAATTTACTGTCCCGGAAAAAATGCGTGGGGCATATGTCTTTTTCTATGTAGAGGATGATGGAGATATTTTATGCCGTAATTATATTCAGCTTTATATAGAGGAAGCCTGCATGGACAACCGGATGGGTGAAATCACAATTTCTCCTGGCATGTATACACGTGCAGATGGAAACTATGTACAGGTTTTCCAGGAAGAAGGTGTCTGTGCAGTCAGTGTATGCGGAAAAGGAGAACTGCGCTATGTTGTAGAACTGCCGGAAACTATAACGGCAAGTCTGCTTATTTTGGAGGCAGGGGCGCGAGAAGGTAAAAATGCCATTAAAGTGACGGATGAAATTCTTTTTGGGACACAGATAGAGGTATACTGGGATGGCAAATATACGGATACACTAAAACCTCAGGATGATCCTTCAGATGAGCGTGCTCTGTTCTCAAATGGTTCACAGGGAGGAAATCCTTATAACTACCGCAATACTGGACGCCTTGGTTACGGAGAAAGATTTGAAGTACAGCTGCCGACGAATGCACTGGAAGCAGGAGTGCATGAACTTATATTGAAAAGCAGCGGCGGCGGTATGACAATTTATGGCCGGTATACAGGCAGATATGGTATGGATCCTACAATTGTATTTGAATCATAAACATAGTATTGTAATCCTGCTCTTATAATAGCAGGAATATAAAAAGAAAAATGTATGATTTAAAAGGCACGGAATCGCTTCATATGATTCTGTGCCTTTTTATATATTAAGAGATTTAAGGTAAACTAAAAATATTTTAAGTCAGTAAATCTGATTGGGTCCTTTGATTAGATAGCGCAGGCTTTGTGTGTGAGTAGGCTGAGCGTCCATGTAAATAAATGAAGTGGGTATTCGTGTGTGAACAACAGTAAAATCCCCCCGGATCTGTGTAATCAGCAAATCTATCGCATTCTGTACCATAGTACGGTAATCCTGTTGTATAAAATGGACACCAGGCAAATAGGGAGGATCAAAGCTGACGATTTCAAAATCCACACCGGGTGTCCGTTTCATTTGGATTACAGCATAATAAGCAATCTGTGCTATTTCTGCATTGGCACAGAAAAAGCCGCGAAGCTGGCTGTATTTGCGCAGATGCTGAAGAATAGAAGCCATGATATATTCAATACGATTTTCATTGCTTTTGTCCAGAAGCCGAAGATCATCTATCATACAGTCGTTCTTTGGGGTAAAGTGAAGCCTTGCATTGGCGAAGGCTTCTCTAAAACTGTCATATCGTTCAGTGACGGTACTGTTGCAAAGGGGAAAGTGTAATATCGCAATTTGTTCGCCTACTGCATTCAGAAGATAATCCGCAGCTAAACGGGATCCCTGCCGGTTATCTGAAATAATATAGGATCCCCCGGTAGTTTCCAGATAGCGATCGATAAAAACAAGAGGATATGGGGCTGTTGTACCGCAGCCACGGATCAGTCTTGAAATCATAGGGCTGTTCATTTCAGTAACTACAGGAAAAAGGATGGTTCCCTGGACACCGCTTTTTATGTACTGGTTCAAAAGCTCTTTTTCAGTTCTTACATTCTCCTGAGAACAGCAGGAGTAAAGGCGGTAATTATTTTTCTGGCAGAGCTCGTTCAAATACATCATGTATGTTTGATCAATGAGCGATGATGCGCTGGGGAAAATTGCACCAATTGAAATAGGACGGTCATTACTGTCCGTCCGGGAAATGGAATAAGGACTTTTACTTACAAATGATCCCTTTCCCCTTATACGAGTGATTAGTCCGCGGTCTGCCAGTGAATTCAGGGCATTTTTGGCCGTAATGGCACTTACATAATACTGCTCGACCAATTCTGATTGGGACGGAATTCTATCTCCTTCCCGCAGCTGGCCGGATGCAATCATATTAAATAGATCCTGTTGAATCTTTTTGTACATGGGAATTGACATCGTTATCTCCTGGCATATTAGCTTTGAATATAAACAAAAGTTAGTGATTACATATATTAATTATTTCTACAAATCTATTGTATCAAATTGAAAGTGCTGTGGCTAGTGTATGTGATAAATATTATGATGTTGGAGGGTGAATAAAACTTTGTCTAACTCCAACATTAAACCTCTGCCTCCACAAATTTAACTTTCGTTATGAAAAGCCGCCCCCACAAATTAAAGAAAATAATTAGCACTCACCTCTTGACATTGCTAATAATGCGTGTTATATTACAAATAGAACAAAGGAAAGGACAAAGATACAAAAAGCAATAAACATCGAAAGATGAGGGTACTTTTATACCGGAGTCGGAACCTGCGTTCCAGACATGTAAACGATAATTTTTATTTTACAGAAAAGGAGCGATAATTATGTTAATGCCTAGTATTTTTGGAGAAAATTTATTTGACGACTGGATGAGCTTTCCGTTCAGGAATTTCAACACGAACAGCCTTATGAAAACTGATATCAGGGAAACGGACGGCAGCTTTGAACTGGACATTGATATGCCCGGGTTTAACAAAGAGGATTTAAAGGCGGAGCTGAAGGAAGGCTACCTTACCATCAGCGCTTCCACGAACAAAGATAACGGTGAGAAGGACGAGAATGGCAGATATATCAGAAGAGAAAGATATGTGGGTTCCTGCAGCAGAAGCTTCTACGTGGGCGAGGATATTAAGCAGGACGATATCAAGGCGAAATTTGAGAACGGTATCCTGAAGATTTCCGTTCCTAAGAAAGAAGCGCAGCCGAAGGTGGAAGAAGATAAGCACATTGCGATTGAAGGCTGACAAAGTGGCAAGGCTTACAAGGCCGTCGGCAATAAAGCCGGATGCAGCGGCCCGGATAGAGAAAGGCCGCTGTAAGAGGAGAATGCTGTGGTAACTGGTGTCTGATTTCAGAAGAATGGAGGAATGACTTATGTTGATGCCCAGTATTTTTGGAGAGAATTTATTTGATGATTTCATGGATTTTCCGTTTGATGATAAATGGGAGAAGAAGCTGAACAAGGAGTTCTTTGGGAAAAAGAATCCGTTGTACGGCAAAAATGCTTCCCGCCTGATGAAGACCGATGTGCGTGAAACAGATAATTCCTACGAACTGGATGTGGATCTGCCCGGATTCAAGAAGGACGAGATTCAGGTAGAGCTGGAGAACGGCTATCTGACAATCAGCGCAGAGAAGGGCCTGGATAAGGAAGACGAGAAGAAAGGCAGGTATATCCGCAGAGAACGTTACGCAGGAGCCTGCAGCCGTACCTTCTATGTTGGCGAGGATTTGGAACAGGCTGATATTAAAGCCAGCTTCAAGCATGGTATCCTGAAGCTTTCCGTTCCCAAAAAGGAAGAAAAGAAACAGGTGGAAGAGCATAATTATATAGCAATTGAAGGCTGATTCCGTCTGCCGCAGGGCAGGCCGGACAATCGTTTTGGATAATATGGAATTGGAAGTTTCCTCCTTTACAGGCATCGGCGAAGCCGGGCGCAGCAGCGTTTCCCGCTTTGCCGGTGTCCTTTTTTTGTTCGCGGAGGTTTGTGCAATTATGCCATTTTCCTTTTTCACGTACTGTGTTAGACTTATCCTCAGAAAATAATGCAGGGGGAAATGGGCATGGAGAAAAAAATGGTAAGAGTCGCGCCGCCGCAGCTGGGGCGTTCGCTCAGGGAAGCAGAGGACGGCCTGGCGCTTCTTGGCAATGCCTGCAGGGAGGATATGCCTGTGGAGCAATGCCATATCCGCGGACTGACGGTGGAAAACCAGGATTTTTATAAAATAAATCTGGAAGGCGTGATTTTTGAAAACTGTACCTTCCTCCATTGTAATTTCGAAAAAGCCAGTTTTATCGATGTGCGGTTTAAGACCTGCGATTTGTCCAACAGCCGCTTGGACGACTGTTATTTCAGCCGCTGCGAATTCCTTTCAGTAAAAGGGGTGGGTGCGGATTTCCATGAAAGCCTGCTGAAGGAGGTACGCATGGAGGAGTGCGGCCTTTCTTTTGCCAATTTCAGTGGAACCAGGTGGGAATCGGCGATATGGAACGCCTGCGATATGCAGGAAAGCTATCTGGCGGACTGCCGTTTTAAGAAAATGGAATGGAAAGGGCTGAACCTGAAGCGGGCCAGTTTTTTCCATACGCCCTTAAAGGGAATGGATCTTCGCGGGAATGAGATTGAGGGCATTGTTTTATCGGAGGAAAAAGGGGAGCTGCGGGGAGCGGTGACGGATTTATATCAGGCGGCGGAGCTTGCGAGGCTGCTGGGGATTGTTATAAAATAGGGTCTGTAAAAAAGGCCGGACAGCGGAAAGGAAGACAGGAAAATGGCAATTGACAAGGTAAGGAATTATTTGAAAAAATGGAATGCGGACGGCAGGGTTCTGGAATTTGAGGTTTCCAGCGCCACGGTGGAGCTGGCGGCGCAGGCGCTTCACTGCGAAGGCAAAAGAATTGCGAAGACACTGTCCTTTGATTTGGGGGATCGCTGCATCCTTATCGTGACTGCAGGGGATGCAAAAATAGATAACGCAAAGTATAAGGCAAAATTCGGGAAAAAGGCGAAAATGCTTCCTGCCATCGAGGTGGAAGAGAAAATCGGACATGCTGTGGGAGGCGTGTGCCCGTTTGCTGTGAATGAGAATATATCGGTTTTTCTGGATGAATCACTGAAACGTTTTGACACAGTGTTCCCTGCCTGCGGCAGCAGCAACAGCGCGATTGAAGTTAACATGGAGGAACTGGAGGAATACTCCGGAGCCTGTGAATGGGTGGATGTCTGCAAGGATTGGGCGCAGGCAGAGAGTTGATTTCGGACGGACCGGGGCCAGGATAAGCAGGGATCAGGATGCGTACAAGCCGGGATAGGCAGGAAATGGAATACACAGAAGCCGGAATAAAACGGAACCAGGATAAACAGATATGGTAAAAAGCAGGTAAGTGATTATGAAGGAAGAACGGTTTTCAGCTTTCAGACTGCATAAGGAGCATAAAGGGATTATTTTCCTATATGGTGTTTTTGCACTGTTTTTCAGCGCATTTTATCTGTTACTGATGAGCGCCTGGAGGCCGAAGGGCGCGGCGGAGCTGGGGAAATTTGCGGCGTGCGTCGGCCTGATTTATGTGGCGCCGGGGCTTATGTGCAGCCTGCTTGGCGGCATTCTGCTGGCAGGGCAGAAGAAGAGAGGTTATTTCCTTTTGATCCTGCGGAATTTTCCGGGGCTGGCGGCAGCAGTCCTGACAGCCGGGATTGTGGGATTTTTTTCTTCGATCTGTGCTGTTGTAGGGCTTTTCCTCGGCGGTTCTGGAAGAGTCCGTACACAGAAGGAACGGGATAAGGAGTGGGAAAAATTCGCTGAAAGCGGCGTGGGATATGCGGTAAATGCAGAAGAGAACGCGCCGGCGCTGATAGTTGACAATCGAAGGGGGCGTACGGAAGAAGCGGCGATGGTATTATCCGGCGGGCTGATGGCCTCTTTAAGCAACCTGATGCTCTGCGGCGGCATGGGAGAGGGCAAATTGCCGGGACGTGCCGTGGACAGGAGCCTGGAGGTCTATGTGAGGCTTAAGGTTTATTTTGATAAGCTGATATTTTCAGGTGTTGAGGTGGCAGTTGGCTGTCTTATGACAGCGGTGTTTACATTTCTTTATGATGACAGGCGTATTGTGGGGCCGGAGGCGTTTGGGGGCGGAAGGCGGTCTGAGAATTCCCTTGTATTTAAAGCGCTGGCGAGGTGGGCCGGGGCAGCGGGAATGGCCGCAAAGCCCATGCCTGCGGATTTCATGGGCTTTGCGCTCTGGCTGCTGGTTCTGGCCGTAGTCTGTATGTATGGATACCATTTTTACAGGTGCTTCCGGCTTTATTGCTGGAATGATTCCTGGGAAGAAACATACAGGGGGAAGCTTGAGACTGCAGGCGTTGCGCCCCATATCAGTACGGTAACTTTTCCTGAATGGTAAAAAAAGGGAAAGTCCCGGGCATTCTGTGCCGCAGGGACTTTCCCTTTTGTAATTTTTCCGTAGCTGTGAGGGCACTGGAGAATTAAGTCTTTTGCTTAACCCTTTACAGCGCCGATGGCAATACCTTTTACAAAATATTTTTGCATGAAAGGATATATAACCATAACCGGCAGAATGCCCATTACGGTCAGAGCCATGCGGACTGAGGTGGAAGGCAGATCAGCGGTGTTGATATTGCCTCCGGCCTGCGCCTGTTGCCGCAGGGAGTCGAGATCCCTCTGGATATTCATCAGCAGTACCTGGATACTGAACATACGATCGTCGTTCAGATAGTACAGACCGTTCATCCAGTCGTTCCAGTAGGCCAGGCCAACAAGCAGGCCGATGGTGGCGATGATGGGCAGGGCCATGGGCAGTACGATGCCGAAAAGTATCTTAAATTCGCTGGCGCCGTCAACCCGGGCCGCCTCAATGACCGCATCCGGAATATTAGCGGTGAAATAGGTACGCATCATAATAACGTTGAAAGCGCTCATCAGCAGGTTGGGGATAAGCAGGGCGAATACGGTGTTGCGGATATGGAAGGTTTGGGTCCACATAAGGTATGAGGGAACCAGACCACCGGAAAAAAGCATGGTGAAGAATAAATAAAAGGCGAATATGTTCCTGCCCGGCAGTTCCTTCCGTGAAAGCGGATAGGCATACAGTGTGGTGAACAGCAGGTTGCACACCGTACCGATTGCAGTCACCAGAAAGGAAATTGCATAACCGCGGAATACTGCGGCAGATTTCGTAAACAGATATTCATATGCATAGGTACTGAACTTCTCAGGAAAGAAGCTGTAGCCGTTTGTGATCAGAGTCTGTTCTTCAGTGATGGAGGACATAATCAGCAGTATGAAAGGTGCAATTGCACAAATAATAAGAAAGCTCAACAGGATATGAGCAAAAATCTGGAATCCTTTTCCCTTGTCTACCATAATATGCTGCCTCCTTCTTAAAACAGGGAACTCTCATTGTCCACCTTGCGGACAATAAAGTTAGCGGTTACTACCAGAATGAATCCTACAACAGACTGATATACGCCTGCTGCGGAGGACATGCCGATGTTGTTGGTCTGCATCAGGCCGCGGTACACATAGGTATCGATGGTCTGGGTCACGCTGATCAGGGGACCGGAGTTCTGGGGAACCTGATAGAACAGACCGAAATCAGACCGGAAGATACCGCCCAGGGCCATCAGGGTCAAAATGATAATTGTAGATTTCAGGCCGGGCAGTGTTACATTTTTGATTTGCTGCCAACGGCTGGCACCATCTACCACGGCCGCCTCATACAAAGTGTGGTCAATACCGCAGATGGTGGCATAATACAGTATCATGTTGTAGCCCAGGCCTTTCCAGATGTTGATGACAACCAGGATGACAGGCCAGTATTTAGGGCTGTTGTACCAGTCGATAGGTTTTGCGCCGAAAGCAGCCAGAAGCGAGTTGTTGATATAACCATTGCTGCTGCTCAGGAAAGCAAATGCCAGATAGCTGACGATAACCATGGAAATCAGGTAGGGAATGAGGATTACGGTCTGGTACAGCTGTTTGGCCTTTTTGCTGTGGACTTCGTTAAGGATAATGGCCACTGCAACAGCCAATATGGTGCCCAGCCCGATAAATACCAGGTTATAGAGCAGGGTATTCCGGATCATGACGAAGGCATCTTTTGTGCGGAAAAGGAATTCAAAGTTTTTAAAACCGCACCACGGACTGCCATAGATGCCGTCTCTGGCGTTATACTGTCGGAACGCGATCTGAATGCCAAACATGGGTATGTAGCAATTGATAAACAGATAGATGACGCCAGGCACGAACATCAAATAAAGGGGCCAGAATCGTTTCAGCTTTTTTCTGACATTCTTCATATTTTAGTCCTCCCTATGATTTGATAATGTGTAAAGAAGAGGCGGGTTGGGGAGCAACCCATACCCGCCTTCCTTTTTTGCATGCTTATGTTTATATCAGGGTTTCCGGAGTTTATTTCTTACCTGCCAGAAACTCATCCAGCTGACGCTGTTTCTCTGCAATGATTTCATTGATGCCGGCGCTTTCCAGTTCAGCAATGAACTTGGGAAGGTTTTCATTCGGGTCCATAGCGCCCCAGCGAAGTGCTGTGTGGTATGCGGATACAACGTTGTTGCAGGCGGTAACCTGGTTCAATACCGGGTTGCTGTCCCAGGAGAAGCCATGGGCAGGGCTGGCAACACCGCTTTCATTGAACTTATTCAGCTCATCCCACAGGTCAGCCTGAGCACCTTTCCAGAGAGGAGTAATCTGCTGGTTAGGCCAAGCCCAGTCAACGGAGGAATAACCGCTGGCATTAGGATCCACGCCTTCGGGAGTGGTAATAAAGGTTTTGGAATCATCTGTGTATACCCAATGCTTGCCTTCGATACCATTGATAAACAGGTTGGAAACCTCAGGATCGGTATACATCAGGTTCCACAGCTCCATAGCCTTTTCAGGATGGGGTGAGCTGTAAGGAATGATGAAGGAGTTGCCGTTGGATACGTCGGTATATTTGTAAGGCTCAACCACTTTCATGAATACCACTTCTTTGCCTGTGGACTTGTAGTTTTCCAGTTCCTTGCCGGGCTTCCAGTTTTCAAACATTGCAAAACCGTTGCCGGAGAGCAGGTTGTTTTCAGTGGTTGTGGTAGCATCAGGCATGATCAGGCCTTCCTGATTCCATTTGTACATCATTTCACAGAATTTGCGATAGCTTTCAGTCGCATAATAGTTCACAACCTCTGTGGTGTCGTTGTAAACATTTTCCAGAATGCCCAGGTTATCGCCCAGAGGATCAGTAGGCAGAGTTTCCTGCATACCGCCGCCGGCCCATGTGGGAACGAGAGGATACATGTCGGGATATGCTTCATGAACCTGAGTCAGGATTTTGTACATATCATCGTAAGTACCCATTTCAGGAACTTCAATTCCCAGTTCGTCCACGATATCCTTGCGCATGGAGAAACCAGCGGAACGGGAAGTGTCCTTCATGTCGGGAAGTGCATACAGTGTACCGCCGAAACAGCAGGCATCCAAGTCAACAGGATTGATAACTTCAAGAGCGCCCTGTCCGTATTTTTCAACCAGATCGTCCAGAGCTGTAGCATAGTTGTTACGTACAATAGCAGCCAGCTGGCCGTTAACGTTATTATAGTTCAGCATATCGATGGGTTCACCGGAAGTAAGAGCCAGATTGATCTGTTCTGCGTCCTGACCGCGGACAAGCTCGATTTCAACACCGATTTTCTCGCGGGTAATCTCGCTGATAGCGGCGGCAACCTCGTTGCAGTCTTCGGTATCGGCACTGCCGACGCCCCATACCACCAGCTTTACAATCTCGCCGTTATTCTCACTGCCGCCGGTATTTTCGGCACTTGCGCCTTCATTGGAAGCGCCTGCATTGTCTGAATTTCCTGTACTGCCTGTACTGGTGCTGCCGCATGCGGCAAGGCTGGCTGCCATTACGCCGGCCAGCAATAAAGCTGCACCCTGTCTCCAAAATTTAATCATGTTATTTCGCTCCTTACTTGGTTAGTAGTAGTTATTAAAGCCCCTCTCCAAGGGCTGGGTCATGATGTAAGGGCCGCCGCAGCCTGCATGTCCTGCCTGCCCATTGTCCGCGAAACGGAAAACAGTGCAAAAAGGTTCTGGCTACAGTCCCCTGCATTGTAGATAATTGCCTTTCTTATCCGACAGCTAATGGATAGGGAAGGTGTGTGTCTGCCCTGACGGGTTAACCACTGTCAAAATGCGCAGGCGGTTCAAAGCCTGACTTAAATCTCTGCTTTTTCATACTCTTTTTCATCCCTCCTTTTTCAGACTGTCTGAAAACCTCCTTTTGGGTATAAAACCCGCTTCCGTTATTTTCCTGAGTACAATTTATGTTCTCCGTAAAACACCCTCCGGGAAGCTTTTTCCCCTGAAGCAGCCGGTTATCCGGCTGTTTTGTTTTCGGACAATCCTCTTTCTTGATTAATATTATATTTATCGTTAAACTAAATCTTTTTATTATATTGCCATTACTTTATAAACTTTGTCAATATAAATCACAATAAAAAACATAAATTTAGTAATTATATACAATTTTATTTATGTAAATTGGTAATTAATTCCAGTTATATCGTTAAACTTACAAACAGAAGTTAAAAAGCCTCAGAAAGCAAAATCGTGTATGCAGCGGCAGGATTTTTTGGGAAAAAGATTTTCCGTAAAGAAAGGCGGATGGAAAAAAACGTGGTAAACGGCGCATTTTGATTGCATAACCGGACATATCTGTGATAGGATGAAAGCATCGAATTTCTGTTGAGGCCGTAAGCGCCTTGTCATGTGTGTATTGTGTGAGTCTTGAAGAGAGATCTCCCTGAATTTCCGAAAATAACGGAAAAGAACAGACGGAAAAAAAGGAAGAGGCGGCCGGATACGGCGGGCTTTTTATTTGGAGGAACGAAATGGATAAATATCAGATATTGAAGCAGTATTTTGGATATGACAGCTTCAGGGACGGACAGGAGCTGCTGATAGACGGTATTTTGCAGGAACGAGATGTCCTTGGAATTATGCCTACCGGAGCGGGAAAGTCTCTCTGCTATCAGGTGCCTGCTTTAATGCTGCCCGGAATTACGCTGGTGGTATCGCCCCTGATATCCCTGATGAAGGATCAGGTAGGGGCCCTGAACAGCGTGGGAATCCATGCGGCTTTCCTGAACAGCTCACTTACATATGGTCAGTACAGGAAGGCATTGGAATACGCGAAGGCTGGACGATATCCCATCATTTATGTGGCGCCGGAGCGGCTGGTGACGGAGGAATTCCTGGATTTTGCCAGAACTGCCCAAATTTCCATGGTTGCCGTGGATGAGGCGCACTGTGTCTCCCAATGGGGACAGGATTTCCGTCCCAGCTATCTGAAAATTTCAGAGTTTATCGGAATGCTGCCTGAGCGGCCGGTGGTCGGCGCTTTTACGGCTACGGCTACCAAAGAGGTCAGGGATGATATCATAGATATTCTTATGCTCCGTACCCCGGAGGTGCTGACGACCGGCTTTGACCGGCCGAATCTCTATTTTGCCGTGCAGACTCCCAAAGATAAATATGCCACAATGAAAAATTATCTGGAGCTTCACAGGGAAGAAAGCGGGATTATTTACTGCCTGACCAGAAAAGTGGTGGAGGAGGTCTGCGAGCGGCTGCGGGGGGACGGTTTTCCGGTTACCCGTTACCATGCGGGACTCAGTGACGGTGAAAGGAGACAGAACCAGGACGATTTTATTTATGACAGATATCCGGTTATGGTGGCTACCAATGCCTTTGGAATGGGCATTGATAAATCCAATGTGCGGTATGTAATACACTATAATATGCCTAAGAATATGGAGTCGTATTACCAGGAGGCCGGCCGCGCGGGCAGAGACGGGGAGCCGGCGGAATGTATCCTCCTCTACGGCGGCCAGGATGTGGTGACGAATCAGTTTTTTATCGATAATAACCAGGATAATCAGGAGATGGATCCGCTGACAAAGGAGCTTGTGATGGAGAGGGACAGGGACCGGCTCCGGAAGATGACTTATTATTGTTTTACCAATGAGTGCCTGAGAGATTATATTCTGCGGTATTTCGGAGAATATGGCTCCAATTACTGCGGGAACTGCTCCAATTGCTTAAGCCAGTTTGAAGAAGTGGACGTGACGGAGATTGCCAGAGTCCTGCTGGGCTGCGTGCTTGCCTGCCGCCAGCGGTATGGGACGAATGTGATTATAGACACGGTGCATGGTGCAAACACGGCGAAAATCAGGCAGTACCGGATGGATGAAAACCCGCATTACGGGGAGCTGTCCAAAGTGCCTGCCTATAAGCTGCGTCAGGTGATGAATTATCTGATGCTGAATGAGTATCTGGCCGTCACCAACGATGAATACGCCATCGTGAAGCTTACCGGGAAGTCAAAGCTTATCCTGGAAGAGGATGAGACGGTGATGATGAAAATGGCGAAGGAGCAGGAGCATCCTGCGAAGGCTGCCGGTGAAAAGAAGGGCAAAAAGAGCAGGGGCGCCGTCGCCTTCGATCTGGATGAGGAGGATGAGAGGCTGTTTGAAGTCCTGCGCGGACTGCGCGGGGAAATCGCACGAAAGGAAGGCGTGCCGCCTTATATAGTTTTTTCGGATAAGTCGCTGGTGCATATGTGCGTGATACGGCCTGTGGATAAGAATGAGATGCTGTCAGTATCAGGCGTTGGTGAGTTCAAGTTTGAAAAATACGGAGAGCAGTTCCTGCAGTGTATTGCCCGGTTCAACCGGGAGAACGGCAAGACGGATGAACCGGACAGCTTGGGCGCTGTGGATTTTTCCAGCCTGGATTATGATGTGGTGCAGGATTATGAAGGGGTGCCGGAGCTGGAAGCGGATGCGGGAAAAGAGGAACTGCCGGCCGGTACGAAAAGCGGGAAAAAGACGAAGGAAGAGTTTGTGATGACGGAGGAAATCGCGTCGCAGATACACTATGCCCCGCGGATGTCCTTAAGTGATCTTGTGGGTCAGATGAATGATTTACGGGATGAGAGCGCGACGAAACGTCTGACCATAAAGGCGGTGGAGCAGATGCTGCTGGAAGAAGGGCTTTTTGAACTGAAATTCGTCAATCGGATGCCGCTGCGGAAGATAACGGAATATGGGAAGGATTTTGGGATAGAAGCCGAGGTACGGGTCAGTTCCAAAGGGAATGAATATGAGGTGTTTTATTATACGCAGGAGGCGCAGAGAGGGATTGTGGAGCTGCTGCTGACTGCGGAGGATGGAACAAGGGGTTGAAGCAGGATAAGAGTTTAAATATAATTGTACAGGGGGAATTCAAAATGAAGCCTGAAATGATAAATGGTATTATTGTGCCGTATAATTTATCAACCAAACAGCTTATTGACAGACTGCACGCTGCAGCAGATATGTCCTGCTTTTCTGTTTGCTGCACAGCTCTTTCGTATAAAGACGATGAAGAAGCGTATGAGGCCTTGCTTCCGTATTTATCTGACAATGATTATCATAAAAGGCTTTATGTATTCGGTGTGATATTTCGTATGCCTTACGCCATTAAGCTAAATGATAAATTGCAGGAAGCGTTGTTGACTGATGATATCCATTTTATTATAAGAGCATTAGAGGCGTACTCCAGCGGTAAGTTTTGTATTCACGATGAAATTATACGCGCGTGCTTTTTGAACAATCATGAGCAAATTGACGCATGTTATTATGCGTGTTTACAGCAGCTTTCCCCTACACAAGAAAATCTTGAATTTTTTAAATTGCTTTTTAATATATCAAATAACATCAGTCACCGTATTGCACTTGCTGAAGTAATTACCGAGAGAGCGACCCAAAAAACATTTTATGAATTATTGGATTTATTTCTTGATGACAGCGCAGAAAAAATACGTTATCAAGCAGCTAAGCTGGCAATTAGATTCTGTGATACAGATGCATTAAAAAAACTTTCAAACGATACTGATGGTCACATTCGTAAGCTTATAAACAAAAGTCTATGAGCACATTGCCGGCTATAGAAAACAATGTAAAGTTGTGTAGAGGAATAGAGGATAGGGAACAAATATTTTTCCATTATACAGACCGGCTACAGATATGCTAACAGGACTTTGGCGTGGGGACAAAGACATTTTAGATGAGGCGGTTCCAAAAGCAAATAAATTTGCAACATTATTTGTGAAATATCCTGAGCCAACCATAAACCATGTTTTAACCAATCCCAATTTATAAGGAGGAGTAAAATGCCATATATAACAATTGAAAGCGGAGCTTTATCAGATGAACAAAAAGAAAATCTGATTAAGCGTTTAACAGAAGTTTCATCTGAAATAATGAATGTACCGCAGGAATTTTTCTCTGTTACCATTAAAGAATTACCAGATAAAAATTTTGGTATTGGTGGAAAAACAATAGACAAAGTAAAGTCCGAGTATATGGAAAAACATAAATAAATTCCAGCTGGCTGCGCGGCAAATGACGGGGAACCGCCTGCATGAATTCTTCTGTACAGCGGACCGGATATCTGGCCGTCACCAAGGAGGAATATGCCATCGTGAAGCTTACCGGGAAGTCAAAGCTTATCATGGAGGATAGGATGGTGTTATGGAAATGGCGAAGGAGAGGGATATTATGCTGTTTCAAAAAGAAAAGATAGAGGTAATTGCAGGACGCAGGGGGTGTTTGGCGGCATTTCCCTCGGAGCATCTGCTTCTTGCTGTGCGGGGCAGCTGTGGGAGGTTAAGCATGGACTGGTTTGAACCGGAAAAAGAAGCCAGAGGATGCGAAGCGGACTATCGCTCTATCCTGTATCTGGGCGAAACCCCGCTGCTCAGGATACAGGCCAACGGCTCCCCTACCTGTGAGAGTATGCTGGCGGCAGGGTATGGGATACCGGAGGGCTGCAGGGAAATTCGTTCGGTCCGGGCTGCATTGGATAAGCCATATGCCGGACTTGCGGATGCGCTGGAGCGGGTGAGGCCGGTCCTTGGCCTGCTCCAGCCGGGAATTTATGTATTGTCTTATTCGGATTACTATCCAACCGATGGTGACGGGCATTTCTTCTGGGATGTACCGGAGTCATTGACGTCATTCAAAGCGACGTCGGAGTACTATGATTCAGATAAGCATCGTGTGCTTCCCTGTTTCCCCTGCTATCTCTATCCTGCGCAGAGCGCACAAAAGTACGATCCTCAACAGGCGGAGAACTATCGGCGGCGCCTCAGGGCAGGGGAGGCGCTTCCTCCTGTTTTGGCCTATTCGCTCTGGGGATATATGAGTGTCCTTCTGGATGGGCACCACCGCGCCTGCGCCTGTGCACTGGAGGAAAAAACAGTGCCGGCCCTGACCATATCGCGTCCGGGGCGTATCTGGAGAGAGGGAATCCTGCATATTGTCTGGCCGGACGGGAGCGAGACGCCGGCGGCGGATATCATCACCCCTGCGCAGCAAAAACTCTTTGATTGCCCGTTGGGAAGGAAACGAAGGGGAACGCCTCCGCCGATCGCCTCCGGTGTCGGTCCGGTATGGGACATAGAGTATATAAAGGCAGCGCAGCGTTACCCCATGTATGCCGATGCGGGAGCGCTGGCGCTGTACCCGGGGGTGGAACTGAATGCGGAAGGGCTTCGATGTCTGGCGATGGATGATGATCATGAGGATCCGGACTCGGCGGCGCGGCTGCTGCGGTATGCCGCACGGCAGCCCGGAGCCGATGCAAAGGACCTTGCTATGGCGTTCATCGAGCCGGGATACCCGGATGTGCTGCGTCAGAGCGCTTTTGAGGTATTGGATCGGATGAAAGATGATCCGGAAATTGATGAACTGATGATTTCCGTATTGGTCAACTGTGAGCGGGAAGACGATCCTGTCTACCGGATCGCCAACGGGCATTGGGATTCATTGGACGGGGAATGAAATGCTTTGCCGTCCGCTTAAATTTTCCATCATTCAGATAATTGAGAGCGGCGGCCTCGCTTAATCTGGTAGTTCCTGCCGGTTCTAATAGTCCCGTGCATCACGATACGCATCCAGCATAGCCTTCAGATGATGCTCCGGCATATTCGCAGGCAGGTTATGGACTCCTGCAAAAATATAATTTCCACCGGCGCCCAGTATTTTAACATTTTTATAAACGTTTCTGTAGACATCCTCGTAAGAGGAGGATATATCAATAAGCTGTGCATCATAGCCGCCGCCCCAGAAAACCACATCCTTTCCAAAGCGTTGCTTAAGGGCTTCCGCCGACATACCTGCGGCGGAGGTCTGGACAGGGTTAACGATCTGAACGCCGCATTCGATGAGATCCCCTAAGATAGACGCGATGGATCCGCAGGAATGCAGATTTATTTTCATGTTGGTGATGCTGCGCCAGCCCTGGAAAAACTGTTTATAAAAAGGCTTATAAATATCCCTCCACAGTTCTTCGCCGATGGTAACGCCATTGTTGTCGCCAAAGTCATGTGCCACCGATAGGATATCCACGTATTTTCCTACGGCCTGTTCCAGCAGCTCAATCTGCTTTAAGCCTGCTTCCACGCATTTTGACAGCAGCGCCCGCATCACATCCGGTTCTTCCATCATTAAAACCATGGAACCGATCATACCGCCGGGAGCTACCTGCAGGTCGGTAATGCTTTCCCCAAGACAGAGAGACAGATCCGTTTCTTCATATAATTTTTTCGCGGCATTTTCCAGATTACGGAGTGTTTTTTCTTCAATTGTGTCCCTGGGATGGAATTGCTCCGGATCCGGCACTTCGATTTCAGCCATCAGGTCAACAGCCTCATTTTGATCAAAATAATAGGAGCCCTTCGGGCAGATTACTCCGCCGCAGCTGTCCCAGACCAGGTATCCATCGCTGTTTACACTAAAATAATCCTGCACCGGTATGGAGAAGGTTTTTCCCCAGAGCTTCTGTTCCTTCCATTGCCCGTCTGCGTCTCCCCGTAGATCACTTTTACACATATTAGGGGAGGCAAGCAGGATAAGGTCTCCGTCCATGGCACGGATTACGGGTTCTTCAAAAACGGCATTCATCATAAAGGTATCTACTCTGGCGGGCTTTTGCTCCACGCCCATAAGCTCCTGCAGATTGTCATAAGCTATTACGTGCAGTCCTGCTGTTTCGCAGCCGCCCAATCCATTCGGTACACGATCCGGAAGCTGGTGATTAAGGACAGCATGTACGCGTTCTCTTGAATTCATAGCATTTCCTCCCAATAATTCATGTTTTGTGTATAAGTCAATCATGCCAAACCATTCCTGTATATTCAATGACATAACCTATGAATTTGTTGACATATCCTACTGCGATTAATATAATGTGTAATAAATTCAGAAAGGAAAAAATATTATGCCGCTGTTATATGGAATTCGCCATGCCTGGCCGGAACAGGCCGGTTTCTGCCTGAACAGGAGAAAAGGATATCCGGGGTATTCCTTTGTACATTTTCTTACGAGTGTGGAAATTGTCATTGGTGGGGTAAGAACTGTGACGCCGAACCATACCTGCATCATTTATGCACCGGGCACTCCGCAGTATTTCATTGCGCGGCAGCCGCTGGTGCATGACTGGTTTCATTTTTCCGAAATGCCGGAGGGACTGCCGGAATGCCTGGACCTTCCGCTGGATACACTTCTTTACCCACGCCAGCCGGAATTGATAACGGCCATTGTGCAGGAGATGGAAAGCGAGTATTTTTCCCGGAAATCAGGAAGCAACCGGCTTATAATGCTGAAAATGACAGAATTATTTATAAAGCTTTCCCGTTCCCTGTCGGATGAGTATACTGCTGTTATTGATACCACCACCTCGGAGGGCTTACGCAGGCTTCGCAGCGAGGTGCTTCTTTCCCTGAATCATCCATGGACTGTGGCGGAGATGGCGGCCCGTATCCCCCTCAGCGAGTCCCGTTTTTATACGGTATACAAATCCTTTTATGGGACATCTCCCATGGAGGATCTCATCCGTGCAAGGATTGATTCGGCAAAAAATGCGCTTTTGTTTACGGACAGGACCATATCCTCCATCGCAGAGTCCCTGGGGTATAATAACCTGACCCATTTTATCCGCCAGTTCCGCAGCTTTACAGGGATGTCCCCATCCGGATACCGCAGAAATAGGGACAATAATTCATAGCCGGGTGAGTGCTGGTTTATGTTTGTGTGGATGGTATCGGTGAAATTGCCGGATATTTACTGTGCTTAGCTGATTCCGGGGAGGATGCGCATATGAAAGAAAATGTGGAATATATCAAGGTTTTTGCTGACTATGAATCGGACGATATGCCCGTTGTTTACCTTTATGAGGTTGATTTGGAGGATGAGCGGCTGGCGCTCAGGGCAATTGAGATTTTTGCGGACAGGAAAGTGAAATGTATAGAGGATTTCTATCGTGATGTTATTGAGATTCTTTCCATACCTTCTGTGGCAGAGCTGAATTCAGGAGAGTGGGGCGGGGGATTTTTTGCATTGGCCATTAGGGAAGAAGAATTTGAGGAGATATGGAATAGCGATAGTTATATGGGCAGATTATCTGCAGAGTAGCTTTTGGCATATTTGGATCACTTTCTGCGGTCTGCGCGCAGGGCAGGAGGTGGACTGATCTGGCCGAATAAAAATGTCTCACTCCGGGAACAGGGAGTGAGGCATTTTTAGAACGGCGGCGGGAAGCGCCTGTTTGTTTGGCTGGTTAGGCCGGTGGATGCAAAGAACTGCCTTTTGGCCGGCTTTGCCATAAGCCCTGACGTTTTCTTTTTTACACCACGGCAGCGCTGGCAAATTATCAAAGCAGCGTCACGTATCCATACCCGTTTCATAAAACGGTTTTACAGCGCCGAACAGGCCGGCATCATTGGCGAGCCTGGCGGGAACGATTTCGGCCAGATGCCGGTACTGGGGCGGAAGCTGGCGGTTTGTATGTTTTTCCAGGAGAGGAATAAGGATGTCGCTTTGCTTTGAAATGCCGCCGCCGATTACCACCCTGTCAGGGTCAAGCATCAGGATATTGTTCGCCAGGATACGGCCCAGCGTTTCGGTCCAGTCCTCCAACAGCCGGAGGCAGCAGGGATCATTGTCCCGGATGCGCTGGATAAAGGCAAAGCCGTCGAGCTGTTCTCCGGTAAGCTCCGAGGCCCTTCTGAGAATTCCCAGGGTGGAATAATTGATTTCCAGGTATTCTTCAGAGGAGGAATAATCACTGTAGCCGATTTCCCCGCTCTGAAAATGGCTGCCCGGATATGGCCTGCCATCCAGAATCAGGGCGCTGCCGATACCGGTTCCCAGGGTGATGCACAGCAGAACACGGCTGCCCTGGCCGCTGCCCAGCCAGTACTCCCCTAAAGCGGCGGCAGTACCGTCGTTCATAATAGATACCTTGAGAGACGGATTATGTTGCCGGAGGAATTCAGGGATATTCACGCCTTTAAGATAAGGCAGATTCTCAACGCCGCCCATACACAGTCCGTCCGATTGGATAAAGCCCGGACAGGACAGCCCTACATTTACGGCGCCGCAGGCAATAGCCTTATCGATAACAGGCAGCAGGTGCTGATAGAATTCATCCAGGTTTTTCAGGCCGGAGGTGGGAAAGAAATCTTTCCCGGTGAGCTTTCCGTCTGCCGTGACATAAGCATATTTGGCGGAGGTACCGCCGATGTCAATGGAAAGTGAAAGGTTTTTCTGCATAGTAATACTCCTCGTTTGTTTTTTATTTTAACAGAAGGAAAATAGTAACAGTTCAATTGCCGGACTGTTACGGTAAAATCCTTCAAAATAACAGCTTTTTAATGTCTTCTTTTTCCAGCAGGGCATAGGGGCTGAACGCAAATACTGTCATCCGTTCAAGCTCCCCTTTCCCATTCTGCTCCCAGTTAATGGGAAGAAGTTTCTCTGTGATTTCCTCATAAATCCGTGTCCCATGTTCTGTTGTCTGCAGCAGGTTCCAGATTAAGCCGCATAGAACACAGATATTATTATAAAAACGCTCATAATCACTGTTCAGTTCAAACATCATACTGCTCAGTTCGGAATATCCGATTGTCAGAAGCGGATAAATCAGCGGCGGATAGACGAGGTTCCATTTTTCCACAAGGGCGCTGTCCCGGAGAAAAGCATCAATTTGCTCCAGCATGCAGGCTGCATGGGCAGGAAGGCTGTCATGCTTTAAGGACGCTATAATTTCAGCCTGCTGCGCTGTTTTTTCGCTGCTGTAGGTGAGCTGTTCCGGCGTAAGGGCAGAAATGATGTACTTCATACTGCGCAGGAAAGGCTGATAATCCTCAATTACCTTCCGGGAAATTTTGCTCCAGATGAATTCCTGGTATTCACTGCGGGTTCCGGAAAGATAGGGCGTCCATATAAAAAGAGGGATGATTCTCTTGTCCAGCTCCGTAAAATCATCGGCGGCAGCCTTCTTTTCCTCATAGGATTCCATGAGCCTCAGGCTGGCGGCAAGGGAATCGCAGTCGATGGGGGCAGGATCATTTTCAAAATAGCGGGCAAGGATATCCACATTCCGCCGCATGGTGTCAATCCGTTTCGTCAGAGTGTCGATTTGCCGGTAGAAATAGTAGGAAGCGGTTCCTGGGAAACGAAGGATGTGGCGGATATCGGAAACGGGAAAATCCAGCCTGCGCAGCCGTGAAATAATAATGAGATTACGCACGTCCTCGTTCGAAAAATCATGATAACCGTTTACCGGATCTTCTTTTGGCATGATCAGTTTCTGTGAGATATAGAATTGGATGGTTCTCCTGGATAATCCGGTTTTTTCAATCACTTCCTTAATTCTCATGGATACTCCTTCCTTTATCAAAAAAAGCTGCCGTCCGGTGCAAACGTTACCGTCCGCCCGGTGCAAAAGCCTTCACCACAGAATATTTCTCCCTGCACATGATCCGGCCCGCTACCGGAAAGTGTACACCAGGTGAACAGTTTTCGAAAGGCATATTGTGGATAAAAATACATTTCATGTGCATATCTTCTGTTAATTATAACAAAATCTGAATAAAAAAACACCATTGACTGTACAGATTATGAATAGTTTACAATATAAGATATAAGAAAAGGAGGACGGAACTTATGTATGAAAAATTATTTTCTCCCATCAGGATCAAAGGGATGGAGCTGAAAAACCGTGTTATCCTGCCCGCAATGGGTACCCGTATGAGCGATCATAAAATGGTGACGGATAAGCTGATCCGATATCATGTTGCCAGGGTGAAGGGCGGAAACGGACTGAATATGGTGGAGGTAGCCAGCGTGGAGCCGTTAAGCTCCCCCAAGCAGTTCCTTTCCATTGCAGAGGATAAGTATATTCCGGGGCTGAAGAAGCTGACGGATGCCATCCATGAAGCGGGGGGCAAGGCGGGGATCCAGCTTTGGCAGGGAAGCATTGCCGTAAGCTTTGATCCGGCCGCAGTGATGTATGTGGCCTCTGACATGCCGGTGTCGGCGGAGCTTACACTGCCCGGTATCAGCGTGGAACAGATCCATTACATAGCGGACTGCTTTGGCAAAGCGGCGGCAAGGGCTGCAGAAGCAGGCTTTGACTGCGTGGAGTTCCACTGCGCGCATAACTATCTGCCCCATTCCTTCCTGTCGGGCGGAATCAACCATCGGACGGACGAATACGGCGGATCCCTGGAAAACAGGGCGCGTTTCCCGCTGGAAGCTATCCGCGCCATCCGCAGTGCGGTCCCTGCAGACATGCCGGTTTTCATGAGAATAGATGCGCATGATGATTATCTTGAAAACGGGCTGACAATAGAAGAAGTGGCGCAGTTCTGTAAATGGGCAAAGGAAGCAGGCGTGGATGTCCTGGATATTTCCAGAGGAAATATAATAACGCCGGCTTTGAAATATGAGGTGCCTTCCCTTGATCTGCCCTGCGGCTTCAATATTGACAATGCGGCATATATCAGGAAAGAAACCGGCATGCTGACAGTTGGCGTCGGCAGAATCAATACGCCGGAGCTGGCGGAGCAGATTCTGGAAGAAGACAAGGTGGATATGGTGGTTGTCGGCCGGGGACAGCTGGCGGATCCTGAATTCTGCAACAAGGCAAAGGCAGGAAGAAGAGAGGACATCATAACCTGTGTAGGCTGTGATCAGGGCTGCTATGACGGTTTTTCCAATTTGGATATGCCTCACATCACCTGCCTGAGAAATCCGGCGGTAGGCCTGGAAGCGGAGATGGCGCCGGTTCCCTGTAAAGATCCGGAGAAGGTGCTTATCGCAGGCGGCGGAATTGCCGGAATGCAGGCGGCGCTTGTATTGAAGGAACGCGGCGCCAGGCCGGTGATTTATGAAAGCAGCGATCATCTTGGCGGACAGTTCCTGCTGGCAGGGGAAGCGCCCCGCAAACAGGAAATGAAGGCGGCCATGCTTTCCATGGCGTCGCAGGTGAAAAGAGCGGGGATTGAGGTGCATCTGAATACGCCGTTAACCCCTGAACTGATCGCAGAGGAAAAGCCGCATACCGTAATCTGCGCAATTGGTTCCTCGCCCATCAGCCTGAGAATTCCGGGCGCAGACGGGGAAAATGTGGTGAACTCCCATCAGGTGCTGGGCGGAAAGGTGAAGGTTTCCGGTGCCGCCGTGGTAATCGGCGGCGGTCTTGTGGGTATGGAAGCGGCGGAATATCTTGCGGAAAGCGGCTGCAAGGTTACCGTCCTGGAAATGCTGCCGGAGGTATGCGCTGATATCGGGCCTGTCCGTAAAATCTGTGTGATGGAAGAAATTGCAAAACGTGGAATTGTAACAGTCACAGATATCACGGTAAACCGGATTGAAAATGGATGCGTGTATGGAATCAGGGATGGAAAAGAAGAGTCTTACCCCTGTGATTATGCGGTGGTCGCGGTTGGTTCCAGAAGTAATGACGCTTCGGCGCTGGAGGAAATCTGCCGCAATGAAGGCATCGCTTTCGTGAAGGTAGGGGATGCGCTGCGTGCCCGCCGTGCGATGAATGCCACCTTTGAAGCGCAGGAAGCGGCTGTTAAATTCGATCAGCCTGAATACCGTGAGGTGATTTCAAAAGCGCCCAAAACCGTTTTTGTAACAGGCGGAACCGGGAAAATGGGGATTGAAACGGTGAAGCAGCTGCTTGCAAGAAAACCGAAATTTGTGGTCCGCATGCTGGCGCGTCCTTCCGCAAAGAATAAAGAGCTTGTGAAAAAAATTGCAGATCCTTATCTGGAAGTAGTCTGGGGAGACATGAAGGATTATGAGACAATTCTGAAATGTGTAACCGGCGCGGATTATGTGCTGCATATCGGCGCCATGGTATCTCCGGCGGCGGATAAATATCCGGAAGAAACGCTGTATACGAATATCGGCTCCACCCTGAATATTATTAAAGCCATTAAGGAACAGCCGGATCCGGACAAGGTGAAATTCGCCTATGTGGGTACGGTGGCCATGACTGGTGACAGGCCGGTGCCTGTGAACTGGGGACGCTGCGGAGATCCCATCAATCCTTCCGCCCATGATTATTATGCGATGTCAAAGGTATTTTCCGAGCTTTCCGTATTTGACAGCGGGCTGAAATACTGGGTTTCCATCCGCCAGACCGGACAATACCCGCCGGATCAGGGAGCGGGCGAGGAGCCGATCCAGCACCATCAGAATCCCAATAACGTGTTGGAATGGAGCACGGCGGTGGAATCCGGCATCTGCATGGCCAATCTCTGCGAGGACTGGGTTCCTGAGGAGTTCTGGAGGAAGGCCTATAATTTAAGCAGCGGCAAGGGCTGGCGTTTTGCCCATTGGGAGCTGATGAATTTCAGCTTCGGTCCTATGGGAATCCGTTACCAGGATGTATTTGACGTGACAAAATGTGCGCTTTACAATTTCCATGGCCACTATTATACGGATTCCGATTTACTGGATGATATTTTACATTTCAGGGTAATCCCGCCGGAAAGCTACCGGGCGGAGGCGACGGCGGAAATGGAAGCGATGATGAAAAATCCCATGATTGCCGCCATGATGCCCAATACCCGGTCCATGAAGGAAAACCTGGAAAAAATCAGCCATAAAGAAATGGGAACCTCCTGGATGCTGGAGAATAATCAGGAAGACTGGATTCATGCATTTTTCGGATCCAGAGAAAAACAGCAGCAGATTAAGAGTGTGGAGGAAGGATATGAATTTTACCATCCTTCCGAGGAGAAGCCGGTTTATATGGATCACGGCTATGATGAGAGCAAGGCGCTGGAAGAGCTGCAGGCTGAGGATATCAGGAAGGCTGCGCAGTTTAGGGGCTGTGAGCTGCTGGATGAAAATATTCCCGATATTTATACGCCTCTGCGGTTCAGATGTTCGGAAGGCCATGAATATAAAATGAGCGTCAACGCCATGCTGCGCGGCGGCCACTGGTGCCCGGAATGCCAGCGGAACACCTGGCACTATGCCGATATGGCCCGTAAGAGCCCGTTCTATGCCCAGGTGTGGACACCGGTGCATGGGATCGGGGATGATTACAGCATACCGATGCGTTTCTCCGCATTTGATATCTGGAATGAGCTGAAGGAGAAGCTTGGTCTGGAATAAGCGGATGTGAAATGGTGGTTTGAGGAACGGTTTCTTTAAGGATGGTTTGTAATACCATAAAGAGGTTGGGACAAATAAGAAGTAAGGCAGTACAAATGGTATTACAGAAATAAAGCCACAGAAATGAAGCTACAAAAATAAATCTGCAGAAATAATTCAGTGGAAATAAAGCTGCAGCAGAGAAGCCCCTTCCTGCCGTCTTTGGCGGGGAGGGGCTTTAAGTGATTTGAAGAAAAAGCTGAAAAGGACGGCGGCCTCACTTTATCCGGCGGGCGGTAATTTTGTTAGAGGCATGCAGATGCCTGGGAACATTGGGGTGCTCGTCTTCAAAAACATACGACCTGAAATCAATAATCTCCCAATCCTCATACAGCTTCCTGATTTCGTCGTCATCTGCCATACCGATAGAAAAAGGTGCAATATCAGGAGAGGGAGGCACCTGGTTCGTAAACAGCTGCATAATATGAAAGCCTCCGACTGCCGTGGCTTTTTTGGATTTCATAATAAAATTGTGCCAGTCATTCTTACTTACAAAATGTAAGGTTCCAAATGACATTATGAGACTGTATTCTTTTACAAAGGAAAAACTGCATAAATTGCCAGTCCATGCATTAATTTCTAAAGAGTGTGCCACTGCCAAACGGCGCAGCTTTTCAATTGCATTTACCGACAAATCGAAAGCATCAATATTCCTAAATCCCTGTTTAGCCAGATACAATGAATTTTTTCCGTCACCACAGCCAACGTCAAGGACTCTTCCCGATTTGTCCAGCAGGTTTTCGATTGCAGTAATGGACTGGTTTGGTTGATTGCCAAATGTAAAAACTGTATCGTCTTTATATGTTTCTTCCCAAAATGGTACTTCCAATTTCGGCCTCCTTATAAATATGACGAACAATATTATAGGGTTACACGGACCAGTTATGGTTTCAGTCTAACGAATGCCGTTATTTTTGTCAAACCGGAAATGTACGGCACAGGAAAGCGTAACAATTGCCCCCATCAACTGGCCCCCGGAATTTTGTATAAAACAGATTGACTTTTATAACTGCAATAATCATAATTACAGTATAGATAGATGAAAAACGGAACAATAGTAAATGAATAAAGTGACTCACAGAAAGGTGAAAAACAGTATGGACAGCAGAAATCATGTAGAAATCAAAGAAGAACTGAAGAAAGCAGCGGCACTGGCTTCGGTTAAATATATCCGCGACGGGATGACGCTCGGCCTGGGCACCGGCTCCACCGCATATTATCTCATACAGGAGGTTGGCGCTATGGTCCGCGCAGGAAGGACTCTGCAGGCGGCCGTAACCTCTGAAGCGACGGAAAAGCTTGCCGTTTCACTGGGGATTCCCATTATCCGTCCGGAAGCCGGGATTAAAGTGGATTTGGCGATAGACGGTGTAGATGAAATCGATGACAGCTTTTGTGCGGTAAAGGGAGGGGGAGGCGCGCTTCTCAGGGAAAAAGTCGTTGCCCGCAGAGCGGAGCAGGTGATCTGGATCATGGATGAAAGCAAACTGGTAAAACGCCTGGGCACATTCCCCTTTCCCGCAGAGGTCCTGCCCTTTGGTTCCGCCTGGGCGGCTGAGGCGGTCAAAGAGCTGGGAGGAACGTCGGTCTGCCGTCAGAGGGACGGAAGGCCGTTTGTAACAGATAACGGCAACTGGATACTGGACATCAGCTTCTCAGAAAATATTGATTTCCTGACAGCGGCGAAAGCGGTCCGCGGAATACCGGGTGTATTGGAAACCGGCCTGTTTGACAAATTCTGCGACCGGATAATCGTCGGTACAAAGGAAGGCGTCCGTGAACGCAGGAACCCATTTAAAACGTCCGGAAATTCTGAAATGCATGGAGCTAAAGCAGAATGAGAAAAAAAGTCGGGTAACCTGTCCGGGTGTCTGCTATACTGAAAACATCTTAAGATTGCAGGAGGGCAGGCCGGTGAACTACTATGAAAGGATACAGAAAGCAATAGATTTTCTGGAGGATAATCTGGAAAATGAAATCAGGGCGGAAGAGGCGGCGAAAGAAGCGTATATGTCGGTTTCGAATTTTTACCGCCTGTTTTTTGCCATTACGGGATTTCAGGCAAAGGAATACCTGATTATGCGCAGAATGTCCCTTGCGGCTTATGATATATGCCAGGGGATGAAGGTGCTGGATGCCGCCGTTAAATATGCATACACCAGCGCCGATGCATTTTCCAGAATCTTTAAAAAAGTCACCGGCTTCTCTCCAAGCGCCTGTTCCCGGGAAAGAGCGGACTACAAGTTTGAAAGGATAAATGTTATGGATAAATATTTTGAAATTCCCGACGAAGAAATGAATGAAAAGTACCCGGATATCAAAATTTTGAAAGAAATGCCACCCATGCGTGTTGCTTATTTCTGTTATTACGGAAAAAATCCGGAGGACGGTGCATTTGCAACTATGAGCCAGTGGGTTTTGCGGGAAAAACTGGACATACGCAGTGGAAATTACCGTATTTTCGGTTATAATGCGCCTGACTGCGACCCTTCGGCGGAAGAATACGGATATGAGGTATGCGTCACGATTCCGGAGGATATGGAAGTGACGGATGAAAAAATAAAAACAAAGCGGCTGAGCGGCGGTCTGTATGCGGTTATCACAATTGAGCGGACAAAAGAGGAGGAACTGGGAGAAGGCATCATGCGCGGCTGGAAGCGTTTCTCAAATTGGCTGGAGGGAAGCAAATATGTATATGGTGACGCCCAGTGGCTGGAAGAGCATCTTGGCTTTGATGACGCATTTGCGCATACGGGCGGCGTGGAATTATACATGCCAGTGCGGCTGAAAAAGGATATCCAGGCGGAGCTTACCAATGAAACTGAGGAATATGTGGAACCTTTTATGACCGCATCCTGCACGGCGACAGGTCCCGGAGCGGAAGCGCGGGCGAGAAAGAAGCTGGCCGCGTGGATGGCAGACAGAGGAATCCTGCCTGGCAGGGAAGAGAACAGGCTCTTCGCCTTTTATAGCTTTGAAAAGCTGGACAGCCCCGGCTTTTTTTACCGCCTGTATATACAGATTCCGTATGAAATGGAAATAAAAGACGGGGAAGGCGTGATAAAAGAGGAATTTCCCGGCGGGCTGTATCTGAAAAGGCTTGTAAAATATGCGCAGAACGGCCGTTCCTGGTTTGATTTCATAAAAAAGATGGAGAATAGTGATCGGTACGGCTTCGGTCCGCAGCCATTCATGGAGGAGTATCTTGTTGATACTGTGGAAATCTGCGGGGAAACTGAGGTTGTCCAGTATATGCCGGTGGTGAAAAAGGATGGGGAGCAGGCTTAGGACTGGCAGGGGGCGGGAAATAACCCCTACAGGAAAATTATGCCGAGATGCTTTTGCAGAAGATTTGCGTTCCATGTTTTTGCCGATGTTGTAACACCACTGTTTCAGCCTGGATTTCAGGCTGCTGCACCGTTGTATCAGCTCTGGAATTTTACCTTGTTGTATTGATTTCGATATATGTTATAATGTTGCTGTGCGCCACTGAACTGTAGTGGCGCATGGAAAGCCGGCTGCGGCTTTGGCACACGAACATAATAACAAATACAGGGAATCCGGTGCGGAATGAAAAAATTAAGGTTTATCCAATCAGGCTATTTTATATTACTCACATCTTTCTTTGTCGTATTTCTTTTTGCGGTTTTTAATATCTTTACCATCAGACATTTCAATCGTCGGATAGAAGAAATTTATAAAAATTCCCTCAATTATTCCAGTAATTACTGGGCGGATCAGTTTTATGTGGCAAATAAAGAACTGACTTCACTGATTAATAAAAACAACAGCACGGATTATAATCTGATCTGTGATTCCTCCGATTCGGATTTCATTGAAGAAAAAAGTTCGGATCTCCAGCGTGATCTGACCAACCTGTCTATTATCAATGAAAACCAGATTGTTTTTTTCGTCTTTATTCCGGACAAGAATATTATGCTTTCTTCAATTTCATATCTGGATTATTTTCAGGAGAAGGAAAATGATGAACTGAAAGAGTATATACTGAACGTTCAGGTCAATAATTCTGCTGACTGGAAGGATATCAAGCTGGGGGGAAAGGATTATTTCCTGCATCTGTATGAGCATAAAGGGGGATTCAGCGGCTGTTACATCAGTTGTGAAAATGTTCTTAATGATATTATGCCTCAGGATCAGGAAAGTAATGTCTATCTTTTGAATATGGACGGCTCTGTTTTTTATAAGGCTGATAAAATCGAGGAGTACAAAAACTGCTTTACTTTCTCACGTGCAATCAGAATGATTAACAAAAAAATCTGTGTGGAAATCCCTTATTTTAATTTTATAAACAGTGGTTCCTATCTTTTTATTATCATAATAATTGCGATAATAGCCTCTTTTTTTCTGATATGGATAGCGCTGTTTCACCAGGACAGATCCGTATTCAGGCCTCTTACAAAGCTGAAAAATGCAATGGAGGAATTCAGCGGCGGAAATACGGAGATCCGATTGCAGGATCACACAACAAACCGGGAGATTACCGTGCTGTACAGGACCTTTAATCATATGGCGGAGCAGATCATCAATCTGAAAATTGATGTGTATAAGACAAGCCTTGAAAAGGAAAAGATATTTAATCAGTTTCTGCGCGTACAGATACAGCCTCATTTTTATACCAATATTTTGAACCTGATTTATACGCTTGCCAGCATAAAGGATTATGTTACAATACAGGAACTTACTAAAAACATGGCGGAGTATTTCAGGTATCTGTTGTCTTTGAAGGAGGATTATGTATATCTGGAAGATGAACTCCAGTGCATCGTACGCTATGCACAGGTGCAGAAAATAAGGTATCAGGATAATTTTCAACTGAGAATTACCTGTAATGCTGATGCCGATGAGGAAAAAATACCGCCGCTTCTGATACAGACTTTCATTGAAAACAGTATCAAGCATAACATCATGCTGGTACAGGATTTGGAAATCTCTCTGCTGATAGAGGAAGAAGGCGGGATGCTGCATATAATTATTAAAGACAATGGACTGGGCTTCCCTGTTGAAATCCTGGACAGGCTGAATGATAATGAGAATATTGAAGAAGACGGAAGGCATATTGGCATCATTAATGTAAAAAACCGTATGCAGGTATTGTATGGCGGGCAGGCCGCTGTATCAATTCGGAATGAGGTGCAGGGGGCTGTGGTTATGATCCGCATTCCCCGGATGAATAAGGATGAAAATACGGAACTATGAATATATTAATTGTTGATGATGAAGTAATCGTAGTAAATCTTTTGAAAAAGCATATTGACTGGCAGGGGCTGGGAATTCATGAGGTTTTCACCGCCTATACGGCTATGGATGCCAGAAGGCTTGTTTCGGGCAACCAAATAGACATTATTATTTGTGATATTGAAATGCCGCAGGAAAATGGACTGATGCTTCTGGCATGGATAAGAGAAAATTTTCCTGATATTGTGAAGATTATACTTACCGGATATCCGGATTTTAAATATGCACAGGATGCTATAAATATTGGCGTTGTGAAATATTTATTAAAGCCGGTAAGCTTTGAGGAGCTGTCGGAAACCATAAGGCTTGCCGCAGAAGAAATCAATAAAAAAAGGAATGAAAGCCTTCAGGGGAATGCGGGACAGAATGTATATGATCCTAAAAGGGAAGAAAAGATTTTTTACACCAATTTGATTACCGGCGATATTCTGCCTTTTACGGAGTTTATTAATAAAGCGGCTGAGGTAGGAGGACTGGCAAGAGAATCCCTGGAGCCAAAGGGGCTGGTGTATATACGGCTGACAGGAACCCAGGTGCAGGTAAAAAATAACAGCATCCTGCTGTTTGCGTTGAGTAATATTGCAGAAGAGCTTTTTGCTGATATCACGGAGATACATCTTTGGGACAATATCTTCTGGATTATTAAAACTGATAATGACAGGAAGCAAATCCATGATATGTGTGAGCTGTTTATATCCAAGCTCAAAGGAAGGTTCCAGGGGGAGATATTTGCCTATTTTATCAGACGCGTCAGCCTGGAAACCCTATCCGAACGCTCCATGGATTTAAGGTATGCCGCCATGCAGTACCGGAATATGGGGCAGTTCATTTATGATGTGGATAAGCTGATTGATGCATCTATGGACAGGGAGCATTCTCCTGCAGTCCAGGGCGGTGACTGCCCCACATCGGCATGGGCGGTTGTTGAATCGGTTAAGAATTATATTCACGGGCATTATATGGAGGATTTAAGCAGGCAGGATATTGAGGCTGCCGTCCATTTGAATGGGGATTACCTGAACCGTATATTTAAAAAGGCCACGGGTTATTCCCTGGTACAGTACATTCAGTACTACAGGATTTTGGTTTCCAAACGTCTTTTGGCGGAAAAGACATGTACAATAACAGAAGCGGGAACAAAAGTTGGTTTTGATACCCCCTCTTATTTTACCAAGGTATTTAAAAAATGGACGGATATGACTCCGTACGAATACTATAATCGCTCGGAAGGCAGATAATATAAAAGTCTAAAACGTTCTATTCATTGGTCGGTTTTGTTGTTGAGACAAAACCGACTTTTTACTACACTTTAATCAACACAGAAAAATGTGCTTACAAATTTAAGAGCGGGATAAACTATATGTTCAAACGGAGTTTGTTCCGTGGAAAAGAAAAAGGAGGGTATTATGTTACGAAAAAAAATCAGTGTGTTATTAGCAGTGGCAATGGCGGCTGGCTTGGCGGCCGGCTGTGGTTCTTCAGGCGGCAGTACGGTGGAGAGCAGTGTAAATGAATCTTCGGCGGGTACGCAGGCGGAGTCTGTACAGGAAAGTAATGCCGGGCAGGAAAGCGCAGATGGAGAAAAGGAGCTTTCAGCGCAGGAGCCATATACGGTGAGAATTGTAGCAGACGGATATGGATCAGAGGAGGCCTGTGCGGAGATTTCCGCTGCTGTTTCTGAAATCACAAAGGCAAAATTCAATACGGAGGTTGAAATTGTACGTTATGATTTTTCAACCTATGTGGATAAAGTACAGACAGAACTGGCATCCGGAGAAAAGATTGATTTGCTCGGCGGCGTATCGCAGCTTCCTATTCCGAGTGCGGCGAGCCAGGGGCAGGTAATTGCGCTGAATGAACTTTTGGAGTCTGACGGCCAGGATATTCTTGCCGATATCAGTAAAGAAGATTTAGCTTCCACATCTATAGACGGTCAGGTTTATGCAATCCGTAACAACAAAGAATTGGGATTGGGACTGGGATTTGCATGTAATACCGAAATGCTGGAATCTCTCGGTGTTGATTACAGCAATATCATGACGGAAGCTGATATGGAACCGATTCTTCAAGCGGCAAAAGAAAAGTATCCGGATGTATATCCTCTGGCCTCCGACAGCGGCGCAATGGGGGACTATATGCTTGCGATTGACTGGTTGGGAAGGGATTTCGGCGTACTTACGGATTCCTTCAGCGATGACACCACGGTGAAAAATTTCTATACCTCCGACGAATACTATGAATTATGCAAACGAAGATATGAATGGTCCCAGAATGGATTGATTATGCCTGATGCCAGCATCAATACGGAGCAGGTAAGCAGCCTTATGGGTGCGGGAAAGGCCTTCAGCGCAACAACGGAAACCAAACCCGGCATTGAATCACAGTGGGAAAGAAATACGGGAATTGATGTGACCATTATCAATATTGTCCCCTATTATACGACAACCAGCAATCTCAATAACTACTGGTATATCCCTTATACCAGCGAACAGCCCGAGAGGGCCATGCAGGTTCTTAACGAAATGTATTCCAATCCCGATGTGGCAAACCTGCTTATTTATGGCATCGAAGGAAAATATTATGAGTTTGTTGATAAAGAGAAAGGGCTTATCGATTATCCGGAAGGCGTTACCGCCGATGATCTGGGCTGGACAGTTGCCGCATGGCATTTTCCCAATGAACTGATTGCCCATAAGTGGGTTACGGATGGTCCTGATATCTGGAGTGATACAATCCAGTTTAATAAGGACTGCCATCCCTCTATTGCAAAAGGCTTTGTATGGGACAGCACGGACGTAACCAATGAAGTGGTGGCCTGCACCACTGTTCTCAATAAATATAAAAAGGGACTGGAAACAGGGGATGTGGATCCGGATTCCGTATGGGATCAGATGAAAGCTGAATTTGAGGAAGCGGGTATCGAAAAGATTCTCACCGAAAAACAAAAACAGCTGGATAACTGGTTAGCTGATAATAAGTAATTTTACTTTTTAAATACTCCGGCCTTATGGCGGGCTGCAGGCTGCGGCGCTCCTGAGGCCGGAAAAGCAGTACTAAAATTCTCTGTAACACATAAAGCGGGGCATATATGAAAAAGAAAAAAAGACGGTTGCATTTGAATTGGGCTCTATACCTTATGCTGATTCCGGGATTTATATATTTGCTGTTCAATAATTACATACCTATGACATTTACTGTGATAGCTTTTAAAAAGTATAATTTTCAGAAAGGTATCTGGGGAAGTGAATTTATCGGATTTGATAATTTTAAATCCCTGTTTTCCACGAGGGATTCCTGGATTATACTGCGCAATACGGTGGGGTACAATCTTATTTTTATAGCGATAGGCCTTTTTGTGGGACTTGCGATAGCAATTCTTCTGGATGAACTGAATTCTAAAAGAGGGAAGCGCGCCTTTCAGATGACATATCTTATTCCCTATATGATATCCATTACGGTTGTCAGCTATATTGTATACGCTCTGTTAAGTACAGATACCGGGTTTATTAACAATAGTGTTTTGGAACCTATGGGAAAGAAAGGCGTTTCCTGGTATGCACAGCCGGCGTTCTGGCCTTTTATATTGGTTGCTGTGAATCAGTGGAAATGGCTTGGCTATAATTCCATTATTTATTATTCCTCAGTTATCAGCATTGATTCCAGCTATTATGAAGCGGCAACAATAGACGGCGCCACAAGATTCCAGCGGATTATGTACATTACCATTCCGATAATCCGTTCCACTATCATTACGATGACCCTGCTCCAGCTGGGCAGTATCTTCCGATCGGATTTTGGCCTGTTTTATCAGGTACCCATGGACAGCAGCGCTTTGATGAATGTAACGAACACGATTGATACTTATGTTTACCGGGGAATCAAGAGTGTGGGTACTTTGGGGATGTCGTCGGCAGCAGGGCTGTACCAGTCTGTGGTCGGTTTTGTATTGATTCTGGCGGCAAACGGTATCGTCAGAAAAATTGACAGAGACAGCGCCATATTTTAAATAGCAGAAAGCGCCTGCAATCTGTGCGGAGAGGTTATCATGGTAAAAAGAGATAAAGTTTTTCAGACAATAGATCATATTATTTTGTTTTTAGTGTCATTGTTTTGTGTTCTGCCGCTGATTCTGCTTTTTTCATCTTCCTTCAGCAACGAAACGGCGATACTTCATGAGGGCTATCATATACTGCCCAGGCAATTTGATTTAACGGCATATAAGTATATCGTCAATGGCTCCAGCGGCATTTTGAGATCCTATGGCATATCAGCCCTGGTTACGATTGCGGGGACATTGGGAAATCTGGTGCTTACAATACTGTATGCCTATCCGATTTCCAGAAAGGATTTAAGGGGGCAGGCATTTTTTTCCTTTTTCCTGTTTTTTACAATTCTGTTTAACGGGGGCCTGATTCCTACCTATATGATGTGGACCAATACATTCCATATCAAAAATTCTTACCTTGCATATATTCTTCCGAACCTGCTGGTAAACGGATTTTATGTCATTATGGCCAGGAATTACTTCGCCTCTAATATTCCCGTGGCGCTGCTGGAGTCGGCCAAAATGGACGGGGCAGGGGAATTCAGAATACTGCGCAGTATCGTACTGCCCATGTCCAAGCCAATCCTGGCTACCCTGGGGCTGTTTGTGTCCCTGAATTACTGGAATGACTGGCAGAACGGTCTGTATTATATCAGCAATGATAAAATGTACACGATTCAGGTGCTTTTGAACAGAATGCTTTTGGATACGCTGTATATGCAGCAGGGACTGGCGAAAAACATCAGCAGCAGTATCGGCGCTTCTCTGCCGACGGCAACGTTAAAAATGGCAATCGCGGTTCTGGGAGCGATTCCGGTGTTGATTATTTTTCCGTTCATTTCCAAATATCTCTCAGGAGGTATTGTGGTGGGAGCGGTAAAAGGATAACTTAAAAAGGAGTGTAATATGTTATTTGAAAATTTTAAGCAGGGGCTTAATCTGGGAGGCTTCCTGTCACAATATGAGCTTATCGCAGACGCGGGTTCCAAAGAAGCTTTGCAGCAGCATTTTGAAACATTTATTACGGAGGATAATATAAAACAGATTGCGTCCTGGGGTTTTGACCATGTTCGGATTCCGGTGGACGGATGGCTGTTTCTGGATAAAGAAAAGAAAATTCTCAGGGAAAAGCCGCTGGAGTATCTGGATCGTTGTATTGGCTGGTGTGCCGATTACGGCCTGCATGCTGTAATTGACCTGCATAATATTGAAGGGCATGTTTATGGACAGATGGAGATACCTACGCCCCTGATGACGGATGAGGCGCTTCGTGATGATTTCTGCCTGTTCTGGGCGAGAATGGCAGAGCATTTTAAAGGATATAAAGGGACTCTGCTTTTGTTTGAATTATTCAATGAGATTGCGGACTCCACCGGATATATGTGGAACCGGCTGTACAAAAGGGCGATCAAGGAGATACATAAGGAGGATCCCGGCCGGTGGGTTCTGGCAGGGACAAACAATGTAAACAGCGTGGGGTATCTTGACCGGCTGGATTTAGTGGAAGACCCTTATGTATTTTATAATTTCCATTATTATGAACCGAATGCTTTTACACATCAGAAGGCGCATTTTTCAGAGGAATTCTGCGCATACAGGCATACGTTGACCTATCCGGGAGATATGACGGATTATATTGCCTTTCTAAAAGCAAACGACAAGTTCAGGAAGGAACATCCCCTGATGTCGGAAGAAACGGACTGCAACGATAAAAGCCTTATGCTGTCCCTTCTTTCTTATGCGAAAGACTTTATGCAGTATTCCGGTTGTGAGCTTTACTGCGGGGAATTTGGAGTCATTGACTCCGCGCCTGCCACAGAAGCTGTAAAATGGATCCGTGATTTTATCACTATCTGTGACGGACTGAAAATAGGGCATGCTATGTGGAATTACAAATGTCTTGATTTTGAATTGGTAGATATCAATAATCAGATAGTAAGGCCGGAGATCCTGGATTTGCTGAAAGAACTGAATCAATAAATAAGAGACCCTTTCATCTGAAGGAGAACAGGTGAAAGGGTTTTCTGTATTGGCGGTGGTATTTGCAGTTTTGTAAAACATTATAGCGTAAAAAGCGGGTAAGATAAAATATACTGTACTATACGAAGAATGGAATCAGGCAGTGAAGTATAATGATTCGTTTGACTTTTGTACGGTGGACCGTTAGAATTTAAAGATAACACGACCTGCCCACTGGCGAACAGTCTGCCGGTTGCGGCCTGACGCCTTTCTCTAAGCGCCGTAAAAGGCTGCAGTTTGGCTGCTATAGGGAGTATGACATTTATGGCGGAGTTTAAGGAATGAATCGGCAGATGATTATAGGTGACAGGATTAAATTAAAGAGGAAAGATAAATGAGGATATCCGTAGTTAATTTTAAATCACAAAAAGATGTCATCAAAAATATAGCTCTTATGAAGGATTATATTGAAAAAGCAGTTGACAGCGGGACTGACTTTGTTGTTTTTCCGGAGTTGTGTATAACCGGATATTATTATTTTTTAAGTGATCCTAAAATGATAAACGAAGAACTTGTTGCTCAGGCAGTGAGTATGTGTCAGAAAATATCCTGCAAACAGCATATCTATAACCGTCTTTGACAAAGGTATAATAATAAATCACAACAAAAACCGAGCCAACCTACACTAAAACGCCACTTTTTGTATTAACAAAAGGGGCGTTTTTTTCATGGCTCGACAGGGAAAGGAGTGGTATCAATCAAACATTAAAAATGGAAAGGGGGAATATTTTTCGCTGGCCGGGCCGTATGGTCTGGCCTTTTTTCATGTCACAAAAAAGGAGGTTAGCGAATGGCAGATGAAACATTGAACAAGGGCCCGGAGGGAGAAAAGCTCCCGGAGTCCCCGGCCCCGGAGGGGCCCGGCGCACCGCCCGCGCCGGAACAGGCCGAACAGGTGACGCTCCCCGGTATGGGCGAGGGCGGCCCTGCTCCGTCTGGTAAGGTCATCAACCTGTCGGATGTGCGGGGTGATGATAAGGGCGGCAAGGCTCCCGCCGTTGAAGCGGAAAAGCCGGAAAAGCGCCGGGGCCGTCCGCCAAAGGAACAGGCGGAGCCGAAGTCTCCAAAAGCGGAAAAGACGGCCAAGCCCCGCACAGGCCGCCCACCCAAAGGGGACAAGGCGGCCCGCGCCGAGGCCCAGCCGTCCACGCGAGACAAAGTGTCCCAAAGTAAAAAGAAAACCCCGGAAAAGGGCTCCGGTGGAATGGCCCCGCCCAAGTCTCCGCCAAAGGGCAAGGCCGGGCCCGTCAAAGCTGCGGCGGCCCCTGTCCCAGAGATCAACCTGCCGCCTACACCAGCCGAGCCGCCCCGCCCGGTTGAGGAGGGCAAGGTTGTCTATTTGAAATTGTCCGAGCTCCATGCGTTCCACACGTTCCGGGAGCATCCCTACAAGGTGCAGGACGATAAGGCGATGGATGACTTGGTGGGGACGATCAAGGAGCATGGCGTTATGACCCCCGCCACCGTCCGCCCGGAAAAAGACGGCCAGGGTTATGAAATCATCGCGGGCCATCGCCGTCATCATGGCAGTGAACGGGCCGGGCTGGATGAAATGCCTTGTATTGTCCGCAACATGACGGACTTTGAAGCCGTCCGGGAAATGCGGAACAGCAACAAACAGCGCGGGGAGCCCCTCCCCAGCGAGTTGGCCCGCCTGCTGGATTTGGAGGTGGAGGCTATCAAGCACCAGGGGGCCCGCCCCGGCAACAGCCAGGAGGAGCAGGCCCTGGGGAAACGCTCGGTTGAGATTGTGGGCGCGGATCACGGTATGAACTATAAAAAAGTCATGCGTTATATCCGGCTTAATTCTCTTGTCCCGGAGCTCCTGGATATGACGGACGCCAAAAAGCTGGGCTTTATGCCTGCGGTGGAGCTGTCCTATATCCGCCCGGAACACCAGCGGTTGATCGCTGTCTCCATTGAGGGGGAGCAGTCCTCCCCCTCGGTCAACCAGGCAAAGCGGCTCCGGGAGCTTGATAAGGATGGCAAGCTCAACGGCGATGTGATTGACGGAATTTTGAGTGAAGAAAAGAAGGAGGATCGCGGCGTGATTATTTCAACATCTGAACTGTCGAAGTATTTTGGCAAGGAGGTCACTCCCGCCAAAATGAAAGAACAGATTATGGCCCTGCTGGACGACTGGAAAGAGAAACAGCCGCCCGAACTGGCAAAGCCGGAGAAAAAGAACACTCTGGAAAAGTAACGGGGCTTTGCGTCGAGACACTTTGTCCCAAGGTGCCAGGCCCCGGTAAAGCAGGGCTCTGTGGTGATATATCCCCCGTCGCCGGGGATAAAAAAGCGCAGTCGGAGGTGGGCTGTCAAGGGGGCGGAACGCCCCGCCGCTTGCGGAGGCTTGCCCTTGACGGCCTGCCCCGGCTGTGCTATCTCCGGCCACGCGGCGGGGGTATATCCTCCAGAGCCGCGCCCTTTCCCTGGATAGGGAAAGGGCGGGGGGATAGGGTTGACCCGGCCCAACAATTCAGTTACGGAGGTTTTGACGATGAAACGACCCCTTGCTTATATTACCGCCGCATGGTGCGGCGATGACGATGACAACATGGAACGGGCGGCGCGTTACTGCCGCATCGTGTACGAGGCGGGCTTTTCGCCTGTCTGCCCCGCGCTGTATCTGCCCCTGTTTCTCAATGATGCGGTGCCGGAGGAGCACAAGAACGGCATCGACATAGCCCGCGACCTGCTCCGGCGTTCCCGTGTGCTGGTGGTGTGCGGCCACTCTATCACCGAGGCGATGAAAAATGATATTGCGGTGGCCCAGCGGCTGGGGATCACGGCGACCACCCTGGACGGCATTTTGGCGGTCAAGGGCCAGGGCCGCCATTAACGCGCCGGGCCCAAAGAACGGCGGCACTTGGGGACACTTTGTCCCAAAGTGCGCCGGGGAAAGGAGGGATATAGCTGGTTGACGAGGATGTTTCCAGACGTACCATAGCACTATCCATAAAGGCCAGCAAGCTGACGGCGCGGGTGCTGGCCCAGGCGCTCCAGGCGGCGGGCCGCAAAATTGCAAAGGCCCGCCGGGAGCACCAGATGCCCCACGGCAGACAAACGGTGCGCCAGCTTATGGCCCACGGAGCCGCCACAAACAGCATTGAAATTGAAGTTCCCCGGCAGTTTGACCGGGTGGCCCGCCGCTTCAATGTGGACTATGCCTTTTATAAAACCGGGCCGGACAAATACCTGCTGTTTTTCAAGAGCGGCCAGGCGGACGCGGTGACAGCTTGTTTTTCTGAATATTCCAAACGCCTGTTGAAGCGTTCCAAGTCCAGCCGTGTCCCCATCCGGGAACAGCTCAAGCGGGCTGAGGATCAGCTTGCAAAGGAAAAGCCCCGGAAGAAAGAGCGAGTAAAGGAGGCGGCCCGTGAAGACAGATAAGCTCAAAAAATATTTGATACCCAACATCCCCTATCTGTTTATCCTGTGGGCCTGTCTGAAAATGGGGACGGCCTACCGGCTGGCGGCGGGTGCGGATGTTGCTCATAAGCTCATGGGGCTGGGCCAGACCATTGGCCCGGCCTTTGCCGACTTTGCGCCGGGGCTCGCTCTCTTTGACTGGCTCGTTGGCATTGGGGGCGCGGCGGCGTTCCGCCTGCTGATCTACACGAAAAGCAAAAACGCCAAAAAGTACCGCCGGGATGAGGAGTATGGCTCCGCCCGTTTTGGGACGGAAAAGGATATAATGCCCTTTGTCGATCCCAAGTTTGAGAATAACGTCATTCTCACCGGGACGGAATTTCTTACCATGAACACGCGCCCGAAAAATCCGGCCAACGCCCGGAATTTGAATTGCTGTGTCATCGGCTCGTCCGGCTCCGGCAAAACCCGGTTTTGGCTCACGCCCCAGCTCCTCCAGGCTCATTCCTCTTTTGTGGTGGTAGACCCCAAGGGCGGGGTGCTCTCCCAGGTGGGCCGCTTTTTACAGCGGCGGGGGTATAAGATCAAGATTTTTAACAGCATTGATTTTTCTAAATCCATGCACTATAACCGTGCGACTTGTTCGCCGCTGAAAAGGCGGCGCACAGCGCTGTTTTAATCAGT
>NZ_QVLV01000022.1:0-94802 GCF_003435485.1 Eisenbergiella massiliensis
CGACAACCTGATTAAAAGTCAGGTGCTCTACCGACTGAGCTAGTGCTCCATACCATTTTCAATTAAGATGCCCTGTGTTGTAAAAATTATTCATTCCCATAAAAGAGAATAAAAAAAAGAACCATTGAGGAAGATTCCTTTTCAGCATTCTGCAACTGGGCTAGCTGGATTCGAACCAGCGAATGCAGGAGTCAAAGTCCTGTGCCTTACCGCTTGGCGATAGCCCAAGAAGGTGGATAAAGGGATTCGAACCCTTGGCCTCCAGAGCCACAATCTGGCGCGCTAACCAACTGCGCTATACCCACCATATGGATTATGAGAAATCTCATAACCACTAACGTGCTCGAAGGGATTCGAACCCCCGACCCACGGCTTAGAAGGCCGTTGCTCTATCCAGCTGAGCTACGAACACATATTACGGGAACGCCTGGCAATAATGCGACAGGGCTATTCTGACTAATGCATTGCAGATTCATCTGTAGATAAACCTGCCGGAATACGCTTGTCCGCTCTGAAAAGCAAAGGACAATCTGGCTGAAAGCCAGCTGCGTATTCAAACGGTTCCTTTCCCGCAAGCGGGTAATTCGCCGTAAGCGGGTGATGGGAATCGAACCCACGTATCCAGCTTGGAAGGCTGGTGTTCTACCATTGAACTACACCCGCATATTGGTGTCTGGATTAAATCGGGGTGACAGGATTCGAACCTGCGACCTCCTGGTCCCAAACCAGGCGCTCTAGCCAAGCTGAGCCACACCCCGTTTTCTGCTCACCCTTAGCCGTGACGCAGAAGTTATTATATAATACCTTTTGACCGATGTCAACACTATTTCCAAATTTTTTTCCAGTTTTTTTACAAAATTTTTTACATCGGTTTTTTACAGATAATTCAGATGATAGTGGGCCTGTCCGTCCTTATCCAGCTCCATCAGGATATAGGAAGGCCTTCTGCCCTCCTGGCGGGGAAAGGAAAGGCTGCCGGGATTGATCGCCGTGATATCCTTTTCCATATCAATGACAGGCTTATGCGTATGGCCGTACATAACAATGTCAACGCCTCTTGCCTGCGCCTCTTCCTTCAGCATGGAATTCCCCATGGATACATAATAGTTGTGTCCATGCGTAAGCCACACCTTATATTTTCCCAGCTGGAATTCCTTCTCCCGGGGCAAATCCGTAAAAAAATCATTATTCCCTGACACGATTTCCACCGGGCAGCCCGCATACTCCAGATAAAGGTCTTCGCTTCCCTCAGAATCACCGCAGTGTATGAGCATGTCTATTGGCTTCACTCGTTTGATCAGCTCCAGAAAACGGTCATCTCTGCGATGAGTATCGCTGATTATCAGTACCCTCATCTAATGGCACCTTCTTTCCTCATTGGTATCCGGATCCTTACAGGATCCCGGCAAGCCGCTCCTTCATCAGGCGCAGCGCATTGCCTCTGTGGCTGATGCTGTTCTTCGTCTCGCTGTCCAGCTCTGCCGTAGAGCAGCCGTATTCATCCACATAAAAGATGGGATCATAGCCAAAACCATTGGTGCCTTTCTCTTCCCAGCCGATATATCCTTCTATCACTCCTCTTACTACGATTCCCTCTGCCGCCTCCGGCAGTACGGCCGCAATGGCGCATACGAACCGGGCCGTCCTTTTTTCTTTGGGGACGCCCTCCAGCCTGCCGATGAGATTGGCATTTTTAATGCGGTAGGAGGTATCCTCCCCCATGTATCTTGCAGAGTAAATGCCGGGCTCCCCATTCAGGTAATCAATTTCCAGGCCGGAATCATCCGCCAGCACAATGTCGTCCCTGCCTGCACAGGCCGCCACCGCCCTTGCCTTAATCAGCGCATTTTCTTCAAAGGTGGTTCCGTCCTCCACGATGTCTATATCAATGCCCGCTTCCTTCATGGACAGCACCTGCAGGTCCAGATCTCCTAATATCATGCGGATTTCCCGCATTTTTCCTTCATTTCCCGTTGCAAAAATAATTCTTCTGCTCATGCTTCTTACCTTCCATCCGGTAAATTCTGCCGCCTGGGCGGCTTGGGACCCATATACTGGTAAAAATAGGTCTTCATCATTCCATTATAAATTTTCCTGTTCTTATCCGCTTTCCTGCCGATGTCCCGTTCCGCATTCTCATAAGCGGTAATCAGATACATGGACCAGGAATCCAGCGACGCATACCGCTCCCCAATCTCTTTATAGAGGGCGGGAAGCGCTGACTTTTCCTCAAGGCGCTCGCCGTAAGGCGGGTTGGTAATGAGGAAGCCGTACTTCTTCGGATGGCTCAGCTGGGATAACGGGCGGCGCTGGAAATGGATCAGCTTGTCCACTCCAGCCAGCTTGGCGTTTTCCCTGGCAATGGAAACCATGGCATCATCAATATCGTAGCCCTGGATATCGGTTTCGATCTGCAGATCCACCATTTCCCGCGCCTCGTCCACGGCATCATACCAATTCCTCTTTCCCACCACCGAGGGCCATTCCTCGGCGGTAAAGCTGCGGTTCATGCCGGGCGCCATGGAAGCCGCCATCATGGCCGCCTCAATGGGAAAAGTGCCGCTTCCGCAGAAGGGATCCACCAGAATCCGGTCCCCTCTCCAGGGGGTGAGCATAATCAGCGAGGCCGCCAGGTTCTCCGCAATGGGAGCCTTGGCCGTCAGCTTCCGGTAGCCCCGTTTATGCAGGGATTCCCCTGTGGTATCCAGTCCCACAGTCACCTCGTCCTTCATCAGGAAAACGCGGACAGGGAAAGGCGCGCCGTCCTCTTCAAACCAGCTCACATGATAGACGCCCTTCAGACGCTCCACCATGGCCTTTTTCATAATTGACTGGATATCCGAGGGGCTGAACAGCTTACTTTTCACGCTGGCCGCCTTGGCTACCCAGAACTTCCCGTCCGACGGGATAAATTCCTCCCAGGGGAGGCTCCTTGTTCCCTGGAACAGCTCTTCAAAGGTTTCCGCATGAAAGCTTCCCACCTTAATCAGAATACGCTCCGCGCTGCGCAGGAATACATTTGCACGGCTCACCGCCTCCTCATCTCCGAAAAAGGTGATTCTCCCGTCTTCCACCAGCGTTACGTCATATCCCAGGTCAATAATTTCTTTTTTTAATACTGCCTCCAGGCCAAAGTGGCATGGGGCTATCAGCTCAAATTTTCTCATAGCTATATATTACGTTTATTTCTCCACTGCGTCAATGAAATTTTGTCATAAGTGGCGGGAGGACGGAATGAATCATTGCGCGTGGGCTGTCCGGGGTGTGCGGCATAGGGCTTTGAGGGGCGGACGGTGGGAGGGAGGGGCGCGGGGGTTTTTCAGGCTGCAGTCAGACCGGGCATTGCGATGAGCCTTGGCAAAACATTGTGTCAGGAAAGCCTTCCACAATGTTTAAGTCTCATCTCCATGGTCTGATATGCAGCCTGAAAAACCCCCGCGCCCCTCCCTCCCACCGTCCGCCCCTCAAAGCCCTCGCCGCATCCCCGGACAGCCCACGCGCAATGATTCATTCCTGGGGTAGTGGCAGGCCGCTGATAAAAAAGGCCGAGAAATAAATAAAAAACCGGGAAGCGGTGTGTGGTTACACAGGGCTTCCCGGCTTTTTGCAGTTTTTAAGCTCCGCCGGGCCTTTGCGGTTGGGCTTGGGCGGCGGAGATTACTTTTCAGGTGTACTGATTAGTAGTTGTTTTCTTTGCTGCTGTTTTTGCTGTTGTTATTGTTGTTGCTGTTATTGCTGTTATTGTTGTTGTTGCTGTTGCTGCTGTTGTTGTCGTGGCAGTCAGAGTAGCTGTTCTTGTTCTGGTTCTGATTCTTCTGGCTGTTGCTGCTGGAATTCTCAGACTTGTTCTGCTGGTTCTGCTTTTCACTGTTCTGGTTGTTCTGGTTGTAATCATTCTTAGACATAATTGTAAACCTCCTGATTCATTTTTGTTACAGGAGTAGTATTTGAAAAAATCATTTTTTTATGCAAAGAATTTTTTTATTTTTAATTTCGTCGGATGAGCTTTACGATGTAGATTACCAGGATGATGGGAATGAGGTAGGGGAGAATAGCCCACATGAGGGAGCCTACCACGCTGATAACCACTACCACTGCCATGAGGACAAGGATGGCTATGAGCCAGCCGGGCATGCGTACCTTATGGACGGTGCCGGCACCTCTCCGGGTAAAGGTTTCTTCATTGAAGGAATCCTGGGGGCCTGTGCCTGATGCGCCCCTGAACTGTGTCTCGTTGGCTTCGTGGGCGTAGGCGTCTCCTGCGCGGTCAGCCGCATCTATCAGGGTTCTGGCAAGAATCCTGGGATCTCCCAGCTCGGAAAGGATTTCCGCCTCACTTCTTCCTTTTGTTTCTTCTGTATAAAAATAGCTGTCATAAAATCTGATGTTATCGTCTACGGATGCAGCCGCCATATTCCCGTTCAGCGCACGCCGCAGAGCGTCCAGGAATTCTGATTTTGTCATCTGTTTTTTCTCCTTATTTTGCTTTCTATTCGTATCATACCCCACAAGGACGTATATTACAAGGAAACGGTTTATGAAAAAAGGATTAAAAAAAACTAAAAACAGCCTGGCCGGTAATGGGTTGCCGGCCAGGCTGTGTGTAAATTTCTGTTTTATTCAACGGTTATTTTGACTTCGCGGGTGCTTGTGCCGATTGCTGCGGATACACAGCCGCTTACAGAATCGGTGTGTATCTGTGCATTTTCTGCTTTTACGCCTTCCGCACAGATTCCGTGGAGGATCACGGTGAGGCCTTTCATGTCCCCGTCCGCCTTAAAGCTGTAAACGCCGCCTTTTCTTTCTGCGGTAATGGCGCATACGTCTGCACCCTTTACGTCTACCATGCGGCAGGTACAGGAAGCGCCGTCAGCCAGCTCATACAGGTGAAGGGTTGCGCCGTCCCTGTAGTCGTAGTCGGGCCTGTCGTTTACCGCGCCTGTGGCAAGCAGGGTGTTTTCCTTTACATACAAAGGCAGGGAGAAGTAATCGTACTCGCCTTCGTAGTAACGGCCGCCTGTTTTTACCTCGCCGGTAAAGTAATCCGTCCATCTTCCTTCAGGCAGGTAGTACTGTACCTTTTTGTCCTCTCTGAGAACCGGGGCTACCAGCAGTGCATCACCCAGCATATACTGGGTTTCCAGGTATGCCGCCACCGGGTCGCAGGGGTATTCGAATACCATGGGGCGCATCATGGGCGTGCCGTCTTCATGGGCTTCCACAGCCTTTGCGTACAGGTAGGGCATCAGGGTACATTTCAGTTTGGAGAAGAAGCGTACCACATCGCTTGCCTCATCGTCAAACACCCACGGCACTCTGTAGCTTCCTGAACCGTGAAGCCTGCTGTGGGAGGAAAGCAGTCCGAAGGCCGCCCACCTTTTGTACAGGTCCGGTGTCGCGGTGCTTTCGAAGCCGGAAATATCATGGCTCCAGAAGGAGAAGCCGGACATGGCAAAGGAAAGGCCGCCGCGCAGTGTTTCCGCCATGGACGGATAATTCGCGGAGCAGTCGCCGCCCCAGTGGACGGGGAACTGCTGTCCGCCCGCCGCCGCGCTTCTTGCAAAGAGGACGGCTTCGCCTTCTCCCTTCACTTCCTTCAGCAGGTTGAATACGCACTGGTTGTACAGGTAGGTATAGTAATTGTGCATGCTTCCCTGGTCGCTTCCGTCGAACCATTCCACATCCACGGGAACTCTTTCGCCAAAATCTGTTTTAAAGCAGTCAACGCCCATATCCAGCAGGGTCTTCAGCTTATCCGCATACCATCTGCAGGCATCCGGGTTGGTGAAATCAACCAGTCCCATGCCGGCCTGCCAGTTGTCGGTCTGCCATACGCCTCTGCCGTCCGCTCTTTTTACAAGATAGCCGTTCTGGGCGCCTTCCTTAAAGAAGGGGGTTCCCTGTGCGATGTAGGGGTTAATCCATACGCAGATCTTCAGGCCTCTGTCATGATATCTTTTCAGCATTCCTTCGGTGTCGGGGAACACTCTCTTGTCCCAGGTAAAATCACACCACTGGAATTCCTTCATCCAGAAGCAGTCAAAATGGAATACGCTTAAGGGGATATCCCTGTCGGCCATTCCCTGGATAAAGGAGCTGGTTGTCTCTTCGTCATAGTTGGTGGTAAAGGAGGTGGACAGCCAAAGGCCGAAGCTCCATGCCGGAGGAAGCGCGGGGCGTCCGGTATAGGAGGTATAGGCATTGAGGATTTCCTTGGGTGTGGGGCCGTAGATAAAGCAGTATTTCAGTTCTTCACCGGGTACGGAAAAGCCCACATATTCCACTTTTTCACTGGCAACCTCAAAGGAAACATTGTCTGTATGGTCCACATAAATGCCGTAGCCCTTGTTGGTCATATAGAAAGGTACGCTCTTGTAGGCAACCTGGGAAGCGGTGCCGCCGTCTTCGTTCCAGGTGTCCACTACCTGTCCGTTTTTCACAAAAGAGGTAAAACGTTCGCCGAAGCCGTATACGTTTTCGCCTACCTGCAGGGACAGCTCGTTCACCATATAAGGCTTTCCGTTTTCCATCATATAATTGTCCGCGGGGAACATGGTGGACGGCGTCCTGTCCCAGCGCGCATAGCCAAGGTTATGGAAGCCGCATCTTGTCAGCACCTTGCCGTCCGCCTCGAAATGGTAGCCCCATTCCTTCAGGTTTACGTGCACGGAAACCTTTCCTGCGGTCATTACGGCTTCTTCTTCGCCGATTTCCACCTGTACAGCCTGTGCCTGGGGATGCTTGGGGCAGACAGGCTCTCTTTTTTCATAGCCCTCGTGATGCCAGGCTCTCACTGCTATGATGTTCTCCATGGGCGCGGTGAACTCCACTGTGATCGTAGGCATGTTCAGCGTGGCGCCCCTGGAGCTGATATAGCCCACCGGAGCCAGCACACGCATGCCGCCGGGGATTTCCTGAACCTCATAGGCCTGTGATGCGTAAAGAATGTTCGCTTTCTCGCTGCGCAGCCAATACCCTTCCGTAAATTTCATGTTCTTTTCCTCTCTTTCTTTTTTAAAAAAATTATCCGATATTCCCTACTGATCTGCCTTCGTAAACTTCGCCTTCCACCACAAGGATTTCGGGCACGCTGGTTTTGGGGTGTTCAATGAGGCTGATAAGCTTTTCGGCAGCATAGCCTCCCAGCTTCTGCGTATCCTGCTTCAGGGTGGTCAGCTTCGGATCCATGTGCCGTCCGATGCGCAGGCCGTCGTAGCCCGCGATGGAAATGTCCTCCGGAATGCGCAGGCCTTTTTCCCGAAGCATATTCATGCCGCCCAGGCAGGCAAAATCATCCGGATACAGGATGCAGGTGGGCGGGCAGGGAAGCGCGAGAAGCTGCTGCGTCGCCGCCGCGGCCCCGTCGGTATCCCGGTAGCCTGCCTCCAGCACATATTCATCAGGCACCTTAAGCCCCAGCTCCTCCGCCGTCTTGTAAAAGGAAGACAGACGGCTGCCTGTAACCGAAGAGGGATGCCCGTGGATATAGGCAATGCGCCTGTGCCCGCAGCTGTAAATATAACGCAGCAGCGACTGCATGCCCTTCACGTTGTCGCTCATCACGGCAATCCTGTTGTTGAAAATATGGTCGATAGTGACCACCGGAATGTCGCTGGCCACCAGCTGGGCCACCTCCGGGTCCTCAAAATCCACACAGGCGATGACCACGCCGTCGAAGCCTCTGTATCGGACATGCTCCAGATAGGTCATTTTCCTGCGCCGTTCCCGGTTCCGGTTGACAAAGGTGATGTCATAATCATTTTTTTCCGCTGTTTCCTTGAAGCTTTCCAGCACGCTGGCAAAGTAATCATGGGTCAGCCCGCTGTTCGCCTCGTCGGTAAACAGGACGCCCAGGTTATAGCTTCTGTTCGTTTTCAGGGCCCTGGCTACGGAATTGGGGAAGTATCCCATTTCCTTTGCCGTCCGGCGGATCAGCTGCCTGGTCTCTTCTCCGATATCGGTATGGTTATTGAGCGCCTTGCTCACGGACGCCACGGAAACGCCGCAGGCTTCTGCGATATCTTTCATGGAAACCATATGCCACTCTCCTTTTGCTGTAACAGTGCAGGCGGGACTGGCTTGTGCCCTTCCGCCGAAACCGTCCAGTCCTGGTCAAATTGTTGCCCTTCCGCCGTTCTACTTACCTTAATCGTTTTCGCAATACTATCATATATCATTTTTACAGGGTAATTCAATAGCAACTTTTTCTTTTTCCGTAACCTTGCCTATTTTTGTTATATATAACCAAAAGAACCTATAAAAAATATACATTTTCTCCAAGCTGTTTTTCTTTTTATTCTTCCGCTGCCTTCACCCTCTCTTTATTCCGTGGGAACAGGAACCTGCATGAAGGCCGGTAAAATTTTATAATTTTAGGTTTTCCCTCTTGAAAATGCCCGGGGTATTCTATATAATCCAAACTACAGGAGGATTTTCCACTCCGTTACTTAATCGTTTTCGTAAACATAGCAGGGAAGCAGACGGCCATGGAAATAAGGCGCGGCTGCAAAACAGGATTATTATTTGCCGGATGACGGCGGAATGAGAGGTCAAGCATGAAATACGGTTTTTTTGATGACGCCAGCTGTGAATATGTCATCACCACCCCCGAAACACCGCTGCCCTGGATCAATTATCTGGGCTGCAAGGATTTCTTTACACTGGTTTCCAATACCTGCGGAGGCTATTCCTTTTATAAGGACGCCAAGCTTCTGCGTCTGACCCGGTATCGTTACAATAACGTGCCTTATGACAACAATGGTCAGTATTTCTATATCAAAGACGGCGCGGATGTGTGGAATCCGGGCTGGCAGCCTGTGAAACGCACTCTGGATTCCTATGAATGCCGCCACGGCCTGGGCTACAGCCGTTTTACCGGCAGCCTGAACCAGGTCAGCGCCCAGGTGCTTTCCTTTGTTCCGCTGAATGATTCCTGCGAGGTCAGCCGTCTGGTCCTGACCAATAACGGAAGCGCGGCGAAAGAGCTTTCCCTGTTTTCTTATGTGGAATGGTGTCTGTGGAATGCGGACGATGACATGAAGAATTTCCAGCGGAATTTAAGCATCGGGGAAATGGAGATTGAAGGCTCCACCATTTATCATAAAACAGAGTACAGAGAGCGCCGCAACCATTATGCGCTTTATTCCGTCAACTGTCCGGTGGATGGTTTTGACACCAGCAGGGACGCCTTCCTGGGCGCCTACAGAAGCCCCTCCGATCCGGCGGTTGTCATGAACGGCAAGGCTTCCAATTCCGTTGCCCACGGCTGGTCCCCCATCGCTTCCCACCAGATCAATGTCACCCTGGCTCCCGGCGAAAGCCGCTCCTTTATTTTCGTCCTGGCTTATGTGGAAAACAAAGAGGAAGAAAAATGGGAAGCTCCCGGCATCATCAACAAAACAAAAGCTCACGAGCTGCTTTCCCGTTATCAGTCCGACGATGATGTGGAAAAAGCTTATGCACAGCTTAAGGAATACTGGCAGGAGCTGCTTTCCGGATATCAGATCCAGTCCGGCTGTGAAGAAGTCAACCGCATGGTAAATATCTGGAACCAGTATCAGTGTATGGTAACCTTTAACATGTCACGCAGCGCTTCCTATTATGAATCCGGCATCGGCCGCGGCATGGGCTTCCGTGATTCCTGTCAGGATCTGCTGGGCTTCGTGCATCTGATTCCCGAACGGGCCAGGGAACGTATCCTGGATATCGCCTCCGCACAGTTTGGCGACGGCAGCACCTATCATCAGTATCAGCCGCTTACCAAAAAAGGAAATGCGGATATCGGCGGCGGCTTCAATGACGACCCTCTGTGGCTGATTGCGGGCACCAGCGCTTATATTAAAGAAACCGGAGATTTTTCAATTCTGGATGAGGTGGTAACCTTTGACGACGGCGGCGAAGGCACCCTGTTTGAGCATCTGACCCGCTCCTTCCGTTTTACCGTAACCCATAAGGGTCCTCACGGGCTTCCCCTCATTGGCCGCGCTGACTGGAACGACTGTCTGAACCTGAACTGCTTCTCCGCACAGCCCGGAGAATCCTTCCAGACCTTCGGCCCCAGCGAGGGGCCTGTTGCGGAATCTGTTTTCATCGGCGGCATGTTCGTAAAATACGGAGAGGAATACGCTGCGATCGCAGAAAGCCTTGGCAAAAAGGAGATTGCCGAGGATGCCCGCAGGGAGGTAGCCGCCATGTATGACACGCTTCTTCAGGCCGGCTGGGACGGAGACTGGTTCCTGCGCGCTTATGATGCTTATGGCCAGAAGGTGGGCTCCTCCGAATGTGAAGAGGGACAGATTTTCATAGAGCCTCAGGGCTTCTGCGTCCTGGCAGGCGTGGGTGTTAAGGAAGGCAAGGCGCAGCAGGCGCTTGACAGCGTAAAGGAGCGGCTGGACAGCAAGTACGGCATCATGCTTCTGCAGCCCGCCTATACCCGTTATCATCTGGAGCTTGGCGAAATCACCTCCTATCCGCCGGGATACAAGGAAAACGCAGGTATTTTCTGCCATAACAATCCCTGGGTATCCATCGCGGAAACCGTTATCGGAAGAGGCGGCAGGGCGTTTGAAATATACAAAAAGACCTGTCCCGCTTATCTGGAGGGAATCAGTGAAATCCACAGGACCGAGCCTTACTGCTATTCCCAGATGATCGCCGGCCGCGACGCGGCAACCTTCGGCGAAGCCAAGAACAGCTGGCTCACCGGCACCGCTGCCTGGACCTTCGTGAATATTTCCCAGTATATCCTGGGTATCCAGCCCAGCCTGGACGGTCTTTGCATCAATCCCTGCGTGCCCGCAGATTTCGGTGATTTCACCATCACCAGACGTTTCCGCGGCGCAGTTTATCATATTGAGGTAAAGAACCCCGGCCATCTGGAAAAAGGTGTTTCCTCCCTTATCGTAGACGGAGAAACTATCGAAGGAAATGTGGTTCCTTTCGTAGAAGGCAAGAAAGAGTATCATGTAACTGCAGTTATGGGGTAATCTGAGGTATAGCAAGCAGCACAGCCCGGGGGCAAGGCCCCCGGGCTGTATTGTTTGTATATTTTATTTTTATCACTTCATTATTATAGCTGTATCCGTATTTAATCCCATTCGTACTGTTCCATATAATCAATGGTGCAGCCTGTATATTCGATATATGCGTTCCCCGCGGCTTTTCCGGCCTCGTCAATCGTCTTTTTCAGGAAGGCTTCATCCAGCTTCTGTCCACGATCCGCATTGTCCACCCGTTTTTGTACCTCTGAAACCACATCCTCCAGGAACTTATCCCTTTCGGCAACGGTGAGTTTATCCGCATCCAGGATATGGTAGGTAAAGGAATAATAGCCTTCCGCCAGCTCCACCACAACTTCATCGCCGTATACATCCTCCTTTCGGGAAGCGTTGATGGACACGGCATATTCGGGATCGATTTGTTTCCTGGCATACAGTGACCTTTCTGCAGCATAATATTCATCCATGGAGTTGCTGACCGTGGTCTGCAGGAATTTCACATCGGCATCCGTCTTATTGGTAATCCGGCTCTGCTCTTCCTCCAGCTCCATCAAAACCATTTCATATAAATAAGAAATATCCATAATCTCGTCATATTCCGATAATGCCGCATGGGTCTTCCGGTTGAATTCAGCCAGGGACATCTTTTCATAGCCGTCCGGTTTCAGGGCTTTCAGCACAAGGTCGTATTTTTCCTGAGGCGTATACTTTTCTTCTTCGTCCTCCTCATCCTCCCAGTCCTTTGAATCGTCCCACTCATCATATCTGCTGTCCCAATAATAGCAGATTTCCTTCTGTCCGCCCCAGGCCAGGCCGCCCTCCAGCTTCTCCAGGATACGGCCCAGCTCGTCATCCAGCGTTTTTTCCATGTTTTTTTCATCCTTCAGCTTCCCGGCATCCTGTTTTTCCAGAAACGTCTGCATTTCCTTATCGATGTTTTCCAGCAGGCTGTCGCGTTGTTCCACTGTTATGGCTGATGTATCCGGGATTTCATAATCATATGAAATATCACAATAGGCTCCGGTAAGCAGCACCTCATCCCCAAAAACATCTCCATAGGTTTCACAATATGCTTCCCCTGAATGCCAGGGATTTTTTTCCTGCTGACACGTTTCATAATGCCTGCGGTCACATTCGTCCCATGTATTGGACAGCGTTCCATGGACAAAGCCATAAAGGGCGTCCTCTTCCTCAAGGGTGGTAAAAATGCGCTGAAAGCTTTCCTCCGTCCTGTGATATGCCTCCTCGTCATCCCAGTCCATGACCATGCGGTTGAACTCCTCCACACTCATTTGTCCATAGTCCGCCGTATGGAAGGACTGTATCAGCGCATAGTCTGTTTCCGTATATTTATATTTGCCGCTTCTAAAGAAAAAACTGTTCCGGCCCGGACGGTAGCCTGTGCTGCCCGTCCAGGTATCCGGCGCTTCCCCGCTCCCGGCCTGTTCCGTCTCCGGCTGCGCGGTTTGTTCCTCTGTCTGTCCTGTTGCACTGCTGTCCGCCGCGCTATCAGCCTGCGCGGTTTGTTCCGGATCTATCTCCAGTTTTCCGGAGGTCCCCGGCGAGGATGCACAGGCGGTCAGCAGTATGGAAAGCACAACGGCCAGGGCAGCCGCGCCCGCTGCTTTTCTGTTCTTCATGTTTGCTCCTATCTGTGCGCTTTAGCGCACCTTTTATTCAGGGAGCTGAAAGCGTCTTTCTTTCAGCTTTGCTCCTATCCGTGCGCTTTAGCGCACATTTTATTCTTTCTCCAGATAATTTACTTCGCAGCCCGTAAAACCGATTTTTTCATTGGCAAGCTCTTTTCCCGCCGTGTCAAGAAGGGCCTGGAATTCCTGTTCCGTATGCCCCTGCTCCTGTTCCTCTTCCAGCAGAGTCTGTGCCGCCTGCATCACCTGCTGCAGGAAAGCATCCCGTTCTCCTACGGTCAGGCTGTCCTGATCCAGAATCCGGTAGGTGAAGGAATATTCCAGCCACAGCCCTCCTGCCGGATACGCATCACCAAAAACGTCCTCCGTCCTGACAGCCTCCGCCGTTGCTGAAAACTGAGGATCCATCTGTTTCCCGGAATATACCTCGTTCAGGCGGGTCTGGTATTCCTCCAGCGAAGCAGGTATCGTATTACGCAGATATCCCGCATTCGGATCTGTATTTTCTATATAAGAAGCCACCTGTTCAAACAGATAATACAGGCCGTCCCTCCCTTTTTCATCCTCCGTAAGCGCCTTGTTAATAAAGCTGTTGAATGCGGCGATGGACATTTCCTCATAGCCCTCCGGCTTTAATGCCTTCATGAGCTTATCGTACTCCTCCTGTGTATAGCCTTCTTTTTCCATCGGATAATCCCGGTCGTATCTGTCTTCCCAGCCATACTCCTGGTATAAGGTATTTTTCAGCGTATGACTGTTTTCTTCGGCCTCCGCTACCGGCTCCTTATCCATATTCTCGATTCTGACAGCCGGGCGATTTGAACCAATTCCGGCGGTGGCAAAAATACTGATAACCGCCGCCACAACCACGAGGGCCGCCGCAATGCTTCCTTTCGTCAGCTTTTTCGCCTTCATGATGGCTTCAATCCGTTCCTTCAGGGCACTTTTGCTGAAGCTGGAAGCCAGCGGGGACAGACGGTTCCTCTTCTCCTCCATGCCAAGGAGCGCCAGCGCGTAGGAGGGACAGGCCTGCATTCCGTACTGCCTGATTACCGCCTCGTCACAGGCCAGCTCCAAATCCCTGTTGGCAAGAATATACATGGCCCATACGAGCGGGTTAAACCAGTGTATACACAGCGCCGCCGCCAGAAGCCATTTGGTAAACGCATCAAATCTTCGGATATGGGACATTTCATGAGACAGAATAAAAGCCGCCGTTTCCTCATCCGCCCAGTCCATATCCGCAGGAACCAGAAGTACCGGCCACAAAAAACCATAAGTCAGCGGTGATTCAATTCTGTCTGAATACCGTATCTGTACCGGCCGCCTGATGCGGTTTTCTTCCAGCCAGGCCTTGGCGAAGGGCTGTTCCACAGGCAGCGACGCACTGTAAACCCTGCGGCCCCGCAGGTGTCCCACAAGGAAGAAAGCTGCCAGCAATACCGCCCCGGCAATCCAGATCCCATGCCAGACGGACAAATGTGACGCCATTACCGCCGCGGCCCCCGAAGCTTCAGACGCCGCCTGGCCCGCAGCCTCCGACAAAAGCAGCCCCGGGCGGACTGCCAGCCGTTCCAGCTGTCCCGACGGCCTGTAAACGCTTATAGGCGACGGAAGCCTTACCGGAATCATCAGGCAGAAAAATGCAGCGGCCCAAAGCCACAGAAAAGCCTTTTTCGGCAGCCGGTTGACTGCCAGAGCGCGGACGATGACGATTACCGCTATCAATACCGCCCCGCTTACGCTCATTTTGACCAATACATCCATGACGTCACCTCCACTTTTCAATCATTTCCTTCATCCGGCTGATTTCCTCAGAGGAAAGCTTCCTGTTCCCCAAAAGGGAGGCTACCAGGAGATCCGCCGAACCGTCGTAATTCCGCTGGATCAGTTCTTCCGTTTCCTGTTCCCTTACGCTTTCCCTGCTGAGAAGCGCATGGCAGATAAATCCCGGTTCTTTACGGGCAACCGCTCCTTTTTCCACACATTTCCTGATGATGGTATAGGTGGTGGTCTTGCTCCAGCCAACCTTCTTATTCAGACGCTCCGCGATCTCCTTGGCAGAAAGATCTCCCTCGTCCCAGAGACATTCCATTACCCGGCGTTCCGAATCAAATAATTTTCCGTTCATATCCACTCCTGTCTGCGCATACTTCCGCGCTGTCATTAATTTTTGCAAGCGGAGTAAAAATGATATGCCTTTCATTATCTTTCATTTTACTCCAGTAGAATATATTTTTATTCTACTCCAGTAAAATGAGTGTGTCAAGAAGAAACTTGGTGGGAGCAAATAAATGATTTTAGTGATAAATAAAAAAATGGTTGCGGCGGCAGACAAGCCAGGCATTTCAGGAGGATATTTTTCATCCGAGAAACTACAGAAACATTTTTCCAGTACAGTACTGGGAGTGTTCCGGCAACAAAAAAGGGAAGCCGGAAATCTTCGGCCTCCCTATCCATATATTTTTTGAATATTTGGACTGTTTTTTTATTGAAAGGTGATTTTCTGCGAACAACAGCTGCCTCCGCGCAAAAACGTTTCCAACAATTCTGCTTTATTAAAGCGCTTATTCCTCCGGTTCACTGTAGCTCATCTTCACATGAATATCCTGGTTGTAGTTACCGAATGATTTCCCGAATATCGTCAGGCCGCCCACATGCTCCGAAGCTTCGTCCACGGCGAAGCGGAGGCGGATATTGCTCCTATAGTCCAGGTGAAAACGGCTGATATCAACTTTGGAAATCTGAATCCCGTCAATGAAGGTCCCTTTATCATTAATGACAAGGAACTTAAGCAGGCCGTACTGGTTCCAGTTGGGATACCACCAGTCCGGCGTGAATACGCCTCTTACATCCCCGAAATCCCCCGGGGAAGTCCATTTTCCCAGCAGTACGTCATTCAGGTAAAAACTGATATCCGACGGCCATACATTATTCACCCCCGGAGCCTCGCTTCCCAGCTCCAGGGATACCGATATCTGATTAATTTTATTTCCGAAGGGGATAAAATTGGGTATCACATATTCCACATATCCTTTGGTAAACCACAGAATATCTGCGTTATATCTGTCCGGATGGGCAAAATACCTGATATCGTCCACTTCTCCAATCAACGCTGACGCCGATGCCATCCCGCAGGTGGGATACACCTCAAAGCCGGTAAAATGCCCCACCTTCAAATCCGTATCATATACATTCTTATTCTGTGCGGGGCTGTCCACCTCTATCAGAATTTTATCCAGGGCTACTGAGCACTTCTTCTGGTTGCCATGCCCTGCCGACTCGCTGGTTACGGTAATAATGCCGCATTCCTCCAGCTTCCTCACATGGCTGGTCAGCGCCCCGTTGGTAATCTTAAGCCTGGAGGCCAGCTCATTCATATTCATATCCCTGTTTTCAAGAAGGATTCTGATGATTTCTATACGGATGTCGGAGCCAAGGGCCTTAAAAATATCCAGCCCCTCCTCCAGTGATTTGATATGAAGCATTCTCTACCCCCGCGGAAATTCCTTTTTTCTTCCGCCGCGTCAAGCCTGTCTGGCACAGCTTCCTTTTGTTTTGCAGCCCCCGTAACCGTTCGGACTGTTACATCTCACCACTTGTCATAGGGACAGCTGTTCACAGCAATCACGGCCCGCAGCTCCACAAAGCAGCCGCAGGCCCTGCACATCCCCTGAAGTAGCATGTCACACTGCTTGCAGACGGCGAGCCTTTCTTCATAAAGCACGCCGTCCGCTTTGATATCCTCATCCAGGTTGGCAATGTAATCATGCAGGTTTTGAAAATATGCATCCTGATCCATCTCCCGGAGAAGACATTTCAGGCAATGCTTTTTACCGTCTGTTTCCATAGCCGCTCCTGCCTGCTTTCCTTTGCTTAACGGATGCGAAGCAGTACCACGCTTGATGCGGGAACGCTGAATTTCACGCCGTTTTCCGTAATCTCATAATTGGTGAATTCCACTTCCTTCACGCGATCCGGTTCTTCAAAGGTGTTATAGGCATCCATTTTTTCCGTAAGGATGCTGGCAGTAACACTGGAGGGCTTCAATTCTGCAAAGCTTACCTCCACCTCGCTCTCCTCCGTCACGGAAAGGTTATTCAGAGTCAGGTTGACGGTCCCGTCTGCGGATACGGATACGGATTCATGAAGGGAAGGAACGCGGATTTCATCCTCTCCCACTTCCTTCAGCCCTTCAATATAGCTTTCCACCAGATCCGCATCCTGATGGTATTTATACATATGGAATACATGATAGGTGGGAGTCTTGAGCATTTTAGGGCCTTCCGTCAGGATTACGGACTGCAGTACGTTCACCATCTGGGCGATGCAGGCCATCTTTACCCTGTCGCAGTGCTTGTTGAAAATATCCAGCGTGATTCCGGCAACCAGTGCATCACGCATGGTGTTCTGCTGATATAAAAAGCCCGGATTTGTGCCCGGCTCCACATCGAACCAGTCGCCCCATTCGTCCACGATCAGGCCGATTTTTTTCTCCGGATCATACTGATCCATAATCGCGCCGTGACGGGTAACCAGTTCTTCCATATAGAGGGCCTTAGCCATGGTTTTAAACCAGGTTTTCTCGTCAAACTTTGTTGCGCTTCCCTTTTCATCCCATCCGTCCGGATGTACGTAATAATGCAGGGAAAGACCGTTCATGAGACGGGACGGTGTGGGCGCACAGGTATCCAGCACCTTTTCGGTCCAGTGATAATCAGCCACGTTAGGGCCGCCGCACACCTTATAAATAGGGGCGTCCTGATGATACTGACGCACATAGGTCTGATATCTGCGGTAAAGATTCGCGTAATACTCTGGCGTCATGTTACCGCCGCAGCCCCAGTTTTCATTGCCTACGCCGAAGAAATCAATCTTCCAGGGCTTCTCATGGCCGTTCTGCTTTCTCAGATCCGCCATAGGGGATACGCCTTCAAAAGTAATATACTCCACCCATTCGGACATTTCCTGAACCGTACCGCTGCCCACATTGCCGTTTACATAGGTTTTGCAGCCCAGCTGCTCACACAGTTCAAAAAACTCATGGGTTCCGAAGCTGTTGTCTTCAACGACGCCGCCCCAGTGGGTGTTGATCATCTTTTTCCGTTTTTCTTTAGGCCCAATGCCATCCTTCCAATGGTATTCATCAGCAAAGCAGCCGCCCGGCCAGCGCAGTACCGGAATCTGCATTTCCTTCAGCGCTTCCACCACGTCCGTTCTCATGCCGTTCACATTGGGAATATCCGAGTTTTCCCCTACATAGAGGCCTTCATAAATACAGCGTCCCAGATGCTCGCTGAAATGTCCGTAAATTTCCGGATTGATGTGTCCCTGTTTCTTCTTTTCGTTGATGAAAATTTTTGCCATTGCCTTGTTCTCCCTTTTCTTTTTATTCCCGTGAGCAACGAGCCAAGTATCCATGCTTGCATGGATATTTGGCGACTGCCGCGAGGGTCAAATACCCCGTTGCTTGCAGCGGGGTATTTGATTTTACACGTGTAGCGTGTCCGGCTGCTTTTCCCGGGCTTTACCGCCGCCGGCGCCGGAACAGCTGCCCCGCAGTTTGTAACTGGTCAGGCAGATCTGAATTGCCGCAGTTTGTTTAGCGGTAAGAAAATACCGGTTTTCCTTCTTCACTCCACTGTACCTTCATAAGCATGGTATGACGGTTGGGATTGTACAGCGGATCGCCTTCAATGACAGCTTCCTTCCTGGCATGATAAACGCAGATATCGCCGCCTTCTTCATCCGTGGTAAAGGAATTATGCCCCGGCCCGTAAATTTCAAGGGCTTCATCGGAAGCCAGCACCGGATACCGTTCCTTTGTCCAGGAAGCCGGATCAAGGAGATCCGCGTCCTCAGAAGCGCTCAGCATGCCCATGCAATAGCAGGCTCCGGTAGCGCTGGCGGAATAGGTGAGAAAAATCCTGCCGCCGCGTTTGATTACGGCCGGTCCCTCATTCACCCAGAAATCTACTCTCTCCCAGTCATAGTCCGGTGTGGTAAGCAGCACCTGCACGGTTTCCAGACGGTTCGGCGCAGCCATACGCGCTATGTACAGATTGGAAATCATTTTGCCCACGCCCACTTTTTCCGCCCAGACATAATAATGGCTTCCTTTGCATTCAAATACCGTGGCATCCAGTGAAAAGGCCCTGAAAGAAAATTCATCCTCCGGCGCGCACTGCATTTTCCCTAGCTCCTTCCAGGTACCGGTTATTGGATCCGCATCCGCACATTCCAGCACATAAGGACGGATTGCCCAGATATTTTCCGCTTCGCCCGCCGCAAAATACAAATACCATTTTCCTTCCAGATAATGCAGCTCCGGCGCCCAGATGTGGTACGACATGATGCCGCTTTCATGCTTCTTCCAGACAGTGATTTCTTCAGCGTCCGCAAGCCCGGCCAGACTGTCCGCCCTGCGCAGGATGATTCTGTCATAAGCAGGCACGGATGCGGTAAAATAATACATACCGTCCGTATGGCGGCAGATATACGGGTCCGCCCGCTGCGCAATCCAGGGTTCATTGAATTTAAGCTGTTTCTCCATTTTTTGCTCCCATCCGTGCGCTCTGGCGCACATGACTAAAATTATACAGGAATCAGTCTGCATTCATGATGCATAATTTAGATTTTATTAAAATAATTGAGTTCTCTCTAAATTATATAATTAATGCCTGCATTTTGCAAGTCAGAAAATAAATAAGTATAGAAAAAAAGTAACAGTTTGGCCGAAGGCTGAATTGTTACAAAAAAGCAGCCTCCACCCATCGATGGAAGCCGCCCGTTTTTTCAATCGGTTTTGGCAGTATAGCTCCGCCGTATTTCATATCAGGAACTCTGTAAGGCCTTCATTTTTTTCATCCGCAGATAATAGCTGGTTACCAGGATTACGTCCGCCCCGATCCAGGCAAGAATTTCCGCATAAAAGATACCCTCCTCCCCCAGGAACACAGGAAGCAGAATTGCCGTGCCGGTTCTCATAACAAACTCCGCAATGCCGGAGGCCATGGGAAGCAGCGTATCTCCCATCCCCTGCAGGGCCGAACGGGTAACATGCAGGACATAAAGGATAGGAAGGAAAACACTCATGATAGCCAGGTAATGATATGCGATATTCATCGTCACCGCCACATCCTCAGGCGAACCGGAAATGAAACAGCCCAGAACCGCCTTGCCGAAAAGGAGCATGGCCGCCGCAATCACGGCAGACGTAACCATGGCCACGATCAGCGCGGAGCGCATTCCCTTGCTGATACGGTCTATTTTTTTTGCGCCCAGATTCTGTCCCACATAGGTAACCATGGCATAACCGTAAGAGGTGGCCGCCACCTCCAGAATGCCGTAAAGCTTATTGGTTGCCGTAAAGCCGGCAATAAATAATACGCCGAAGCCATTGACTACGAACTGGACAATCATACCGCCCACCGCAATAATCGCATTCTGGAATGCCATGGGAAGCCCCAGCTTCATCAGGTACAGGCAGAGAGTCCCTTCCATTTTGAAGTCCTCCCTGGTAAAAGCCAGCACCTCCACCCGGCTGATGGCAAGAAGGCAGAAAATTCCGGAACACAGCTGTGCGATTACCGTCGCTGCCGCCGCACCCTGAATCCCCCAGTGAAAGCCCAGTACAAACAAAAGATCCAGCGCCACGTTTATCACCGCGGCCACAATCATGGCATACAGAGGAGTCCTGCCATCACCCAGCGCACGCAGGATGGACGCCAGAATATTATAAGCCATCACCACCGGAATCCCGGCAAACATGATGCGCAGATATTTCAGCGAATCATCAATGATCGTATCCGGCGTCTGCAGAAGCTCCAGGACCGGCCTGGCCAGAAACTCACTCGCTACAAGCAGCAGCAGTGAGGTAAGAATTGCCAGCAGGATGGAATTGGCCACCGTCTTGCGCAGCCTCCGGTAATCCCCTGCACCGAATTCGTGGGACATTTTTATGGAAAAGCCCTGGGTAAAGCCCTGAATGGTTCCCAGAATCATCCAGTTCAGCCAGTCCGCCGCCCCCAGTGCCGCCAGCGCCCCGACCCCCAGCGCCTGTCCCACCACCATGGTATCCACCACGGTATACAGCTGTTGGAAAACATTCCCTATCATCAACGGAAGGGAAAAAGCCAGGATAAGCCTTAAGGGCTTTCCCTCCGTCATATTCTGAACACGTGCTGCCATTTAAAAACCTCGTCTTTCTGATGTGTTATCTATGCAGCGCCCCATAGGATACAGGCCCTTCCCCCACACGGCTGCGGTATCTTCAGCTACCGTAAGCTGCAAAGAGAACCCGCACTGCCGTCACGCTTCCGGGCAAAAGGAAACCTGCACCGCCTTTACAAAGGCAAAATGCAAGCATATAATCACACTATAACAGAAATTATAAAAAAACAAAAGAGGCTGATTATGATTCCCGAAAATACAAAAAATGATTTTTCCAAAGGCAGCGTAGTTAAAAATATCGTCTCACTGGCACTTCCGATGACCCTCGCCCAGCTGATTAACATTCTTTATAATATCGTTGACCGTATGTATATCGGACGCATCCCTGAGCATGCCACGCTTTCCCTTACCGGACTGGGGCTTTCCATGCCCATCATCACGGTAGTCATCGCTTTTGCCAATCTGTTCGGGATGGGCGGCGCGCCGCTTTGCTCCATCGCAAGAGGCAAGGGGGATACTAAGGGCGCGGAAAAAATTGTAGGCAACGCCTTTACCATGCTTTTGTGCACCGGGCTGCTGCTCACCATCATAGGGCTGCTGTTTAAAAAACCTCTTTTATACGCCTTCGGCGCCAGTGACGCTACGTTTCCCTTTGCAGACAGCTACCTTTCCATTTACCTGCTGGGCAGCGTCTTTGTCACCGTAAGTCTGGGAATGAACAGCTATATCAATGCCCAGGGCTTTGCCCGGGTGGGTATGGTCACCACGCTCATCGGCGCTGTGCTGAATATAATTCTCGATCCCTTTTTTATTTTTACACTGGGTATGGGAATTCAGGGGGCGGCAATCGCCACCGTTATCTCACAGTTCGCTTCCGCAGCCTGGACCGTGCGATTCCTTACCAGCCCGAAGGCCATCCTGCGCATCCGTGTATCCTGTATGCGTCCCTGCGGCAAAACCATCCGCGATATCACCACTCTGGGGCTGTCCAATTTCATGATGGCAATCACCAACAGTATTGTGCAGGTGGTATGTAACGCCACGCTCTCCATCTACGGCGGGGATCTTTATGTAGGCGTCATGACGGTTATCAACTCCATCCGCGAAATCGTCTCCATGCCTGTGTCCGGCGTTACAAACGGCTCCCAGCCTGTTATCAGCTTTAACTACGGCGCGGATAAATATGATCGGATAAAAACGGCCATCCGTTTCATGGCCGTCAGCTGTATCGTTTATACTACCGCAATCTGGGGTATCCTGCACCTGTTCCCCGTCTTTTTTATCCATATTTTCAATACCCAGGCGGATTTGGTGGAAGCGGCAGTCCCCTCCATGCAGATTTATTATTTTGGTTTTTTTATGATGTCCCTGCAATTTTCAGGCCAGACTGTATTTCAGGCGCTGGGGAAGGCGAAATATGCTATTTTCTTCTCTGTGCTGCGTAAGGTTGTCATTGTCGCCCCGCTAACCATCCTGCTGCCCAGATGGATTACCCCTGCCGTAAATGGCGTATTCCTGGCGGAACCCATCTCCAACTTTATCGGCGGCACTGCCTGTTTTGTTACTATGCTGATTGTTGTCCGGAAAGAACTTAAAATGGCGGAACAGAAAGAATAATATTTTATCCCATTACTGAAAAAAATATTAAGAAGCATCCGTTGGTTATAACCAGGGATTTACTCAGGCAATGGAAAATAAACATAATCCAGCCCTGATTTTTCAACTATTTCTTCAAATTCATTAATGGCTTCCTCCACATTTTTTGTCACGGTAAAAAATCCTCTGGTCTTATGGGAATAATGCAAATTAGAAAAAATCTGATTATTCTTTGCATACTCTGCTTCGATATCAAAACTTGGCAGTAATATATAAGTATCTAAGGAAATGTCAGTGCTCCCTATATGAACCGATGATGTATTATCCAGGAAGCCTATCACTTTAAGTTCTAAAGGATAGCCTGCATAAAGCACGGTAATTACGTCACCAATCTGATACAGTTCCAGATAATCATATCCCAAAAGAACAGGAATTCTATTTCCATTGTACAAAAAGTCTGATGCAGAAAAGGCGTTTCCACGAACAACATGGGCCTGCAAGGATAAATCCTCCGTAAAGGCCTTCTCGCTGATTAAGGCTCCCTTTATGTTGGTAATATGTATGATACTTCCATCTTCTGCTTTTGCCCTCTGATTTATGAATGATTCTAGTTCTTCTTCAGATAAAGACCCGTAACCGGGAATAAAAGAATCCCCATTTGGATAAAGTCCCACATATTGCAGCAGTACGTCATGTGCTTCAATATATCGGAAATTATCCGCGCTGTTAAATTCTTCAAGCAGTTTGACATATTGTGCGAATGTATTTTCACGATGCAGTATCGTCCTAAACCTTTCATGTCCCGGCTGGCCATAATTATCTTTAACTTTATAATTCAGACAGGTGCTGTAATCAAAATTATAATTGTCAACAGGTTCGTTAATTTTTCTTTTAGCATAATATGTAACTGTAAGCATACAAAATAAAAATAATAAAAAGGCAGTAACCGCAATAATCATTTTACTTTTCATAATTCTCCCGTTTTTTCCTTGGCATTTACAGGAATTGATATAGTGCCGCATAAACAGATTAAAGTTAAGGCTAATGTAAACACTTTTCTTTTTTTATACATACTTTTACCCTAGAATTAATTATAAATGCATTCTTTTATACCAACCAATTAAACAGACTACTTACTTGTCTTCTCTTTTTTTTACATTATCATATATATTTGTACCAGTCAATATATGATTACATGTTTATAGTCTTTTTTTAATTTTCGTTCCGGTTCGATATAAAGCAAACCAATGACACCCGATACGGAGAACTTTTATAATTCAAATACTATAAATTTTTACACAGCTTTATCGAAAATAGCTACACTTACTATCGGATAGCACAAAATACCAGAACCGTTACAATGCCCTCTTTACGCGCGCATGGCATCAGAGTGAACAACTGAGACTTGTTTTTCCGCAGATAAAATTGGGGCCGAAAAAACAATTACGCGAAGAACTGAATACTGGTTGACATATTTAAATTTTGTCTATATAGTTAATATAGATTACAAAAATGTAGTCAAAATATCCTATGTATAATACAATTGATTGTTTTGAAAGGACGAAAAATATGAATTTACTCAGTTTAAGCCCTGCTGAAGCAGAAATCATGGAATTATTATGGGAGGGAGGGGAAAAAACAAACCGAGAGCTGCTGTTTTACCTGAATACAGACGGACGCGACTGGAAGCGTCAGACTCTTAATACATTGCTGACACGGCTTATTGCAAAGAATCTGGTGAAAAAAAACGGTCACAAATTTATGGCTGAAATTTCAAAACAGGAGTACAACAGTGCCCAGGCACAAAGTGTTTTGGAAACAATGTACAATGGTTCTCTTGCCAATTTTATCATGACGCTTACCGGAGGAAATCAATTATCAGAAGAAGAAGCAGCGACTCTGCGAAAACTTCTTAATGAAAAAGACGGTGAGAAGGAGTGAAGACCATTTTCATTATGTCACTGACGGGCAGTATAATAGTAATAGCCATTCGGTTACTAAAACCATTTATAAACAAGTATGGCTTAATTGAATGGCAGGCATTGTTGTTAAAGCTTTCTGCCGTCTTTTTTATGATTCCGATGCCATTTATGAAATGGTTCTATCAGGGACTGCGGCGTTTGTTTATTCCAGAGAGTTCTGGCCAATCCGATGCTATTCTAATTACAAGAAAGCATGCCGCAATACTGTTATCCGATACAAAATGGGTGGTAAATATCCCGGGGAAAATATACATGGAAATTGTGGTTATCTGGTTAATAGTGGCTTTCTTTATCCTGGTTAAATATATTTTGCAATACAAAAAATACAAAACCCTGATTTTTATTGAATTCCCGAGAGTATCAGATAAGGAACTGTTTGCAATGTTAGGCAGTTTACAAAAAGAAACAGGAATAAACACCAAAATCCAGTTATATATAGACCCTTTTAGAAAAGAAGCCTTTTCTATGGGCATTCTTCATCCTCTGATAGTGCTGCCTGCAAATATGGATAAAGATAAATTGAGATTGATTCTTCTCCATGAGCTCATACATATAAAAAACAAAGATTTACTGGTAAAGGGAGCGGCATTGCTAATTCTATGCATTCATTGGTTTAACCCGCTTGCCTATTTGCTTTTTAAAATGATAAATGAATCAAACGAAATTTGCTGTGACAAGAAAGCTTCGAAAACTTTAAGCAGGGAAGAATGCCGGTTATATTGCGAGTTAATTATTGAAATGGCGACAAGTAAACAGAAGCAAATTTTATTTATTTCACCGTTAAAAGGAGGTTACAAGGAAATGAAAAGAAGACTCACCTATCTGATGAATGAAAATTATGCACCCAAAATAGTGAAATATCTAACTTGTTTTATTTCTATATTTCTTGTTGTCAGCTGTTCAATGACTGCATTAGCTTATGGAGAACCGATTGAGGTGCTGAAAATGGTCGGCCAGGAAGAGAATTTGGAAGAGCAATTTGATGGCTTTACGCATTTAGATATTGCATTTGCAGAAAATGGTGTTAGTTTACCGTTTGAACTAAATGAAAAGATTTTGTTTCAAGAGCAATTTATAGATGAAAACGGCAACATATCTGAGGCGGATAAAACTGTCAGGAACTCCTGTTCCCACTCTGTCACTGTTGACGGAACTTATCAAAAACATGAATTACATAATGACGGGAGCTGTAAGATTAAAAATTATAATGCAAAGCGATGCAAGGAATGCGGAACTTTGATTATTGGAAATTTTATTAGCGAAGCCTACTATCCGAAATGTATTCATTAACTTATCGTCAGCCATACTGTTATTAATAAAGAAAAAGCTATTGTGGATCCGGAAAGTCTAATCCTTGCAATAGCTTTTTCCTTTTCCCGTTCTCTCCCCGGGTTAAACGCATCCGCCTACCTGTCCACTTCCGGCTTCTCCCGGTAGGTCTTCATAAACTGATCCAGATATCCCCTGCTCAGCCTTTTGCAGATGTAATGGCCCTCTTCCTTTTCTATGATCCCCGACTGCTTCAGATAATTGATAATCGCATTCAGGCACATAATATTACCGAAGGATGAGGTAAGGATGATATTCAGATCCTCTGATTCAATCCGGATCAGGTTACGGAAGGAGGCATAAAAATAATCCTTCATCTGCTGATACTCCAGGGGCCGGAAAGGAATGAATACAAAATCCGGGGTAATGGAATACAGATGCCTCGTCACCTCGTTAAAAACACTTTCCCCTTCCCTGTTCGTATCGATCTCCATTAAAACAAAAGTGTTCAGCCGGGAATAATAAGTCAGTATCATTTTGATGAGATCACAGATATATAAAAGCAGGGAATGCTCCAGCCCCATGATATTCTCAAAGCAGAGCACGGTTCTTTTCCTGGTGCAAAGCTTAAGCACCGTGTATTTTATTTCATCCGTAAGCTGGGTCTCATCCGCAGAGTTCATGGAAATCAGGGGGATGCTGCCCTCCAGCTCCGGAGTGGTGAGTATGTAGGCGTTAATGTCATTGGCAAATGACCTTATCCCGTAGTTCCCCTCTCCCAAAAGGGAAATGTTGATGACATTCTCACACTGCTGACAGAAGTTCTGGATGACCCAGGACTTTCCCAAACCTCTGTTTCCTGAAAGGATTGCCGCCGTAGACTTTCTCGCTTCCTTATAGCATTCCGTCAGCTTGGTCAGTTCTTTGGTATTCAAATGGATTGGCATGATGTCATAACTCCGCTTCTTAACATTTTCAGCTGCTCCCTCAGTTTATGGTAAATACGTATTTCCTCTGAAAACCAGAAAAACCAGCCGATTCATATATTATTGTCCCATGGGTATGCAAGCGTGTCAAGAAAAATTATTTACGGTATTTTGTACGCAGTACGATATTTTCCATCAATAAAACGCGCAATATCTGCCGTAATATTCCAGACAATGAAATATTGTAACCGTACAGATAACCAGCCTGTATCGTTATACTTTTTTTATTTTTATTTTTTCTTGTAACCCTATTGACATTCTCTTCCACATCGGTTAAAATATAAAACGTTGCCGGAGTTAATTGGTAACAAAATGTGCGCGTAGCTCAGCTGGATAGAGCGTCTGACTACGGATCAGAAGGCCGGGAGTTCGAATCTTCTCGCGCACGCTGTTTAAGGCTGCAGAATTTTTATTCTGCAGTTTTTTTATTGCTGCAAATATGGAAATTAACCTGGCTGATATCCTGCATCCATCCGCCTGATTTCAAAAGGGCCTTCCATAGCCGCCGGCAGTTACCGAACGGCTCGGAAGGACCATTTTTATTTATTTTGCTTCTTCCCTATTGTAAATCCTATGCGCTTCTTCCTTTCCATCCTTCCAGGAGATATCCACACATTTTCTTCCTTTAATGCAAAGCCCCTTCACATAGCCATCCTTAAACTGCCTGGGCAGCGCCGGAAGCAGCTTCACCTCTCCGCCCCTGTCCTGCACCAGCATGTTGGCAATGGCAGCCGTGCCGCCGAAATTCCCGTCAATCTGGAACGGCGGATGGGCGTCCCAGAGATTGGGATAGGTGGATCTGGTGAGCAGGGTGCGCAGGTAGGCATAGGCATTTTCCGAATCCTCCAAAATGGCAAATACGTTGGTGATCCAGGCACAGCTCCAGCCGGTATGCCCGCCTCCGTTTTCCAGCCGGTGCTTCAGGGATATCCTGCAGGCCTCCGTCAGCTTTTCATTTCCTGCAAACAGCTCTGAAGGGAACAATCCATATAAATGGGAAATATGACGGTGGCCGGGTTCCGGTTCTTCATACTCCTCATGCCATTCCAGAAGCTGTCCGAAGCTTCCTGTCCGAAAGGGGGCCAGGCGGGGCAGCTTTTCCCTGATTTCATCCAGCAGGGAATCCTGTGTGCCCAGAATTTCACAGATTTTCATGTAGTTCCCAAATACCTCCCGCACAATGGCCATGTCCATGGAGGAAGCATAGGTTACGCTTGTGGTCTGTCCGTCAGGAAGGCGGAACTGGTTTTCAGGAGAGGTGGAGGGACAGGTCACGTATTCGCCCTGATATTCCACCAGCCAGTCATTCAGGAACAGCGCGGCCTCCCGGATAATCGGTGCCGCCACCTCCTTCAGATAGCGTTCATCCTGGCTGTATTCATAAGCGCGGAACAGCTCCTGGGTCAGCCATGCGCCGCCCATGGGCCAGTATGCCCAGTTCACGCAGCCGTCGCCGCCCTCTGTCTGTCCGGGAAGCAGTCCCACCGGATTGGTATTCCCCCAGAAATCGATGTTATGATGCGCCACAAAACCCCTGCAGTGATAGTTAACGGAAGCCGTTTTCTTTCCTTCCTCACAGATTTTTTCCATAAAGCGGAAATAAGGCTCCGCACACTCTCCCAGGTTGCAGCTCTGGGCATGCCAGTAATTCATCTGGGTATTGATATTGATCGTCCAGTTGCTGCTCCAGGGAGCGCGCAGCTCCCAGCTCCAGATTCCCTGCAGGTTGGCGGGAAGGCTTCCTTCTCTGGAGGAAGCGATGAGCAGATACCTTCCGTACTGGAAAAACAGGCTGTAAAGGCCATTGTCCTCTTCTCCCTTTTTTAACAGCTCCAGGCGTTCATCCGTGGGAAGCGCCTTCTGCTCTCCCAGATACAGCTCCACCCTGCCGTAAAGCGCTTCATAATCCCGGATATGCTCCGCCTTCAAAGAGTCGTAGGAAGCATTTTCGGATAAGGCCGGCTCCTTTACCGCCGATAGAATGAGGACACAGACGGATGCGCCGCTTACACGGATCCTGTCCCCTGTATTTTCCACAAGGCCGTCGCATTCCAGAATGCGGACAGCTGCCGTAAACGCTTTCCCCCTGGTTCCCTGAACCACCGAATCCTCACGGAGGGGAATATAGGAAGGGTCCACATGCTCCGGACATCTTCCTGCGATTTCAAGTCCCCCCTTCTTTGCCTCGCAGGTGTGCTCCAGTTCGGAGGCAAAGGACATGGTAAAATCCATCGCCGCCCGATCCGCCTTCAGACGGATGCAGATGGCCCTTGCCGGATAGCTGGCAAAATACTCTCTTTCATAGTGCGTGCCGCAACAGCTATAGGCTACCCGGGCACATGCATGATCAATATCCAGCTCTCTGCGGTAATCCGCTGCCGCAGTCTCCCCTTCATAGGAAAACCGGAGGCTGAGGCTGCCCAGGGGCAGGTAGGATTCATTGAATTCCCCCAGCATGCTTTTCTGGATCAGACGTTCCGCTTCTTTATTTTTTCCTGCAAAAATAAGGCGGCGCACCTCCTCCAGCTGCGCGGCTGCTCCCGGGTTGTTTTTGTCCTTATAATAGCCCGACCACAGGCTTTCTTCATTTAATCCCAGGATTTCCTCGTCGGTCCCGCCCTTAATCATGGCGCCCAGGCTCCCGTTTCCAATGGGCAGGCTTTCCTCCCATTTTTCTGCGCTCCTTACATACCACAGCTTCATTTCATTCATCGTCCGTACTCCTTTTTATTCCCGCAGGTATCCGGCCAGGCGCAGGCTTGTCTGCCTTTTGCGGCCGCAGCGGGTCTTTGGCTATTTTAAAATTTCCATCAGCTCTTCCCTGGTAAAGGATGCCCTTCCCATTTCCTCCCCGCCCAGAATGCTGTCCGCCAGCGCCTTCTTTTTTTCCTGAAGGGCTGTTATTTTTTCTTCTATGGTGCCCTTTGCAATCAGCTTATAAACGGTCACCACGTTCCTCTGGCCGATACGGTGCGCCCGGTCGGTGGCCTGGTTCTGCACAGCCACGTTCCACCAGGGATCAAAATGAATCACGATGTCCGCCGCCGTCAGGTTCAGGCCTGTCCCTCCTGCCTTAAGGGAAATACAGAAAACCTGCGTGTCATCCCTGTTGAAGCTCTCCACCAGCTCCATACGCCTTACCTTGGGCGTGCTGCCGTCCAGCGTGTAATATGAAATTTTTTCTTTGGCAAGCGCGCTCTTCAGCCGTTCCAGCATGGAGGTGAACTGGGAGAAAAGCAGCACCTTATGCCCGCCCTCCGCCGCATTGCGTATCAATTCCATACAGAGCCTTGTTTTGGCGCTGTCCCCTTCATAGCCGTCAAACAAAAGCCCCGGATCGCAGCAGATCTGCCGCAGCTTGGTAAGCTCCGAAAGCACCTGTATCTGCGTTCCCGCAAATTCCTGATCCGTCTGTTTGGTGAGCACAGCTATCAGACGCTGCACATGGGCGTCATACAGGCTGCTCTGCTCGCCCTCCATCACGGCCATCATGGGCTTTTCGATCTTATCCGGAAGGTCGGTGAGCACATCCTTTTTCAGCCTGCGCAGCACAAACGGACGGATCATTTTATGGAGGCGCACCGCGGTTTCCTCATCCTCCCTGGATACGATTGGCGTTTCCATCTCCTCCCGGAAACGGCTGTAGGAAAACAGGAAGCCCGGCATCAGGTAATCAAAAATGCTCCACAGCTCACTGAGCCGGTTTTCCACCGGCGTTCCCGTCAGCGCAAGCCGGAAGCCTGCGGGGACCTGCTTCACAGCCCTGGCCGCCTGGGTGGAATGGTTCTTGATAAACTGCGCCTCGTCGATTACCTCGCAGGCGAAATCCATGCCGGTATAAATATCAATATCCCGGCGCAACAGCTCATAGGAGGTGATTATCACACCTTTTTTCTCCCGTGCCGCCTGCTCCAGAAGCTGCTTTCTCTCCCCGGCCCCGCCTGCCGCCGCATAAACCGGAAGCACAGGGGCAAAGCGTTCCACTTCGCTTTTCCAGTTGAAGACCAGGGAAGCCGGACACACGATCAGCCAGGGCCGTCCCGGATTTTCCCCGCTCTCCTTCCACTCCGATAAAAGAAAAGCAATTACCTGCAGTGTTTTTCCCAGCCCCATATCGTCCGCCAGAATCCCGCCGAAGCCGTTGGCCTTCAGGGTTTTGATCCACAGAAAGCCCTGCTTCTGATATCCGCGCAGAATACCGTCCAGCTCCGGAGGCACCTCAAAATCATTGTCCTCCACGGTCTTCATATTCCGCACCAGCGCGCGGAAGCTTTTCCCCTTCTGCAGGGACAGGCCGCTGTCTTCCTTCAGGCTGCCGTCAAGATACATGGCCCGGTAGCGGGGCAGGCTGACTACGCCGTCCTCCATGGCAGAATCGGCTATCATCAGCTCCTGCTTCAGCTGTGCCAGCGTGCGGATCCCTTCATCTCCCAAATCCACAAAGCTGCCGTTTTTCAACCGGTAGTATTTCTTTTTCCTGTCATAACGGGACAGAATGGAAATCAGCTGATCCATGGGCATTTCTTCCGACTGCAGCGTAAGCTCCAGCAAATCCCCCGCTATGGATACGCCCACGCTCACATGCGGCGCGGGCAGCACGCGCATGGCTCTGACTGCATCGGAAATATATACCTCGCACAGCTCCTGCAGCCTGGGGATCCCTTCCTGCAAAAAGAGAAAAAGCCGCTCCTCATCCGAAGAGAGCACCATCTGACGCTTGCCGGGATCATAGGCGTTGAAAAATTCCCCCACCAGGCCCTTCATCAGCATTTCCCGCCGCGCATCCCGCCGCTCGGTCAGATCCAGGCTGTCAAACAGGTTATATTTTTCCTCCCCGTACACCGCGTAAAGCTCACAGGTCAGCAGATCCCTCTGGGGCGCGTCCAGGTAGATTTCAAAGGACGCCTCCTCCGGCAGGTATTCCTCCGGTGAAAAATTCCTCATTTCCACCTCAAAATGCTCCTGCAGGACCGGCAGCATGTCCCTGGCAAAGGCCGGAAGCTCCGTGCCTGCCACATACAGGCCGCTTTTGCCGAAGCTGTCCATATAAATCAGGAACTCCCTGATTTCCTCTATCCGTTCCCGATCCGTTTTCCATATGGTTCCCTCGTCGAAAAAGTACCCATACCGCTTCCCGGTCACCAGCTGCATCCGCTGCAGCTTTATGGAAATACCGTAAGAATCGCCGCTTATTTCCAAACGCCGCACCGGCTCCCCTTCCCGGAACGACCATTCCCTGGCAATCCCATCCGCCGTCTCTCCCATAAGCGGCCCTGCGCCAGCGGCATCCAGGAAATCATCGATCAGTTCCGGAGTGACATTCAGATCCCGTTTATATACGGTGGAAAGATAATTGCCCATATAGCTGCTGCCCTTGAGCAGCGAATACTGGAGAAAACGTACCAACGGCCTGCTCTCCGGGGTAAAGGCCTCCGGATGGTGGTAGAATTCCAGCTCCTTACCATAAAATACCTGTTCATTTCTGGCAACAGCATTCACGAAATCACCGATATTTTTCAGCACATACATCCGGGTGCATCCGATCTTAAATTCCACCCTCATGTTTTCCGCAGGCAGATAAAAATACGGCTCCAGCCGCACCCTGCCCAGAATATCCGGCTGCATCAGATTCACCTTGTCGCGGTAAACATACTGGTTGAGAATCCCGTCAAAGCCATAGGTTGAGGTTCTGGGACGGGGCGCCGCAGGAACCGCAGAAAGCGCGCGCGGCCGCATTCTCTGTTCCTTTCTTTCTTCTATATAATCGAGAAGCACAGCCACACAATGCTTGCAAAGTCCGCTGTAGCTGTAAAACGCCGGGCATTCACAGTCGCTTTCCAGAACTTCTCTGTAATCCTCATCTATTTTTAATTTAACATCGTACAGATTTCCATGGCTTCCGCTGACGCTGGCCTCCATGGATACCACCTCAAAGCCGTCCTCCAGCTCCTTTGTCCAGTGCAGATTTTGCACTGCTCCCCGCTGATTCAGATCATCTCCCTTGAGAAACGTAACTTTATGGCATTCGCGGCGGATATCGGTTCTGCTCAGCATGGCTTGCTTCCTTTCGTGATTTTCTCCTTTGTCAGGGACGGATTAATCATACCATTTTCATGCACAAACATCCACCAGAAAAATATCCTTGTTGGCATAAAATATGACATACTGTTGTCAGGTTTACCATGCTATAATTCAAATCATAAATACACCGGCCGCAGCCGCTTGATGGTATGCAGAACAGACGGCTGTGTATAACATTTCTTTAGAACTGTAAAAATACAATGGGGCCAACCTGGAGGATATCACATGAATATCAGAAAAGAACTGGAAAACGCCTTGGGGGCGGCGCAGCATATACAGCTGAATGATTTGGAACTTGACCCTCTGAAAATCAGGGCAATCCTGATAAATGAAGCGGTTCCCTGTGATCCTTCCCAGGATTTCTACGGCCGGCAGGATGCCGCCTACCTTTCAACAACGATACCATTGTTTCAAAAGGCAGGTTTTAAGGTCCAGAGTATCCAGGATATCCTGCAGTTGGGAATCTACATTACCAACGCGGTCAAAACACCGAAAACCGAGTATGCAATTGCCCGAAGCACCATAGAAGACAGCCTGCCCTATCTGGAAAAGGAACTGGCCCTGTTTCCCAATAAAAAAGTGATTATGCTTATGGGCGATGTGGCCAAAAAAGCCTTTAATATGATAACAAAAAAAGAGTCAAAGAAAAATGCGGTTCCTGCCGTTTCCACATATAAGCTGCGCAGCAGTGAAATATATTATAACGGCATCCGCATCATGCCGTCTTATATTATGACGGGCGGAAATATTCTGATTGAAAAGTCAAAGGTGGAAATGGCATCAGAGGATCTTGCCATTATGGGGCGGATTATTGCGCAGTAAAAAATCCCTGGATAACCGGCAGGTAACGGTTACCCAGGGAAAGAGATAATTCCAATAATCCCATTTCCCGAACAGCCTGTGGCTGTCCAGTTTTCCTTATTATTGCGAATGCCTGCAGTAGGACCAGGACGCCGCCGCAAGAAATACCGGAATTTCAATCAGTGATGCCGCTGCTATCACATAAGGGGACCATACGCTGAAATTTCCCAGGTGGAGGAAATTGAAATCCGTCATTTCTCCCGCAAATCCCCCCAGTATACTTACGCCGCCGGAGGGCAGAAGGCATCTCAGCCAGGATACAGCGTTTCCGGAGGATGCCATATAAAGGATGATGGGCGCCAGGCAAAACAGCAGGGCCAGGGAAAGGGCTGTGACCGTATTTTTACAGCGTGAGGAAAGAAACAGCGTAAAGCTGATGGTGGCAAGCAGGCTGGCCCATCCCGCGGCCGTCACCGCCAGCTGCAGCTGCCCGATGTTCATGCTGCCCAGGCTTACAGAGGAAAAGATAAGCTGTATGGAGGTTTTCAGCATATCCCAGCCATAAAAGCTGTTGGACAGCACCAGATACAGCGCCGCACAGCAAAGAAAGGCAGCCGATGTTATGAAAAGCGCTGACAGCAGCTTAATCACTGCCAGCCTGGCTTTTCCATATTTGGTGCACCGGAGGATGTCATCCGCCTGGGTCTGGTATTCCGCTGAAAATACCGGCGCAGCAATGACGGTGCAAAATAGAACCACCAGGAAAATCAGCAGCATCTGATAATCATAGGCATTCGTATTGTAGCCCGGATAGAACACAAAGGGCATTTTTACCTTCGCATATAAGGCCCTGGCCTTTTCCTGTGCAGCCGGGTGCTCCTTCTGCTCCAGCTTCATTAAATCATCCAGATGTGTGATGCAGCTTTCATAATAATGATCCAGCTGCTTCGGTGCAAGGTCTGTCAGCCCTGGCGCCATGCCGGTTTCCGGATCTGCATAGACCTCGGTAATCCGCGACAGCAAAGGAGCTATGGGGAGGATATTTTCCTGATAAATACCGGGAGACAGCTGATAGGTATAGGCTTTTCCGGAATCATTAAGCGTTTTCTGCGCCGTTTCCAGCACATTTCTCAGCTGCTCCTGGGTGATCACGCCGCCCAGATCCGCCTGTGCGTCCCTGACCAGCCGTATAGCAGCCATGCCTTTGACCTCGGTCTGCTCTATACCGTCCAGCCCGCCGATATAGCGGGATTCAAAAGTGACCGGCAGCCATGCCATGATTCCGGAAAGTGCCAGCGATGCCGCCAGCAGCAGCCAGGTGGTTTTCGTCCTGAGGACCCGTTTGATTTCCAGAGTAAATAATTTCATCTGCCGCTTCCTCCTTTTTTTCCTGGTTTCTTTATCCCGGATTCTTTTTCCGCAGCAGCCTGATCCTCAGGATACATTCCCTGCGGGAACAGCCACAGATACAGATCCTCCAGCCTTGGCTCCAAAGCCACGGCGGTTTCCGTTTCCGGCTCTTCGGAAAGATAACGGATCGTTATCCGGCCGTCCGGTTCATTCTTCAGATTGACGATGCGAAGGCGTTTTTCACAGGAAGGAAGCTCACGGGCCAAAATCGTGCTGCCCCAAACCTTCCCCTTCATCCGCTCCACCAGCTCCTGCGTCGTCCCGGTTTCAATAATGCGCCCGTCCTTCATGATGGCGTTCTGCATGGCAATATATTCCACATCCGGCACAATATGTGTGGAAATCAGGACGATCCTGTCATGGGCGAACTCCGAAAGCAGGTTCCGGAAACGCACGCGCTCCCCCGGATCCAGACCGCTGGTAGGCTCGTCCAGAATCAGGATTTCCGGCTCGTTCAGCAACGCCTGGGCAATCCCCACCCTTCTTTTCATACCGCCAGACAGCTTGCTTATCTTCTTATTCCTCACCTCATATAGCGTCAGTGTTTCTAACAGCTCAGCTATTTTTTTATTTGTATTATTTACAGTCAGCCCTTTCAGGGCCGCGATATATTCCAGATAATCCTTTACTGTAAACTCCGGATAAAAGCCGAATTCCTGAGGCAGATATCCGAAAATATCCCGGTATGCCTCCCCCAGCGCTTCTATTCTGATGCCGTCATAGGTTATCTGTCCTGAACCTGGCTTTAAAATACCAGCTATCATACGCATCAGCGTTGTTTTTCCCGCGCCGTTGGCTCCCAGAAGCCCCCAGACGCCGGGACCGATCCGCAGGCTCACATCATCCACTGCTTTTTTATCTTTAAATTCCCTGGATATATGCTCCAAGCATAATTCCATTTCCATTCTCCTTTCCGTTTACCGCTTATAAATCCATACCACAGAACGCATAGTAACAGTTCAGCCTTCGGCCGAACTGTTACTGCATCCGCCCATTAGAGTCGCCTTCGGCGAGGGGCGGACGCCTGATGCCTCCACGTTTTCTCACGGTCTGTGCAGTGAATGCACAGACCGGCCTGAACGGTTACAGCGCATACCTTTTTTGGATAAAACGGCATTGCCGTGCCCCAAAGGCCAGCAGGCAGAGACAGATACCGCCCCAGCCAAGGCTGAAGTTCTGCCGGAACACCACCGGGCAATACTCGCCGGCAGCCAGAAAAAGAAGAAGAAGCGCAGCGCACATTCCCGCACAGCCCGCACAAAACCGTTCCGGCCTCACATGGCCCAGCAGATAGCATAGCCCCGCCGCCGCAAGAAGAAACGGCACAAGCAAATATAATACCGCGCCGCTCCGGCTTATGGCGGTACTGCGCACCGTGTACCAAAATACGCAGGAAAGAACTGCCGCATCCCCCAGCCCCGCAAGAACAAGCCATGCTCCTGTCAGCCTGCCCATGGACATCCGCGTGGCGATTTCAGTTTCAAACATCCGATAACGCAGGGAACGCCATAAAAACGGTACCGCCGTCATCACGATAAGAACGGATATACAACAAAGAAGCAGTGGGATTTTTTCCTGATTCACCACCTTCAGGCTGCCATAAGTAAAGGTCAGTACTAAGCGCAGCAGGCCAAGAAGCACACCCTGCATCAGCCATATTTTCCAGCCGTTAAACCGGATCTGCCGCAGCAGAAAGCCTGTAAAACCGATTCGCTCCCTGTGTTTTCCCCGGTACGCTTTATGCAGCGCTTCCGCTGTCATGGCCATCCGTTCGGCATCCGGTTCCCCGACGCTCTCCTTCAATGCCCTTCCCAGCTCTTTTTCCCAGTTATTTTGCATCTGTCTCTCCTCCTTCCTTCAGAATTTTCTTAAGGTACTTCAATGCGGCGCGCAGCCGCGATTGTACCGTCCGCAGCGGAAGCCCCAGGACATCGGCGGTTTCCCGCAGCGTAAGATCCTGGGCAAACCGGAGCAGCACGATTTCCCTCTGCTTTTCGGGCAGCCGTTCCACCAGCCGGGCGAGATCTGCCTCCTGCTCGGCCCGGTCAAATTCCCGTTCCGTATATACCAGCTCCTCCGGCAGGGCCTCCGGTTTCTTTTTCCGCCACATGTCCACACAGGTATTGGCGGCAATCTGATAAAGAAAGGCCTTGAACCTGCCTTTATGTACATACCGGTCAAAATGCCGCACCGCCTTTAGAAAGGTTTCCTGCGCCGCATCCTCCGCCGTTGCCTGATCCGGCGTATGCCATCTGCAGTACCGCAGTATTTCAGGGTAATAAAGGCTCACCAGCTCATCCAGCCCGCCGCTGTCCCCCTGTTCTATTTTTCTGAATATTTCATCTTCACGCGTCAAGTTTTTCCTCCTGAGGGCGTCCCCTCATAGATTGAAACGTATGGGAGGAATGTAAATGATTACTTTTTTATTTATTTTTTCAAAGCTTACGAAGCATTGTTATTGTTCCAGGCTTTGCAACCGATATCTTTGACCGCTTCCCGGCTGTAATCCTGAGGTCACTGCTCCCGCTGCCTGCTGTCCCCGGCCCATCTGCCAATCTCCGCCGCCGTCAGCCTCCACTGCTCCTGCGGCGTGATTTCCGCCCTGCCGTCGCCCTTCTGTTCCCCATACCAGCCAAAGCCGGCATGATTGCCGCCCTCAATCACATACTCCTCTGCCGTCTTTGGAAGATTTACCCGGCACTCCTCATACTTTTCCAGGTTCAGCACCCCGTCCCGGCTGCCATACACAGACAGCACCGGCAGAGCTTCCGGAAGCGGCTTTGTGGAATAAGCGGCCAAAAGCGCCAGCCCGGACAGCTCCTCTGCGTGCTCCGCCGCATAGCCCGCTGCCATGGCTCCGCCCAGGGAATGCCCGCTCAGGTACCATTCTTCTATTTCAGGATATGCCAACATCACGTCCTCAGCCGCGCTGCTTCCCAGCACCGCCAGCCGCCCCGGCATCCGCACAAGCACGCAGAAAAAATCCTCAGCTGCAATTTCGCGCATCAGAGGGCCATAAGCCTCTTCCTCCACCTTTGCGCCGGGATAAAAAATAAAACCGCGCCCGCTTTTTGTATCCCCATACGTAATCCACGCATCCAATGCGTCCACCTGTATCTGCTCCCCGCCGCCCTGTGCAAAAACCTCCTGAATATCCGGCAGCGCATGGTAATAAGCCTGGATATAAATAAAAATTCCTGCCGCCGCAAATAACAGGACAGCCAGTGCTCCCATGATGATTTTTCTCCCTGCGCCATGTTTTCTTTCCTTCACGTCTGATCCCTCTTTTTCATTTTTTTAACTGTCCGCTCAGTTCACAGTTAACTATTTTTTTATTATTCTATAGAAAAAGAGGCGTTCGGGCAACACCAACCTCCATAACAGTTCAGACAACCGGACTGTTACAGGCATCCTGCCGTTTAAAATCGATGTGCGATGGGCCCGATACCTGCTTTTTCTGCATATTCCAATGGCCAGGGATCCCGTCAGAACGATACCCAGTTTCTCCCTTTTTTAGCATTAGTGCAATATGCATATTTTTTTATATTTTGATTGTATTTATTGTATATTCTTCTTTAATTTATGTATAAAATGAGTTTTTTTATCAAAATTCATAGAAATTTTATGGCTTACTCCACTTATTCATGGTAAAATATTAAAACCGTTGTTAGTCACCGTAACAGACAGTTCAGTGATCTGAGCTGTTGCCGTCCGTCTGCCTTTTCATCAAGGTCAGGCGTTTATGTATTGACAGCTGGAATAATAATGTAAAGCAGGGAGTTACCCTGCGGGCAGCTGCCGGGATTCTTATATTTATCACAGCGCGGCATTCGCCGCCCATCCCACAGATTTGTCCGCAAGAACGAAAGGAGTTCACATGTTGACGCACGAAGAAATCACCAGCCTCGATGAGATTCTTTCAAGCCATGATTACGACAGCGCATCCGTTATTGCAATCATGCAGGACATCCAGAAAACGTACCGCTATCTTCCCCAGGAGGCGCTGACCTATATCGCCGGGAAGCTGAAGATGAGCGAAGCCAAAATTTATGGCGTAGCCACCTTTTATGAAAACTTTTCTCTGGAACCAAAGGGCAGATATGTCATCAAAGTATGCGATGGCACAGCCTGCCATGTCCGCAAATCAATTCCCATCCTGGAGGAGTTCCGGAATATCCTGGGGCTGTCCGAAACCAAGCATAATTCGGACGATATGCTTTTTACCCTGGAAACCGTATCCTGCCTGGGAGCCTGCGGCCTGGCGCCGGTATGCACCGTAAACGACAAGGTCCATGCCGCCATGACACCGGAAAAAGCACGGGAACTCATTAAAGAACTGAGGGAGGAAGCAGCAGATGAAAATTAACAGCCGCGAAGAATTAAACCACTTGCAGGAATTTTACAGCAGCAGGCTTCATGCGCAGACTAAAAGGATTCTCGTCTGTGCCGGCACCGGCTGTGTTGCGGGCGGCTCCCTTTTAATCTATGCCCGCTTAAAAGAGCTGATGGAGGAACAGGGCATCCGCTGTGAGGTGGTTCTTGAGGAAGAGCCCCACGAACATGCAGACGGCGCCGGACACACCTGCCATTGTGAAGAATCAGCCCCCGAAGGCGCGCGTATCGGCCTGAAAAAAAGCGGCTGCCACGGCTTCTGCGAAATGGGCCCCCTTCTGCGCATCGATCCGGAAGGCCTTCTTTACATTAAGGTAAAGGTGGAGGACTGCGAAGAAATTATTGAACGAAGCATCCTTAAGGATGAAATTGTGGAACGTCTCGTCTATCAGGATCAGTCCCTGAAATCCTATCCCAGACAGGAGGACATTCCCTTCTATAAAAAGCAGACGCGCGTTGCCCTGGAATACTGCGGACATATCAACGCGGAATCCGTCAGGGAATACATAGCCGTAGGCGGTTATTCCGCCGTGGCAAAGGCGCTTTTTGATATGACGCCCCAGCAGATCGTGGACGAGATCTCGGACTCCAGCCTGCGGGGCAGAGGAGGCGGCGGTTTCCCCACCGGCCGGAAATGGGCGCAGGTGCTCCGTCAGCCTGAAGAAATCAAGTACGTTGTCTGCAATGGTGATGAAGGCGACCCGGGCGCATTCATGGATCGTTCCATGATGGAAGGCGAACCCCACCGCGTCCTGGAAGGCATGATCATTGCAGGAATTGCCACCGGCGCACATTACGGTTATATCTATGTGCGTGCGGAATACCCGCTGGCCGTTTCCAGACTGCAGAACGCCATCGACCAGGCTATGGAAATGGGGCTTCTGGGAGACAATATCCTTGGCTCCGGCTTCGGCTTTACCGTGAAAATCAGCCAGGGCGCAGGAGCCTTTGTATGCGGTGAAGGCAGCGCCCTCACCTCCTCCATCGAAGGCAACCGCGGCATGCCCCGCGTAAAGCCCCCCAGGACCGTGGAAAAAGGCCTGTTTGAGAAGCCTACCGTACTCAACAACGTGGAAACCTTCTGTAACGTCGCCCCCATTATCTTAAAGGGCGCGGACTGGTATAAGACCATGGGGCCTGAAAACAATCACGGCACCAAGGCCTTCGCCCTCACCGGAAACGTAAATAACACCGGGCTTATCGAGGTTCCCATGGGTACGACGCTGCGCGAGGTTATTTTCGACATCGGCGGCGGCGTAAAAGGCGGCAGCTTTAAGGCCGTCCAGATCGGAGGCCCCTCCGGCGGCTGCCTGTGCATCAGCGCCACTGAGGATCACCTGGATATGCACCTGGATTTTGATTCCCTCAAAAAAGTAGGCGCCATGATCGGCTCCGGCGGTCTGGTGGTCATGAACGATAAAAGCTGTATGGTAGAGGTTGCGCGCTTCTTCATGAATTTTACCCAGAACGAATCCTGCGGCAAATGCGTACCCTGCCGTGAAGGCACCAAGCGTATGCTGGAGCTGCTTACGGATATCACGGAAGGCCGGGGAACCATGGAGCATCTGGATATGCTGGAGGAACTGTCCCAGACCATTTCCGATACCGCGCTCTGCGGCCTTGGAAAAACCGCGGCATTCCCTGTTGTCAGCACCATGAAATATTTCAGGGACGAATATATCTCCCATGTTGTGGATAAAAAATGCCCTGCCGGACAATGCAAGGCGCTTGTTAACCTGCAGATCGATCCCGAGCTGTGTAAGGGCTGTACCAAATGTGCAAGGCTCTGCCCTGTCTCCGCCATTACCGGAGAACTGAAAAAGCCTCACACCATCGATGTCAGCAAATGCATCAAGTGCGGAGCCTGTAAGGAAGGCTGCCCGTTCCATGCAATCAGCTGATTTGGGCCGCAGGTATACTGTTGGTATCTTCACCGGTAACTGTGAAAGTATTGGATAGTTACCCACAGATACAGCTGCGGTACATAATCAGACATTTGCACGCGTTATGAAAAGCTAAGAGGAGAATTTGAAATGGCAAAATACATGATAATTGACGGCATAAGGGCGGATTTCGATCAGGAAAAAAACATCCTGCAGGTAATCAACAGCGTAGGCATCCATGTTCCCACCCTTTGCTATTATTCCGATCTTTCCATATACGGCGCCTGCCGTATGTGCATGGTGGAGGACGAACGGGGCAATCTGATTGCTTCCTGTTCCACTCCTCCCAAGGATAAAATGGTCATCCGCACCAATACCCCCAGGCTGCAGCACCACCGGAAAATGATTCTGGAGCTGTTGCTCGCCGCCCACTGCCGCGACTGCACCATCTGTGAGAAAAACCAGACCTGCCGTCTTCAGGAGCTGGCGGGCCGCCTTGGCCTTACTGATGTCCGTTTTCCCAATACGAGAGAAGCACAGCCCGTGGATGATTCCTCAGTTTCCATCGTCAGAGATCCCAGCAAATGCATCCTTTGCGGCGACTGCGTCAGGGTATGTAATGAAGTACAGCACGTAGGGGCAATTGATTTTGCAAACCGCGGTTCCTCCATGATTGTCACCCCGGCCTTCGGCAAGAAGCTGGCGGAAACCAACTGCGTAAACTGCGGCCAGTGCGCCGCCGTATGCCCCACCGCCGCCATCAAGGTAAAAACCAACCTGGATAAGGTATGGCGTCAGCTCTACGATCCAGGCAAACGTGTCGTCGTACAGGTTGCTCCCGCCGTCCGTGTCGCCCTGGGCGAAGCCTTCGGTCTTGCTCCCGGCGAAGACAGCATCGGCAAAATCTTTACCGCCATCCGTATGCTGGGCTTTGACGCTGTGTACGATACCTGCGTGGGCGCCGATCTGACCATTATGGAGGAGGCAAAGGAGCTGGGTGAAAAACTGGAAAGCGGAGACGACCGTTTCCCGCTGTTCACCTCCTGCTGCCCCGCCTGGATCCGTTTTGCAGAAACGAAGCATCCCGACATCATGCCCTACATTTCCTCCTGCAAATCCCCGATGGAAATGTTCGGTGCTGTCCTGAAGGAGTATTATAAGGATAAAGATAAAGAGGAAGGAAAAGAAACCATCTCCATGGCCGTTATGCCATGCGTAGCCAAAAAGATGGAAGCGGTCCGCGAAGAATTCATCCGGGACGGCGTGCCGGACATCGACTATGTCATCACCACCAAGGAGCTGATCCGCATGATACGTGAAAGCGGCATCCAGTTTGATGAAATCGATCCGGAGGCTCCCGACATGCCCTTCTCCATCTCCTCCGGCGCAGGCGTTATTTTCGGCGTAACCGGCGGCGTAACCGAAGCCGCACTCCGCCGCCTGGTTCAGGAAAAGAGCACCCAGTCGCTGCGTGATATCAAGTTTTCCGGCATCCGCGGCATGGAAGGCGTCAAAGAAGCCGTCCTGGAACTGAACGGCCGCACCCTCCGTATCGGCGTGGTAAGCGGGCTGGGAAATGCCGATAACCTCATTGAAAAAATTAAGAGCGGCGAAGAGCATTTTGATTTTGTGGAAGTCATGGCCTGTCCTTACGGATGTATTGCCGGCGCCGGCCAGCCCTTCTGCCATAAGGTGGACAAAAAAGAGCGTATGGCAGGCATGTACCGCTCCGATAAAGCCGCTCCCATCAAGAGAAGTGAAGAAAACCCCGTGATTTACAATCTGTATCACGGCGGGCTGCTGGAAGGCAGAGAGCATGAGCTGCTGCATGTGCACTATAAAGGGGCGCAGCCGCAGGAATAATAGCCGCAGGAAGAAAGTGGCGGGAAAAGTGGCGGGAGGTGCTTTCATACACTGCATCCATGGATTCCCATCATATACCGGGAGGATAAAAAAATGCTGGTTACACCAAATTTTCATTTTCATGGAGACTGTGAAGAAGCCATGCTGCTGTACCAGAAGGCTTTTTCCGGAGAAATCACCTGCATGCTCCGCTATCGGGATGCCAATCCGGAGGATTATTCCGCCGACAGCAGATGGGACGATTATATATACCATGCGGAAATGCTTCTGCACGGCACAAGAATCATGCTGTCGGATATGGAGCCTGCGGTACCGGCGCAGCGTCCGTCTTATCTGCCGCTTTCCCTGGTCGTGACAATGGACACGAAGGAGCAGGTAATGCAGGCATTTGAGGCAATGAAGGACGGTGCAGAAATCCTTTCGCCGCCGCAAAGCACCACCTACAGCTCCTGTTTTCTTTCTCTGATAGACAGATTCGGGAACCGGTGGGAAATCATGACAGAGCAGACGCTTCGTTAAAAACAGAACTATCCTGCAATAGATTTTATATGTTTCTTGTAATTTGCCTCCGTGATAATTACATTTCAGCAAACTTCCATTTATCGGCAGAATATAAATAATAAGGCCTCCGGTCATGTATTTAATAAAAATACGCACCGGAGGTCTTAACTTTTTTAAAGATACTATTTTTATGTTCCGTTACTATTACAATATCATGCAGCTTAAACAGGATAAACGCATCCGCGTAGGAGCCGTGCTTCCCGCCGTCCAAATCTGCGGCAGCCAGCCGCCTTTCTTCCCGGATGGGGTGGGGGTGTTTTAAGATCCATAAGAAAAAACGGCGGATATTTCTTACTGTCCCGGGGAACCGGAATTTTGCCGTCCCTAGCGGCCTGTCTGACGAACGCAGCAGACGCAAGTCGCTGCGAAAGGAGTTTGGGCCGCGTTGGCAGAATTCTGGTTCCCCGGGACGGTTAGAAATACCCCGTTTTTGAAACTGGATCTTAAAACACCCCCACCCCATCCGGGAAGAAAGACAGCTGGCTGCCGCAGATTTGGACGGCGGGAAGCACGGCTCCTACGCGGATGCGTTTATCCTGGTAGCTTAACCGTCACTCAAACGGATACCTGATTCCCCACTCGGCTCTCATCGCATCCATCATTTTCATCACGCGGATGGTTTCGGCATGAGGCATCTGAGGGCATTCCAGACGTCCCTCCTCCAGTGCCCTGATGCAGGCCTCCACTTCGTATTCATACCCGCTGATCTGCGGCGGACAGTCAATGTGCTTGATTTCCCTGCGATCCTGATCGTAAACAGTAAGGCTTTCAAAATTATTGATGTTTTCAACTATCATGAAACCTTTTGTCCCGTAAATGATTCCTTTCCTGTCACTCAGGGAAAGCATGGAGCTGTTGAGAACGGCAACTTTTCCATCTTCATAAATCAGCGTTGCACTGTTCTGCTCGTCCACTCCTGTATCCGTATAGGTGCAGACGGAAGAAACCTTTGCCACCTCGCCCCCGAAAATCATCAGGGCAAAATTAAGCGGATAAACACCCACATCCAGAAGCGCGCCGCCTGCCAGCTCCGGCCTGCGCAGCCTGGGTACCTGGCTGATAACATAGCCAAGGTTGGCTGTCAGCATAGTGGGTTCACCGATGATTCCATCCGCCAGTTCCTTCCGGATGGTTTCCAGCATGGGCAGATATCTCACCCATATGGCTTCAGTAATGAATACGCCGGCCTTTTCCGCCATTTCAAGAAGCTCGCACGCCTGTGCTGCATTGGCGGTAAACGCCTTCTCACAAAGTACCGGCCTGCCATGGGCGATACAGAGCTTTGCATTTTCAAAGTGTTCGGAATGAGGTGTTGCAATGTATACCAAATCCACATTTTCATCCCGCACCAGCTCTTCATAGGAGCCATAAGCCCTTGCAAAGCCATATTCTGAAGCAAAAGCCTCCGCCTTCTCCAGGCTTCTGGAGCCTATCGCATAGCGCTCCACATTTTCCATTTCCGCAATGGTTCTTGCCATACAGGAAGCGATTCCGCCCGCTCCCATAATTGCCATTCTCAGTTTTTTCATATCATTTTCCTGCTGCGGCGCCGGCTATTCACCGGACTGCGCCGCGCATCCCTCCTTCTTTTTATGTGATATCCCTGATTCTTTCATCATATTCCGTAACGCCTTTGAAACGCCGATTCCAGGGCACTTGTCTCCCACGGGAAAATGCAGTATCCCTCTGCGCCTGCCGCCGCCAGCTCCTTCAGCCGTTCAAAATCAATCCAGCAGACCGACTCCACCTCTTCCGCCTGAAGCCTTAAGTCCGCCTCGTTTACCGGCTTCTCGTACAAATATACCGCAGATATTTCCCGGTCAAGGATATGCTTTCCTCCAAAATAATCATCCACCTGGCAGGGATAGATTCCTGCAAAATACAGCTCTTCACCAGAGGCCGCAATCCCCAGCTCCTCTTCAAGCTCCCTTAATGCCGCTTCCAGAAAGGTGTCTCCGGCAGAAAGATGCCCTGCGCAGGAGGTATCATAACAGCCCGGGAAGCTTTCCTTCGTCCGGCTGCGTTTCTGCAGCAGCAGCTCAATCCGCCCTTCCCGGCGGCGCACCAGCCATATATGGGCGGTGCCATGCCAGTCACCGTCCCTGTGGACCGCGCTTCTTTCCTTCACCTCACCCGTAGGATCTCCCTGCGGCGTGCGGACATCAAACATTTCCATTGCTGTTTTCCTGCCTTTTTACTGTATTATATACCTCCGGATTTTTTACCACGCAGGCGCTCACTGAATCACAAATAAACAATCGCTGGCAAAGGGACCGTCTCCTCCGTTATAAATCTTACTGTTTCCCATATTATCAGAAACGGAAACTCTCTTCAGCCGGTAGGTGCCCGCTTCTTTGGTCTGGCTTTTCTTTATCACCGCCGAATATAAATCGCCCTTCTTTTCCAGATTCACGGTGACGGCCTTTCCGTTTTCGTTCTCAAAACGCACCGCTACCGTATCCACGCCGGAAAAATCATCCGCAACCGCAGCAGTCACCGTAATTTCGGATTCCCTGGCCGCCCGGGCAGGCGTCACCACTACCGCTCCCAGCACTGGCGGTGTTTCGTCAGCTGCCGCCACGCCGTTCATAATCTGGAAGCCGGCGGTCACAGGAAGCGTCTGGTATTTGTCGTTTTCCTTCCGGTCCTCTGCCCTGCAATATTTCAGATACCCTCCGTTATTATCCTGCAGTATCACCTTATCCAGTACAAAAAAACCGGCCGGCTCATAAATACTCATGGTCATCCATCCCGCATAAACACCATTCGCAAAGTCCTTATCACGGAGTATCTTGGTAACGGTCCTGTCGTTTGCCGTATTTTTAAACTGGATGTTGACATGATCGATTCCGGCGGGTCCAGGCAGCGCCTGAACTGCCACATAGACCTTCAGCTCGGTTCCTTCCGCCTGCATTGCCCCGGCCGCCACCGCGCCGAGAAGCATGCCGGTTGTATTATCCGCCCCTGATGGTATTCCCGGGACGGCTTCCGCGGGAATTCCCGGGACAGCCTCCGCAGCCTGTGTACGCCAGGAAGGCAGCAGCCACATTATTGCCAGGGCCGCTGCCGTTATTATTGCTATTCCCCTTTTGCCTGTTTTCATTCAACCACTCCTTTTTTACAGCCGGCGCAGTAAATATACTGGCCTGCCGAACAGTTACTTTTATTCTATCATATCAGAAACAAAATGGAAGAATGCCAGGCAAAAGATTCTATTTTTTTATGATTCCTTGTTACTGTTCGCTCCGTGGCCAGTAACGATTCCTTTTCTATAATCTGATTGCAGTATAGTTGCAGAAAGACCTGTCCCCTGTCCGGCCTGACAGCCGGAATTGTCTGTCCTGTCTCACCGGCTGACCAGGGGCATCTCCGTCATACGCAGATTGGTGCATCCATAGGGCTGCAGAAGCTTTTCCTCCGGCTGCGACAATGCCCTGCGCTCCTGCGGCAGATGGGCGCAGACTCCGCCATTTTCCTGCCAGGGGATTTTTACCATTTCCGTTTTTATCTGCAGGGGCGGATTATCTACAGCAAAAGGATATTCTCCTATTTCATTGCCGCGCACCTCAAACGTTTCCGTGCAGAAGCCGTAATTCCAGTCGGAGGCCGGCGTCAGCTCATAATCGCAGTAAGGAGCCTTGCGTTCCACGCCGTCCTTCACATATTCCAGCTTTCTGCAGGTTTCCGTGATGGGCAGGGAAAAAACCAGCGGGCCTCTCACCAGGGCTTTCATATCGTTCGGCCGGTCTGTAAGGACAGGCACAAAGGAAAAGCTCACCTTCACCCGGGTACTCCCCTCCCATTTACGGTAAATCCGGTAAAAGCTTCCCGGCTCCGCCTTTTCACCATCCACCAGCGCTCCCTGTGCAAAACCGGGAATACGGACAAGAAGCTCCATTTCCACCGGCCGCTCCGCCGTGATTTCAATGACGGCTTCATCACGGAAGGGATACCCGGAAATCACCTGCAGTGAAACTGCCGTTCCCTCCTTTTCTATCCTTACGGAAACGGGAACCGGCGACATCACGGCCAGCCCGTCTGCGCTCAACGCAACCGCCGACAATGCGAATTTCGGCCAGGCCTGATTAAAGTTCGCCGTGCAGCATCCGAAATTCGGCTCCAGCCCGAACATATGGGCTTCCCCGCCATTGGAATTAAAGGGCACCTGATCCGGCGCAATCCTGCTGCAGCAGATCTGGTTTGTCATCTGCACATACTGATGCGCCCACATATCCGGCGTCGTAGTGGCAGGCAGACAGTTAAAGGCCTCTTTTTCCAGCAGATCGCCCCAGAAGGGATTCCCGCTCACCGCCAGGAGGATTTCATAGGAATACATAGCCTCGGCCACGCTGCAGCATTCGCTTCCCTGGACGGGCGAATCCCCGGACAAGCATTCGTCCCCTGTAAAATGCCCGGTTGCCATGCTGTTATACCGCATCACTTTTTCATACATTTCCCGTGCAAAGCCGTCCGCGCTCTCCCCTGTAAGCAGGGACATCAGCGCCCGGGATTTAAACGCCATGGCTGTATTCACCACATGGTTAAGCTGGGTCCAGTACTTATCCACAGCCGGGTGGGCGAAGTCAAAATTCCGGTAAAGCTTTTCATAATCCAGCCCCTCCGCCTCCAGAACAAAGGCCAGCTTCAGCATCCAGTCCTCCGGCCTTCTCTCATACAGCCAGAGAAGGGGAACCAGGCACTCATACCACCTGGCTGCCGACCAGTTAAAAAGCGTACTGTTTGTCACATGCAGCAGCAGATTATGCATCGCCCGGTATACCGCCTGTTCGATCCTGTCATCCCCGCTGCATTCATAATACAGCACCAGCACCTTGCAGATCAGAAACGCCGCCCAAACGTCATAGGTGCTGCGTTCCTCCCTGGAACAGGGACAGATCCAGCCGTCCTCCTCCTGACGCTCCAGAATGGCGTCTATGTATCTGGCCGCACGTTTTTTTAATTCTTCGTCTTCCAGAAGATAGGCCAGGGGGATAAAGCCGTCCAGCCAGTAGGGCACGCGCTCCCACCCTTCCTTGTCTCCGCTTATCCATTTGCTGTCACGGATATCCGGCCATATCAGATCCAGATGCCCGGAAAGCCCCTCCGCCTGGATTTTAAGCTGCTGTCTGAGCCATCCTTCCGGACGAAGCTCCTTTGCGGTGAGGGGCGTAAACTTTTTCTTTTTCATCACATATACTCCTTTTTTGTTTCTTTTTTCCTGTGTTTGTTTTATGCTGTATTTACGGGAGCAGGCCGTTCCAAAAGGCCCGCAGGATCCCGGCAATTACCCATGAAAGGCGGTGCAAGCTGTGGATTCCATCATTCTTTCCCCGGCTCCCATGCCCTATCTTACCGACTGCAGCCTGAAGCGCTTCGGCACCGATGAATACCATTGTTCCCGTTACTGCAGCCATTTCGTGCTGATTTTCATGTTGAAAAACCGGCTGCAGTTCACAGAAAACGGCAGCCTGACCACGCTGTTGGCAGGCGAATGGTACATCCAGAAAAAAAACACCTGGCAGGCAGCTTCCCGCCCCAGCCCCAATGCAGAATATTATTACATCCATTTCCAGGCTGATTATACCGAAGATCTCACCAGCAGGCTGATGCTTCCCATTAGAGGCGCCTTCCAGCCAGGCCTGTTTCTGCCGCTGCTGCAAAGGCTGTGCCTGCTCCTGCACCAGACGCCCTGCAGCCATCTGGAGCTGCAGAGTGAATTTTTCCGGCTTCTTGGTCTGCTGTATACCCAGGAACAGTCATACTCGGCACTGACGGCAGATCTGATGCGTTACCTCAATGAAAATTATGCGTCCCGCATCACTGCCCGGACCCTATCGGACGTCTTCCATTATTCTTCCGAATATATTGATAAAAAAATGAAGGCGGAGCTGAATATGACGCCGCATGCCTATCTAACCGCCATCCGCCTGCAGAATGCTAAAAAGCTGCTGGAACGCTCCCAGCTGCCGATCCAGAAAATAGCCCTGGAATGCGGCTTCTCGGACAACTCCCTTTTTTATAAGGCCTTTCGGAAGCATTTTTCACAAAGCCCCAGTGAATGGCGCAGGCAGCATCAGTTCGTCTACCAGACGGCGGACCCTTCCTCTCAATCATAGTATGAACCGAAGGAAGTTTTAAGTTCAAAAACAGATGTATACATTGCAAATCTGGTACTAAAAAAGGCAGCCCCCGGAGTCTCCCCCAAAGGCTGTCCTTTTACGAAATTTTATTCCAGTGTCAGCATATCCCTGTGTGCGATCAGCTGTCTTAGCATCTTTTGGTTGATTTCTGCCAGCTCCGCATATTTTTCCGACTCCGAAAAATATGCCACGCAAATCATCTGAATGGAAAATACAATATAAGGAAGCGCTTCCTTCTCCTTTTCAGACAGCGGGTTGACGCTGTCATAGCCCCGGAGGATATTCTGATAGAGCAATCCCCACTGCCGCAGCTTTTCCTCATTGCCGTCTTCGAAGCTTTCCGACAGTATGCCCGTGGAAACATAGCAGGGATCAAAGAGCCGGATCGCCTTTTCGGTATTTTCAAATTCTATAAACCCTGCCGGCTTTCCTTGCCTGATTAAGAAATCGCTGGGCGTAGGATTGTGATGAATCAGCTGTACCGGGAGCATTGGATAGAGCGCTTCCAGCCCTTTTTCAAATTCACTGCAGAATTCGTCGGGCAGTTCCATCGCCCTGCGCGCGCCCGGCAACGCCCAGCCCTTGATACTGGCCAGCAGAGCATCCTCCTGATACTCCTCCTGTTCCTCCATATCCTTCATTATCAGATGCAGCTGTCCCAGGATTTCGCCCACGTACCGTGCCCTGGAATTTCCCTGCTCTGCGTATAAATCCCGGGCCAGCAGGAATTCGCCTTCAGGCATCCGGGTCAGGCAGAAATACGTATCTTCATCCATTATGTATTTCTCCCCGTTTTTTGCAGGAACATATACGGCAGCCTCCAGTCCGGCCTGACGCACTGCCTCCGACACCTCCAGGTGCCGCTTCAAAGCCGGCAGGTTTTCACCCGTTTTGAGAAGATAATTTTCTCCCACATACCAGCATCGGTCGGATTTAAAGCCGCTGGATTCATAATAAAAGCTGCTGATTTTTTCCTGTTCCATTCCCCAATGGGAAAGTATTTCCTTAATTTTTTTCTGTGTAAGCATCACATGTCCCTCCTGCCTCAAATTGATTCTGTATGGCCGTTTGGGTTTATGCCGTTTCAGATAATTGGAGGGGGAACAGTCATATTCCCGCCGGAAAGCCCGGAAGAAGCCGGCATGGGTATCGAAGCCATAGCGAAGGGCTGCATCCACCATTTTTGCTCCGCAGCTGATGTCATAGATGGCATGCACCAGCCGTCTGCGCAGAATATACTGCATGACAGGCATGCCTACCTGCGCCTGAAACAGCCGGTAAAAATAGAACAGGGAAAATCCGGCACGGCTGCTCAGCTCCTCCGCCGTAATCTCCGTATCCAGGTTATCTTCAATATAATCCAGGCTCTCCTGTATTGTATCCCGGTAATCCACAGCGTGTATCTCCTTTTTCTGATTTCCGGCCTCCCGGCCATCGCAGTTAATCTCTGCCGTTGTGTTACCCGCCAGTTTTTCTGCTGACTCTATCTTAGCATTGAGGCATTGAGAAAACATTTCCTGTTTTGCCGCATTTTTTCAGTTGACAGGAAAAAATCCAGCGCCGCATCATTCCACCGCAACGCTGGATACCCCGATATTAATCAGGAAGTTTTCCAAAATTTCTTTCTTTTCCTGATACAATTCATTTGATATTGAATAAGAAACAACATAGACAGCAAAATCATTGTCCGGTATGTGCAGCACAAGATACTCCTCCCGCACCACACTGCCATCGTCCTCTTCAATCTCCTTCACATACCTTTTTCCCTGCAGCCCGTTTGCCGTACTGAAATCCATCCCTTCATCCTGCGGCATTTCCTCCACGCCTTTGGTTCCGTAAATGGAAATTTCATTGCCGCTGTCTCCGTCAATGTACAGGTCATAGCCCCATTCGTAGCTGTCCATTTTCTCGCCTGCATTGATCTTTTCATAGGTATCATAGGTCCAGTCCTTCGGCAGGATCATAAAAATACTGTCCACAAAGCTGTTATGATTAAATGTATGGCTGATTACGCTGATTTCGTCCTGGCTCATAACCGCCGCCTCACCGCCCCCATTTCCCTGGCAGCCGGTAAAAAATACGGCGCCGGAAAGCAGGACGGACAATAATATTCCTTTAAGTTTGCGCAAGCTGCTTCCTCCTGACTTATCTTTATTCCCGCTAGCAACGAGCCAAGCAGCCATGCTTACATGGATATTTGGCGACTGCCGCGAGGTTCAAAGCCCCCGCTGCTCTGCAGCGCTGCAAGTTTGATACCTCGTTGCTTGCAGCGGGGGCTTTGATTTCCTTCCAGTTATTTAAAAGTTTTGGGATATCATCCATATTATAGCAAATAAAAAAAGCCTTGAATACACAAGACTTTTTTTATTGCAGACTTTTTATCATGCTTTGTAATCGTTCAGGTATTCGGTCTGTTACTATAACTCATGCTACAATACATCTAAACGTCTATACCAAGCCGATAATAAGTTCCGCAACCTGCATATCAGTTTTATCAGGATTTTCCGACAGCAGATCAAGTGCTTTCTTTACATAACAAACATCCAGCTCAAGTATATCGGCTATTTCATTTATGTCTAAGCCTTTTTGAGATTTTTTTCTGATTAATGATATTATCGTCTCAGCTTCACCAAGTGCAGCTCCGCGGGCGATCCCCTGGGCAATTCCATCTTCTTTGCCGCTTTTATACTCACTTTCGCGGATTTTTTTCATTTCCATTTCTTCATTATACTCAAAAATTGACACCGCTATCACCTCCGCTCTCTGTGACAACAGGAAATCTGCCAGAATCCCTTCCCTGATACATTCCGTCAAGTAGTAACTGTGAGGGGTAATCAACAGTTACAAATTTTTAATAAAACTAAACGCCTATACCTGTCCAATAATAAGTTCCGCAACCTGCATATCAGTTTTGCCGGGATTTTCCGCCAGCAAATCAAGCACTTTCTTTGCATAACAAACATCCAGCTCGAGTATGTCGGCTATTTCATTTATACCAAAGCCCTTTTCCGATTTTTTTCTGATTAATGATATTATCGTCTCAGCTTCACCACAGGCAATCCCATCTTCTTTGCCGCTCTTATACTCGCTGTCACGGATTTTTCTCATTTCCTCTTCTTCATTATACTCAAAGATTGACACCGCTATCACCTCCGCTCTCTGTGACGACAGGAAATCTGCCAGAATGCCTTCTCTGGTACATTCCGTTACCGCCCGCTCAACCGCTTCCTCAATCCGCATTCTCTTTGCATATTTTCTGACCCGGTCCACATACTGGCTGTATTCCTTCAATGTCTGGCATTTATCCATCAGCTCTTGGTTATGTCCAAAATTAATGTTCAGCATAAGTACCTTAAGCTCAAGCTCCGGTTCTGCCGTCTCTTTTTCAAAAGCATCCGACAGCCACAGGATTTGCCTTTCCGGCTGCCCGTCCGTGCCGTTGTAAAATACCACGAACCGGGGCACCGGAATTTTCACCAGCGTGGAAGAATATATGGTCTCATCCCGCGTATATTTTTCCAGCTGCTTGGCAATGTACACCAAATCCCGCAGCGGCATATTGGGATTATACGAACCCTGGTGCTCGTACAGATTCATCTCGGAATCCAGCAGGAATGAGATGTCATTCTTAAAATTCATATAAATCGCATTTTCCAGGGTACAGATTGTCAGGTCCTCCGGGCTGTTATACGCTGAATCATTGAGTGCATTATACAACTCCAACAGTTCCTTCTTTTCCCGAAATAGCATTCGGAAAACCGTATCCTTCTGATTTCTTACTACGTGCAGTTCTTCTGCCATAAGCTGCTCCTTTCTGTTTGTGTGCGGAGCAACCTTCCCAATCAGCCGCTCCTGCTTTCTTTGTTGGATAGTAAGCATAGAGTTTCTGAATTGAGAATGGAAATTAGACGGCACATAGGCCAAGATTCGTTAGAAATTTATGCTTGCGTTTATTTTATCACTGTTTTTCAATAGATTCAACTGCTCCTGAAATTTTACCGTCTTCTTTTTCCGACTCAATACTTTTAACGTGGTTAATGACCGTACGTTTCCAGGTATTGCTGTAAATCACGCCAAATATAAAGGAAGTAAAAAGGACGGCGCCGATAAACGTGCTCATAACAAAAATAACTGTCTTCCTTTTCAGCCCAAGCTGCATAAAATGTACCTTTGCATTTTCCAGAAGTTTCCTCAACGCCTGCCTGCTGCCTGTTTTATCCTTATTGACATTATCTGTACCGTTATTTGCCGTACTTGTTTTATCCATGCCTTTTCCCCCTCGTGCATGATATCCCTTAAGTAAACCCTGCCAAAGCCCATGTACATATTACACCGCACTTTAGAGCAATTATAACATTGTAACTCCTGCCGCGCCACTACTGCCAAAGTGATGACCACCCAACCGCTTTAAGCCCTTCTGGAGCCCTCCCGCTTGACATCCCCGCCCCCTGGCATATAATTAATTAAAAATTTTATATTTTCGTGCAACGTTTTTCCTCTCCCGGTTGTATATAAAGCAGAAACATAAAAACGCATGAAGGAGAATCCGATATGAAAAAACTAAGCCTATGCATTATCACTGCTCTGTCCCTTGTATCCCTTGGTATCCTTACCGCCTGCGGCGTTTCCGCCACGCCAAAGGAAGCCGGCTCAGCGCAGCTTCCCAACCCATTTATCCCCTGCGCCTCCATAGAGGACGCTAATGAAATTCTGGGCTTCACCGCCGCCGTGCCCTCCATTCTGCCGGACGGCTATGAAACCGCCGCCATTGCCGCCGTTTCTTCCTCCGATCCGGCCTTTGTACAGATAAGATACGAAAATGGGGAAAAGACTATCACCTACCGCATAGGAAAAGGCTCCGGCAATATCAGCGGAGATTACAACTCCTACGAATTCACAAAAACACTGGAAGCGGTTGAAAATATACTCACCTGCAGCGGCGCCGGAGAACTGATTTATAATGCGGTCTGGGAAGCGGACGGCTATACCTACAGCCTGACCGCCACAGACGGCATCACCGAAAACGAACTGCAGGAACTGGTGGAAAGCATCGCCTGAAGCATTCCGCGCCGTATGAAAGGAGGAGTCACATTATGAATTACGGCAGTTCCATAAGCCGGACCGCAGCCGTCCCGGGGCAGAACCGATCCCCTCTGTACCTGCTTGCCTGCGGATGGCTGCGTTTTATCCTGTACAGGCTTTGCCGCTTTATTAAAAAGGATGCGGACCTTTCTCCCTCTCCGGAGGCCGCCGTGTCCCCGTCATCATCAGAGCGGGCCGCCGGGATTCTCCACCATCTGCCAAAAAACAAGGCCTCCAAAACCAGCCGGGTCACCGAAATCAGCCAGGGCCCAAAAACCAGCCAGGCCTCCCATGCCAGCCAGGCCTCTCTGATTTCCCGGCCATCCCGCTCCTGCCCTCCCCTCTCCCCCGAGGAAGCCCTGCACCGCTATGGTTCCCCCATCCTCCGTCTGGCGCTGTCTTATCTCCATAACCTGCCGGACGCCGAAGATATCCTCCAGGAAACCATGCTCCGCCTTTTCTCCTCCGCCCCGTCCTTTGAAAGCCCGGAGCATGAAAAGGCCTGGCTCTTCCGGGTGGCCATCAACCTGAGCAAAAACCGCCTGAAGGCCAACAGACGCCGCAGCTGCGAGGAGCTTCCCGAATCCCTCACCTGCGCCATGCCCGAAGACCTTTCCTTTGTCTGGGAAGCGGTATCCACACTTCCCATAAAATACCGGGAGGTTATCCACCTTTACTACCAGGAAGAAATGACTGCCGCCCGGATTGCCGCTCTGACCGGCGCAAAGGAATCCACCGTGCGCTCCCTTCTCTTCCGCGCGCGGGGTATGTTGAAAAAACAGTTAAAGGAGGCGTATGATTTTGAAGAATAAATATCAACAGGCTGAAGAATACATTAAATTGACACCGGACATGGAACAGCGCATTCTGGAAAAAATCAGAGCTTCGCGCACCGCCCCGGTTCCGCAGATACAGCCACAGCCCCCCTTCCCCCGGCGTTTTCCCATTCCCGCCGCCCTGGCCGCCTGCTTTGCCCTGGCTGTCCTCACCCTGTTCTTGTATCCCCGCCTGAAAACCGGCTTCCCCCCGGGACAATCCCAACAGCCGCCGGTCCAAATAGCTTCCCCCATCGTGGAATACCCGGATACGTCCTCCCTGGCGGATGCCCTGCCATTTCCGCTTTCTCTGCCGGCACAGCTTCCAGAGGGCTATACCCTCCGTTCCTGCTCCATCCTGAATGGAGAGATGGCACAGCTTATATATGAAAAAAACGGCTCACAGCTCACCTACCGCATCACAGAACAGAAGAATGCCCCGGGAGATGACATAAGCGGCGATTATAACCAGTATACGCAGTCACAGATCCTGGAACGGCCCTGGGGACAGCTGACACTGAAGGGTGACGGCACCGCATGGTCCCTCCTCCTGTGGTCCCGCGGCGGCTACACCTGCTCCGTGTCCACACAGGCCCCGCTCACCGAATCTGAAGCGGCGGCCCTGGTGGACAGCACCACCCTGTATGAAGCTGAAGCGCCTACACAGTAAATTTCCTCTGATATATTATAAGTTCAAAAAAGGGAAAAAATAAAAAGGACCGGAAATCCAGCATAAATCCGCTGTTTCCCGGCCCTTCGTTTTATTTCCCGGCATTAATGCAGTTTTTTCAAAGCCGGCCAGCTATAGACAGGCTGTTCGTTACCGTCCTATAGTTTTAGCACTGCGGATTTGTTCGGAATTTTATTTTAAAAATTATACTTAAATTCCCATTTCGGAATATTTATTGTTATTAAGAATATCATATGCTATAATTGGAATAATAGTCAAAGACCCCGCTGCAAGCAACTGGGTATCAAACTTGCAGCGCTGCAGAGCAGCGGGGTCTTTGACCCTCACGGCAGTCGCCAAATATCCATGCAAGCATGGCTACTTGGCTCGTTGCTCGCGGGAATAAACAGGAGGCAGATGCGATGATTGAGCGAAAAGAATATTTACAGCGTCTATATGACTGGAAAGACGAACAGGTTATCAAAGTAGTCACCGGAATCCGCCGATGCGGTAAATCCACTCTGCTAAAGCAATATCAGGAAAAGCTTCTGCAGAGTGGTATTTTACCGGAACAGATTATTTCCATCAATTTTGAAGATTTGGAATATGAAGAGCTGCTGGACTACAAAGCTCTGTACCGTTATATAAAAGAACGGCTCTGCGAGGGGAAAATGACTTATATTTTTCTGGATGAAATCCAGAAAGTGGATTCCTTTGAAAAAGCAGTAGACAGTATCTATATAAAGGATATGACGGATATCTACATCACCGGTTCTAATGCCTATATGCTTTCCGGTGATCTGGCAACACTGCTGACCGGAAGATATGTGGAGATTTCCATGCTGCCGTTTTCCTTCCGGGATTATTATGCTTTAACGGCTCCTGAGCTGTCACCTGATGCCGCTTTTGCGGATTATATGCGCTACGGCGGCTTTCCATATCTGTCCACAATGAAAAAGACACCGGAAAAGGCTGCGGTCTATCTGGAGGGTATTTATAATACCGTTATAATAAAGGATATCGAAGACCGGCAGAACCGCAGGGAAAATGATCCGTCCAAGCGGAAAATAACCGATATTGCACTGCTGAAAACAATCGCCCGCTATCTGGCAAGTGTGGTCGGCAGTCCCGTCTCCGTTAAAAGTGTTACGGATTATCTGACCTCAAACGGACGTAAAATCTCCCCTAACACCGTAAGTGATTATATGGAAGCCCTGAAGGAATCCTTTATATTTTATAAAGCCGATCGTATCGATATCGTTGGAAAACAACTTCTGAAATCTAATTCCAAATGGTACGTTGTTGATTTGGGGCTGCGCAGCCACATGCTCCCCCGACAGAAGTATGATTTAGGCTTCTCCATTGAAAATATTGTCTATTTTGAGCTGCTGCGCCGCGGCTACCAGGTCAATATCGGAAAATCAGGGAACACGGAGGTTGATTTCGTCGCACACAGTCAGGATGCCTGCTGCTATTTCCAGGTAACTGCGGACATGACCTCTGAAGAAACCTTCTCCAGGGAAATGAGGCCGCTGGAATCCATCCGTGACAATTATGAAAAAACCGTCCTCACGCTGGACAGATTCACCGCCGGCAATTACAACGGCATCAAAGTAATCAATGTTATTGACTGGCTGCTGAATCCATAAAATCAAAGCCCTCGTTGCTCGCGGGAATAAAAATGCCGATCCCTGAAGCTGAGAAACTACTCTCCGGGGACCGGCTTTTCATTTTAAAATCAAGGGCATACGAAAGACCAGGGCATACAGATTGCAAAAATATTTTTTCACATATGCCGAAGTTTACCGCCCCGCCTATTCACCAAAAATTCCGCACTCCTCCAGCGTTTTTCCATCCGCCGAAAGCTTCAGTGTCTTCACCTCAAAGGGGTGCATCAACACCTGACACTGCGCATGGAGGACCGGCACGCTGACACATGCCTTTCTTTCCTGCCCCGTGGATTCAAACAGGCGCAGCAGAAATTCCTTCTCTTTCTTTCCCCTGCGCAGGGCCGACAGCACCACTGCCGGATCGTCCACACAAACCACGCCTTCCGGAGCTTCCTTTCCTTCCGCTTCTCCGGAGGGGAAGGCCGGCACCGACATGGGCGCTTCCTGGAAGCAGACCGCCTCCCGGGTAATGAATTCCCGGCGCTCCCTGCAATCTCCCGCATTCATTTCAAACTCAAAAATTCTTTCCCCCTGATCAATATAAGGAAGGAAGCGATCCTGTACGAGCAGCGGCCTGTCTCCGATGGGATGCGCGGCATATACCGCAGAATGCAAAAGGGAAATCCGCATGGTGCCCTCCAGGAAATCTACGCCGTAGTTTCCTTTGTTTATCACTGTAAGCGCTTTGCCCGCGCTCTCGTCAAACAGCCCGCACCACCGGTGGAATACCTTCTCCCTTCCGTCGCATTCATGCTCCATCACACCATAGGCCGTTTCCGCCAGCGCGGCCGCCGGCCTCAGCGCCGTGGGAAGCTCCAGCTTCAGAAAAGCTCCCTTTTCCGCCCAGTTAACACGGACCTCCGTTTTCACCTTTGTACCCTTGGCCGGCAGATAATACCGGATATAAGCCTGGGAATTTCCATAACCAAAAACCGCCTCAATCACCCGTCTTACAGGCCCGTCCTCAATGATACGGACGCTGGGAATCAGGCATCCCTCTCCTGCGTGACGTTCATTCAGGGTGCCGGAATAACGGCTTCCCTCTTTCTCATCCATCAGATGAAAGCTCCCAATCTCTTCCCTGTAGCTGCACCGGTTCATTCCCCAGGGATCACAGTCCGTTTTCATCACAGCCAGCCGGAAAGCGCCTTCCCTGAGATACTCCGTACCGTCCACACAGTAGGAATCCAGATACCCGGTCTGCGGGTTGATTTTTACTCGGATCCTGTCGTTAGCAAATACAAAGCTGTCGTCACCGCTTACCTGCGCACGCTCCGGCTTCTTATCCACCATCTGGATTCTCGCGGAAAAACGGTTCATGCAGGCCGGCTGCAAAACCGCATGGAAGGTCACCCGCTTACGCCAGTCCAGATTCATATTGCAGCTTTCCTTTTCCACCTGGCTCTCCAGAACCTCCCCGTTTTGGCTGAGCACGGGAAGCGCATAGGAATCTGTCCAGTTCTGGTTGGCAAGCTGGAATTCTCCCTGGAAAATACCTTCCACAGGAAAAGGATGGGGATTGTAAATCAGAATCGGATATTCCCCCTCCTGCGCCTTTTCCTCTCCGGAAAGCAGGGCAAAGAAAGCCCTCTGCTTCCATCTGTGCACGATTTCCAGGCCGTGATCCAGTATCCTCAGGCCGCCCTCCTCAACCTCCTGGATGGAGGAACCGGGAAGGACATCATGGAATTCACAGAACATCAGCGCTTCCTGCGCCTCCTTCAGCTCCTCATACGGATAAATAAGCAGACCCCGCAGCGCCGCCTGGGAAAGCATTTTTTCAGTCACACACAGCTCCCCTTCCAGCTCACGGTGCTTCTGCTTTATCCTTATCTGGGACGTATAGCAGCCCACAGCCCAGTAATTCAGATCCTTTTCCACCACAGGCTCCGTTATCCCCGCCTTTTTTGCAGCCTCACTCCTTGCCGCAAAATATGCCTCCGGCGTGGAGTGGATCAGATTCCAGTCCTCCGTCCTTTCCTTCAGCTCCCTGAGCGCTTCCAGATCCGCGCGGGACGGCCCGCCTCCGTGGTTTCCCACGCCCCAGAGGACACAGCCCACTGCCGGCTGATCCCCCTCCGGCCGGCTGCGCTGCCGATCCATCCATTCCTCCACTGTTTTTCCGGCCTCTCCCATCAGTGTGCCATAGGAATCCGCCCTGTGCGCCGCGATCCGGGAACCGTCAAAACCAACCCAAATGAAATCGTCCGCCGGAAGCGGGCAGTTCCCCTGGCCGGGCCTGCAGAACAGATAGGAATCATACCCCGCCTTCGCCATCAGCTGGACAAGCCCCCTGCTGTGGCCGAAGGGATCAAAATTGATGGCAGTGGAGGGAGCCTCCCCGAATTTTTCCAGAAAATATTCCCTGCCGCTCTCCATCTGCCGGATAAAGGATTCCCCGCTGGGCATATTACAGTCGGGCTGCAGATACCAGCCCCCCATAATATGCCATTTCCCTTCCTTCACCAGCTTCCGGATCCTTGCAAAAAGCGCTGGCTCCATCTCTTCAATCCAATGATAAATCAGCGCCTCATTGTGGTTAAAAACCAGCCCGTCATACTCCTCACAGAAAACAGCCGCCATACGGAACGTGGAAATAGCCGCGGAAATCCCCTCTTCCATATCCCACAGCCATACCGGATCAATATGCGCATTGCATATCAAATGTAAATCCTTCATACCTATCCCTCCATCTGCTTTTAAGGCGCAGCCGCCTGTTATAAACCGTAACACTCCGGGACGGAAACCGTCCCGGACTATTATGGCAAATCATACATAAACAGCTTAAAATTCAATCACCCATTCATCCTGCATCCGAAGGGGAAGCATAAGCTCCGTAAAGCCGCAGCCCTCCTCCTCCACGCCGTTTTTCAGTATCCGCTTCACTGGGTTATCCCCTTTCCAGCGGAGGGTAATTGTCTCTTCGCACCCGGCCGTCAGCTTCACACGGCTGATCCGGTAATCCTCCATGTCAATCGTAAGCTTATGCCCGCCTTCCACCGTCAGGCCGCTGCAGCCTGCGCCCTTCCACTCATCCGGCATCCCCATCAGCAGCCAGAACGTATCCAGCGCCCTGTGCACAAACATTTCACACAGCGCCGTGGGAACAAAGAAGCCGCTTTCCAGCGTAAAGGCATCGGAGCTTTCTCCCGCATTGGTATCTGAAATCCGCAGTATGCCGTTCTGATAAGGATCTCCGTTTACGGTGAAGGAATTCCTGGAACGGAATACCATACAGTATAATTCCAGCATCGTTCTTGCCATATTTCCTCTTCCACACCGGGAGGCCATAATCCCCAGGTACGGGCAGGAAAACGCGGCAAATTCCAGGAAGCCCTGATTGATCGCCGTATCCAGGGAACGCTGCGCCACCTCATTATGCGCCTCCTCACAGAGCGGATAAATGGGAAACAGGTGGCAGAAATGCCTGTGGGACGCAAACACATCGATCCCGTCAAACAGCGGCAGTCCCTTTTCATTCGTCTTCACCGGCGCCAGCCTGCCGCCAAAGGCTTTCCAGCCCGAACCGTCCAGCCCCAGAACCTGTGCATAGCCCTCCATTTTCCGGCACAGATAATGCAGACAGGACAAGGTAAAGGTGGCATCATCTGAAAGAAGCATATGGCCGTCCCGATCCACCTCAGGAGAGGTGGTAAAGGGAATATGCAGATAACCGTCCTCTTTTTCAAAGGCAATTCCCTGATACAGATGCAGCACCCTTTCCACAAACGGATAAATCTTATCCCTCAGCGTATCCTTTTCCCTGCTGTATTCATAAAACCAGGTGAAGTCCACGGATACGAAAAGCTCCGGCCCCAGAATGGTATTCCAGAAGCACCATTCGGAGGCGGCCCCGGTTCCGTCCGGCGCCATCATGGTAGGGATATGGATCGCATCCCGGATGCCGAATAATTTCCAGGTTCTCTCCATAAAACGCTGCGAAGCCGCGGAATAATAATCGATGTAAGGCCGTACCAGATTCACATTGCCGGTTTTATACGCAGGCCAGTAGCAGGACTGCACGTTCAAATCATTGTGCAGATCCCCGAACCAGGCCGGCATGCGGTGGTTGGGATTCCATACCCCCTGCAGGGTAACCGGAGAAGAATCTTCCCGCTCATTGCAGTAAAGCTTGAACATCTCCTGCCAAAAGGCCTCCTGCAGCCGTTCATTGGGCACCCGGATATCGAAGCCGCCCCAGAATTTTTCCCAGTCCCCGCGGTGCGCCTCCAGGAAGACTTCCGTCCGCGCAAGATAGTCAAGCACAAGGGCGCTTCCTTCCTCCGCCATCGTTTCTTCCTCCGCCTGCGTCCCGGTCCTGATGCTGACCGCCAGACGCAGCCCTTCCTTTCCTGCCTCCTTAAAGGCCTGCCCCGCAGCATTCAGCACAGCGCTCCTGTCGCCGCCAAAGTGCTGGCGGACAACAAAGCAGCCCTCCTTTTCCGTCTGGATGCACGGCTCATAATTCCAGTTTTTAAGCGGCCTGAGACGGGGCGAATCCAAATCCCAGCCCAGTGCCTTCACTTCCAGGGAATTGGCTCCCTCTCCCTGCAGCTCAATCATAAGGATATTGACGCAGGAATCCAGATAGATCCGTCCCTCCGCCTTCCTGTCCCCTTCCATTTCCAGGGAAAGAAACGTTTCCGCCTTTTCCAGATCCGTTTCCGCCCTGAAGCCGGTAATCGATCCCGGAAGCTGCAACTCCATCGCCAGGGCAGGCAGCTTCGTCCTGCCTATATGCTCTTCAAAAATATCTGTCTGCTCCACATAAGCGGGATCCCCCTCCAGGTACTCCTTTTTATGCTTCAGGATCTCTGAAAATACGGCCTTCGGCTCATCCGGAAGTGTTTCCCTCAGCTCCCAAAGGCCTACATGATCCACGGAAATACAGAGCTTTCCGTCCTGCACATACAGCACTGCCCCCATCTTCCCATTTCCCCAGAAGGGTCCTTCACAAAACTGGCGGGGTATCCTGTCCAATACCATTTTCCTGTCCATCTTTATCCTCATTCCTTCCTGTCATAATTCAGCTTCCGGAATTCATTGGGCGTCATTCCCTTTATCCTTTTAAAAGCCGTCCGCATTACATATACGCTGTTATATCCGGTCTGCTCCGCGATCTTTTCCACGGTCAGCCCTTTTTTCAGCAGGCTGCATACCTGCTCTATGCGCATTCTCTCCAGATAAGTGGCAAAATTCTCCCCGAACAGCTCCTTAAACAGCTTGGAAAAATAGGTGCTGGCATATCCGAAATCATCCGCAATTTTCGTCAGTCCCATATCGCTGTCGCAGTAATGGGCGTGGATATATTCCTCAATCTCCTCCGCCTGCCTGCTGCTGCTTTCCTTATTGGCCGCCTTAACCATGTCGCAGATATACTTGAACAGACTGTTGATCCGGTTAAACCGGAGGAGGATGTCGTTTTCACGGCTCAGCTGCTCCAGCTGGCGGTAAATTTCCTCTTCCTCAATTTCAACCCGGTTATTCAGGCTGTGAAGCACCTTAAATACCGTACACTGCAAATCGTTTACCAGGAAATGCATCATGGTGGGACTGATATTCCTGGTCAGCACGTTCACCTGGTATACCTCGCTCAGCTGCGCGTGCATCGCTTCCACATTCCCTGTGCGAACCGCATTCACCAGACGTTCCTCCAGCGTCACCGGGAAATAATAATATTCCTTGCTGTCCTGATAATCCCCGTAAAAGAACACGTATTTTCCTTCACCCGCCCCGTAGGTGAGCATATCATAGGTCTGATCATAGGCCTTGCCGATTTCCGTCATATCCTTGCATATGCTGCTCACGGCAATCCGCACCCTTACGCCGTATTCCTCCCAGAACGTCTCGCTCATATGCTCCAGCTTCTCCAGAAAGCCCGCCCTGGGCTGCTGGAAATCATCCTCCAGCGTACAGATGACGGCACAGGAATCCATATCCGTATCGCACATGTACTTGTCTCCCGAAAGGATTGGTTCCAGCCCCTGATGCAGCACCTGCTTGTAAACCACCGTTTCACCGGTATACATTTCCACCTCCGAGGTATCCGGGCCGCCAATCAGAAAGGCGATTACCAGCATCCTATTTCCCCGCAGACATATACCGTAATCCTCCAGGCTCTGCAGGCTCACACCCTCTCCGCCGTGAAGCAGCCGCTCCAGCAGCAGCCCTCTCGTCACCGGCTTCTGCCGGATGATGCTCTCCTGCAGCCCCGCATTATTATCTATCAGCTGTTTCAGGGAATTGGATATATACTCCATCTCATCCCCCTTCAGCTCTTCCTCTGCCTCTGATCCCAGGCTGAACAGCATCTGGAGGATACCGTCAATCCTTTTCCCCCTTTTCCAGGATACCAGCAGGATGCTCCCGATTCCCACAAACAGCACGGCCACAATCAGCAAAAACAGCTTCTGCTGATCCTTATTAATCTGCACCGTTATGTAATCCTTGGGTAGCACGGAAACATAGGTCAGCCCCAGGTAATCGGAATCAATGCGGATGACCTCCGCCTTTCTTCCATTCAGCGTCACCTCCTGGACCGCCCTTCCATTCCCTAAAATTTCCTCCGGCACCAGCTCAAACGTACCGTCTGCCGCAGGGACCCTCAGAATCGTTTCATCCTCCTTTTTATCCAGAAGATATGCCCAGCCATCCTGGGAAATATAAGCGTCGCGCATAAGATTTTTCACACCCTCCGAACGGATGGGAAAAACCAGGCATCCCTTTACCCCGGAATCGGTTACCAGGGACTGCACGAAAAGAAGCCGCTCCTCCTGTTTGCCATTCTGCATCGTCATCCGCTCAGGAAAGAACTGCTCCGAATAATGCCCCTTCAGCATCAGCTGCCAATCCTCCCAGGACATATCCCCATACCGGAAAAAAGAACGCAGGGTGTCCTTATACAGATATACGCTGTCCGGTGTAATAACCATATCCGCATCCTGGAAGTACACATAATACTCCTCCACAAACGTCTGGATCTGCATGGCTGCCATGTATTCCTGTGCGTATTGTATCTTGGATATCTCTATCTTCTTATCTTCCTCATCCATCTGCGTGGCAATATACCGGATATTGCTGTTTGCGGTCAGCCGGGCAGTAATCGTATTGATTTCCCGGAAATTATTATCCAGCATGTCCATGGTATGGGACATATTGGAATATACACTGGCACAGATATTTTCCCGCGTGGAAACCGAGATGTTTTCCAGCGTAACTATATTGATGATCAATGGAAGCAGGAAGATTGCCAAATAAGTAATAATTAATCTGATATATACTTTTCTGTACTTCATCTGCGGTACCTGTCCGTGTGCGCCACCCGGCACTGCACACTGCGGCTTCCTGCCGCTCCCTTTCCTCATATCTGCTGCCATCAACGCGCCGGTGCTTATGTAAAAATCCATACCCGCCGTCTGCGCGTTCCCCAGCGCGTCCCGCATATGGCAGGCGGCAGGATTATTATAGCAAACCCGGATAGAAATAGATAGCATAACAGGCTAAATCAGCCTAACTGTTTTCACCTCAAATGCGCGGAAATCAAGGGTAACCGCTCCGTCCTTAATCGGGATTTCCTCCAGCTCCTGCTCCAGCATATCGCAAAGATAAGCCCGCTCAAATTCCTTCGGCAGATACACCTGTGTGACAACGGCGGCGCGCTCCGCTTCATACATACGCAGTATCATATCCCCGCTGCCGTCCTCCGCCGGCTTCATGGTATCCAGCAGAATATTTTTCTTCCCGATCCCGAAGGACATCGGGCCATCCTGGCCTGCCGGCCTTCCCGGCCTTACTACAGGGCGCACGTTCAGCTCATATCCCTGCCGCACCGCTTCGCCCTCCCGGAAGCTTCCTTCCCAGGCATAGAAGGCATAGGTAAATTCCTGTATTCCGTTGTCCGCACGCATCTGCGGACTTGCCGCTGCCCTCATAAGAGTCAGCTCCATACAGCCGTCCTCCACGCTGATGCCATACTTTCCGTCATTGAGCACCGCCGCCCCATGGCCCTCATCACAAAGTGCCGTATATCTGTGATTGCAAACCTCAAACCGATCCTTATCGTATGTCCTTGACCGGTGCGCCGGCCGTTCCACAAACCCGAACTGAATTTCATGCCTGGCGTTTTCCGCATGCACCCGTACCGGAAAGGCGGCCTTCAGCAACCGATGCAGCTCCTGCCAGTCAATCCGTGTATGAAACTCCAGCCGCTTCTGCCCGGCCTCAAGCCTTATGTCCTGTGTATAAGAGGAGCTGCCGATTTTCCCGGTGATGCGAAGAACCGCTTCCAGCCCTTCCGATACCTTATCAAGCCGGATATCCCGCGCACCCTCCAGCTCCATTTCCCGGTAGCTGGCATCAATGTCCCACGCGTCAAAATGTCTGGGCACATCCTTGAATATCCGCAGCCGGTTCATCGGCCCCGCCGCCAGCTCCCTGCCCGATTCCTTCAGTACAAAGGAAACAATCTCTCCTCTGTGATTGATAACTGCGGCTAACCATTCGTTTTCCATCCGCCAGCCATTTTCCGTCTGCCTCAGGAGGGCAGGGCTGATCAAGCTGCCCTCCCGGACAGCGTTCTTCCGGTGTTCCCGGTCCCCTTCCCTGCTTCCGCAAATCCCGTTCTGCGGTTCGCCCTTTTCCTCCGCGGCGGCGCTCAACACGACAGCGCCCCCCGCGGGCAGACTCACCAATGTCTTTAACACGCCGCCTGTATACTGCACCGACAGCCTTTTCCCATCCTCCGCCACAGCCCCGCGGCAAAAGGTTTCCGGAAGGCTTACCATCGCCTGTCTGGGAAAAGACAGGGAATTTAAAACAGTGACCGCAGCCTCTCCCTCCTTCTCCTGAAGCAGCCAGGAAAGCGCCTGCTGCGTCATTTCCTCCGCCTCCTTCAGTATCTGCAAAAAAGCCGCCTGCGCTTCCTCGTATACCCTGGCAATGGAAGAACCTGGCAGGATATCATGGAACTGCTGGAACAATAACAGCTTCCAGAGCCTGTCCGCCCGGGGCAGATCATAGTCCATTCCCCTGCGCACTGCCTGCGCGCTCCACCACTCCATTTCCCGCATCGCAAGCTCACATGCCCTGTTATACTTTTTTATCCTGGCCTGAGAGGTATAGGTTCCCCTGTGAGAGCTGAAATAAAGCTCCCCCGTATATGTATGCTTCGCCCCACCCAGTCTGTCCAGAAAACGGAAAAATTCCTCCGGCGATCCCATTTTCATCCTTGGGCTTCCCTCCAGATCCTGCTGGCGCAGCACATACTCCACATGATCCCTCGTGGGGCCGCCGCCTCCGTCACCGTAGCCGAAGGGAAGCAGAAACGCCTTTAAATCCTCCTTCTGCGTCCTCTCCTTCCATACATTCCCCACCTCCTGCGGATCTGTCCGGTAGGTATAGCTGGTGGGAAGGAAGGAAACCACCTTCGTTCCGTCCATACCCTCCCAGTTAAAATAGTGATAGGGAAACCGCTCCCCGTCATTGCAGCACCAGAATATTTTCTGCGTCACCAGATACTTCACGCCGCAGCCCGCCAGTATCTGAGGCAGCGCTGCGGAATAACCAAAGGTATCAGGCAGCCATAAAACACTGCTTTCCACCCCCAGCACCTCTTTATAATACCGCTTCCCATGGACCAGCTGCCTGATCAGGGATTCTCCGCCCGTCAGGTTGGTATCCGGCTCCACCCACATGGCCCCGTCCGCAATCCACCTGCCCTCTGCAATCGCCCTGCGTATCCTTTCAAACAGTTTCGGATAATGAATGCGGCACATTTCATACAAAGCCGGCTGACTCTGAATAAAACGATACTCCGGATATTCCTCCAGAAGACGCAGCTGTGCGGCAAAGGTCCGCTCCGTCTTACGCATGGTTTCCGTCGCAGGCCAAAGCCATGCCAGATCAATGTGGGCATTTCCCACAGCCCAGAAAAGCGGGGCCGTAGTCCCGTTCACCGCCTCCAGGATCGGCCGCAGCGCTTCTCTTGCCTTCCGATAGCAGGCAGTCCGCGTCTCCTCTCCCTGCTCAAAATCCACTATATAGGTAAATTGCTTCAGGGCCTCTGCCGTCTCCGCCGCCCGCAGTGAATTTTCATCCAGCACAGAAAGAAGCTTGTACAGCGTATCCGCATCCATATACAGCTGGTAAGCCTCCTCCCTCCAGATTCCGAAGGTACACCTTCCCAGCGCCCTGCGGCTACCTTCCTCCAGACTGCTCCAGCTGCTTCCCGGAAGAACCGGCCCGGTAGCACAGTAGCCCGTCTCACAATTGGGAAAATCCTGCCCCGCACAGGTTTCCATGCAGATTTGATAGCGTTCCCCCGCCTCTCCGCAGGCTGTGATCGTGTTGTCCACCATATAATGATAAGGCTCCTGGATCCAGTCCGCCCTATAGGTCCCAAACTCCTTCCCGTTAACAAACAGACAGGATTCCCCGCCCGGATCCAGCTTCAGCACAATCCTTTTTCCAGCCGCCCGCCCCGGCAGCTCAATCGTCCCGCGAAACCAGCAGTACTCCCAGCTTTCTCCCCAGGTAAAGCCCGGCCCTGCCGGAACCATCCGCTCCTCCTCCAAATCCTCCGGCCTCAGCTGTTCCTTTGTCCTGAATGCCCTCCAGGATATTTCCCCCAGCTCCTCATAAAAATCCATCTTCAACGTCCGGAGCCAATGCGCCAGCCTGTCCTCCCATTCCCCGCTTAAAATCCCCATCCTTATCACAATCTCCCCTTTACGGCTTCGGCGTATGTCCCGATAGCCCTGCGAAACATACGCCGTTATGTCAAAAACTCATTTAATTATTGGCAGTATAAGAATCATATGCCTTCTGATACAGACTTATATAAGTATTTACATCATATTTTTCCAGGGATTTCAGATAGGAATCCCAGTCCTTTTCAACGCTCATCTCACCGGTTGCAAACTGTGCAATGGAGGTTTTTACATACTCCCTGAGAGAGGTCTGGATTGTGGTAAACTGCTCCGCATCCGCTTCGTCCTCCAAGAACAGGTTCTTAGGCAGATATTCCGGATAGAAATAAGGAATTACCTTTGCCGTCTCATCAAACAGGCGCGCCTCATAGGAATCCGGCACATACATGTCTTCCGGCCTGGGGGACATGGAAGCGCGGAACTCAGCCAGCTGGTTCATCAGGCCTGACCAGAAGGTATTCTTCTGATACTCATCATCCTCATTGGAGGTAAAACCGGGTTTAATCCAGTAAATAGCTTCCGTTCCTTCCAGGATGGATTCCGTGGGAGCCTCCAGCTTGCCCCAGTAACTGCCTTCCTTACCGTACATCTGCACCATGGAGGACTCGTCGCCCATCAGGAAATCGCCTACCTTGAAGGCCGCTTCCTTATTTTCACACTTATCGGTAATAAACCAGCTGAAGCCGTCCGTCATATCCACATAATCCTTATGCAGCTGCCATCTTGCGCCGTTCGGTCCCTCTACGGGTACCATGGCCGCTGTCACTTCATTCAGATGTGCATCCTCCAAATCGATTCCCATTGCAAAATGGTCTGCGGTATAGCCGAATACCAGGTTTTTGTCGGAACGGATTACCTGCTGCATCTGGTCGGAGCTTTGGGTAAAGCAGGTAGGGTCAATCAGTCCCAGGGAATAAAGCTCATTCAGGTAAGCCAGCCCCTGCTTAAACTCTTCGGTGTTACAGGAGAAAACAACCTTTCCATCCTCCACATGGGATAAGGTTTCCTTATCACAGGGTACGAAGGAATTCAGAAGGTACCACTCCAGCTGGCAGTCCCAGTCCTTGCTGCCCGACAGCGGGATTTCATCCGCTTTGCCGTTGCCGTTGTAATCGCTGTTCTTTACTGCAAGGAGCACTTCCTTCAGTTCTTCAGTTGTTTCAGGCTCTTTTAACCCCAGGGATTCCAGCCATTCGGTGTTATACCAGAGCTTGGGATAGGCCTGGCAGTGATAGCACTCATTCGCTGTTACAAAGCCGTAAATATTTCCATCAGGCGCATAGGAGAGCTGCTCATACTGCGGCCTGGCCTCAAACAGCCTCTTAATGTTATCCCCGTACTGATCAATCAGCTCATTAATCGGGACAAAAATTCCTTCCTTGGCGAACTTCACCATCTTCTGCTTGTTCATGCCATAGCAGATAACATCCGGATAATCCCCGCTGGAAAGCATAAGGTTCAGCTTGGTATCCGCATCCCCTTTATCGGAGGGAAGCTGGACAAATTCAATGTTCACTCCCGTATTATCCTCAATATACTTGATGGCATAATTGTTGTCGGAATACTCTCCCTTTTCATTCATCTGCACGGCTACCGTAATGGTAGGACGTTCCTCCCCGCCTGCGGCGCCTTCGCCTCCCTCAGCTGTCCCTGAAGCCTGGCCGGCTGCTGTGCTCCCGCCGCAGCCGGTAAGAAGCAGTGCGCAGGTAAGTCCTGCAGCCATAAGTCTGGTTCCCAAATTTTTGCGTTTCATACGCTACCTCCCTGATAAATTAATATGTTTATGATTAACCCTGCGGAGGATAAAAACATTATCCGTTTTTCCGCGGGCAAAGCATCTAAAGTAACCCGTACAATCCCCTGTATCCGGCCCATCCCGATACCCGGATTATACTCCGCTTCAGCTTTATTTTTCCCCGGTTCTCTACCCCTTGATGGAACCCATCATAATTCCCTTTACAAAATGCTTCTGGATCAAAGGATACAAAAGCAGTACCGGAACAGAAGATACCACGATCAGGGAATACTGAAGCAGCGTCTTTAATTCCTGCCGGTTCATCTGCTCTGCCAGATTCATGTTAATGCCGACGCTGTCGCTCATTACCAGAATATTCCTCAGAATCATCTGCAGCGGCTGCCTGGAGGAATCATTCAGATAAAGCAGGCCTGAGAAGAAATCATTCCATTTGCCCACTGCATACAAAAGAACCATAACCGCAATAATCGGTTTGGAAAGCGGCAACACCATGCCCGTAAAATATTTCCAGTCGGTGCAGCCGTCAATGGAAGCGGATTCGTAAATCTCCAGCGGTATCGAACTCTGGATATAGGTCTTGGTCAGAATCACGTTCCACACGCCCATAGCGGAAGGAATGACCATCGCCCAGAAGGTATCTATCAGATGAAGCTTGCTGACCACCAGATAGGTGGGAATCATACCGCCGCTGAAAAACATGGTCACCGTAAAAAGGAACATCACCGGCCCCCTGATTTTCAAATCAACCCTGGACAGCGGGTACGCTGCAAACAGCGTCAGCGTGACGCTGATAACCGTTCCCACCAGCGTATACTCCACCGAATTAATAAAGCCCCGCAGAATACTGGGCGACTGAAAAATAGCCTGATATCCCACCAGTGAAAAATCAACCGGCCATAAAAGCACCTTTCCGGCGGATACCGCGCTGGGATCACTGAAGGAGGATGCCAGGACAAACATCAACGGCACCAGTATGGCTACCATAATAATCAGCAACAGAGCCCACACGGAACCGGTCAGGATCCGATCCGGGACACTATGATAAAGCTTGACCTTGTTTTTATTCTTTTTTGCCTTATTCAAACTCATTTCCCCGCCTCCTACCAAAGACTTGTTTCGCCGAACTTCTGTGAAAGCTTGTTGGCTGTAAACAAGAGTATAAAGTTAACTACTGAATTGAACAATCCCACGGCCGTGGCGAAGGAATACTGCAGATCCTTCATACCCCGTTTAAACACATACGTGGAGATGATTTCGGAAACCGGCAGATTCAATGTATTCTGCATCAGGAAAATTTTATCAAAGCCAACTCCCATAATGCTTCCGATTGCCATAATAAGCTGTATGGTAATAATCGGCTTCAGCGCCGGAAGCTCCACGATTTTGATTCTCTGCAGCCGGTTCGCCCCGTCTATCAACGAAGCCTCTACAAGCGACTGGTCCACGTTTCCCAATGCCGCGATATAAATAATGGCGGAAAATCCTGTGGTCTGCCATACACCCGACCACACATAAATATGGCGGAAATAGGAAACCCTTCCCATAAAGTCCACCCGGTTCAGCCCCAGGTATTCCAGCACGGTATTTACAATACCAATGTTCAGGTGCAGACACTGCAGCACAATGCCGACCAAAACTACCGTAGAAATAAAGTAGGGCGCATATGTCACCGTCTGCATGAATTTCTTAAACCGGTCATTTCCTATAATATGTAATGCAAGCGCAAGGATAATTGGCGCCGGGAACGTCACCACCAGCTGATAAATACTGATAATCAATGTATTTTTCAAAAGCATTCCGATATCAGGGCTGCTGAAAAACTGTTTGAAATACTTCAGCCCGACCCAATCGCTCCCAAGAATCCCCTTCCTGAAGGAATAATCCTTAAAAGCAATTACAATTCCTCCCATCGGCACATAGCAGAATATAATGATATACAAAACCGGCAGTGACAGCATCAGATACAGCTGCCATCTTTTCCGAAAATCCTGTTTCAGATTCCACTTCTCTCTTTTCTTCTTTCCCATCTTTGCCCTTCCCTTCTTCCTAAGATATAAGACACCTGTTACAGGCAATTCAGGCTGTCATATCCAAAACCGTTATATTTAATCAAACCTGTATTTACCTGTTTGTTTGAAGGATAAATAGTATCATCTTCTTTTCCAAGAAAATATTATTGTGATCCCTGCCAATTCTTATGAAAACAGGGGAAAGGATTCTTGTGAAAAGAGCTTTTCCTTGTGTTTTACGGAAAAATTGTCCTGCTGCCTCCTTACCGCCGGACGATCTGATAAGCTTCAAAGAATCACCATACTCTGTCATTCCAGATTTTCAATAGCCCCAACTATGCTCATCCCGGCAATTTTCCTTAAAGGGATGCAGGTCGCCGCCAGACAGGCTGTGATTGAAAGAGCCGTGGCCTGAACCATCGGAAGAAAGGGCAAAGGCGCCAGGCTAAGTTCCTCCTGTGCCGCCGCCTGTACAAAAACAGTACAGATATATCCGGCGGCGCATCCGAGAATGGCGGCGATCAGGCCGTAATAAACACCTTCCCAGAGAAAGGTCCGGTAAAGGCTTCCCACGCTCATGCCGATAGCACGCTGTGTCCCGATTTCATTGATCCTTGTGTGGATATTGGTATAGACGGTGTTAACGATGTTAAGCAGCCCAATCAGTCCTATAAAAAGTATCAGCCCCCAGGCGAGCATTTTAATCTGGGCGAAGCTTTCCTCCAGCTGTTTGTCCGTCTGCTCAAAGGAGAGACAGCTGGTTCCCGGTATCCGGCGGGACAGCTCCTCCAGCATGGTGTCGAATGCTTTTCTGTCCGCATCCTTTTTCAAAACAGGAAGTATCTCCTCATAGACGCTTTTGCCTGTAAGCTCTGTGTACAGGCCATTGTTTACAATCATCTGAACGCCGTTGACAAATCCGCTGCTTCCGATGCTGATATAGCCGCCGTAATCGTCAAGCACATACAGAACTGGGATTTCCTTTCCCCCGGCGTGGATGGTTTCCCCTGCCCGGATGCCGGTTCTGGGAACCTGCTTCCCGTCATAGGCAAAAGGGACAGGGTTGCGGATTACGCAGCCCTCACCGGCTTTCAAAGCCTCCAGCTGTTCTTTTGTAAGCTGCGCTTTGAAAAATTTATCCATATACAGCCCGCTGAGTCCGGCGACCTGAAAGGTTTCGCCTGGCTGCAGGGAAAAATCCAGGGCCATCTCTTCTATTCTGTTTTCATCGTTCTGCAAGTATATGGAAAGCTGCAAAGCGGCGGCGGCCTCTACATTTTCATTTTGTTCCAGCTCTTCCAATATCTCCGGAGTAAAGCCAACGGTTTCATTGATCACGGAATAATCCCCCAGATGCGCCTCCTCCAATGAGCCTGCCGTATTCAGCAGGGAAACAAAGCTTTGCAGGGCAATAAAAACAGTAATGCTCATAACCAGGGATAATATGGTAATGGCCGTCCGCCCCCTGTTCCTTTTCAGGTTGAGACGGGCATAATAAGCTTCAAAGCTCCTGATCCGTTTCACCTTCCGTCCTCTGCGCCTGACTCTGGTATCGGTATGGGATATCGCCACGACAGGTGGCACATTCGCAGCCGACCGGGCGGCAGGCAGGGCCGCAATCAAAGCAAAGCCTAAAGTGATAACGGCGCTCAGCGCAAGGAAAAGGCCTTTCCCGCCGCTGTTTTCTGCAATCAGCCGTTTCAGCTGTGCGGTATCGTTCACTAAAAAAATGTCCGGTGACAGCATTCCGGCCGCGGCGGACAGAATCCCCTCTGCCGAAAACATCCCCAACAGCATTCCGGCGGGGATTCCGCCAATACATAACAGGAGGATTTCGGTGGTGACGATGGCGTAGAGCTGTCCTTTTTCTCCTCCCATGGCCCGCAGCGTCCCGAACTGTCTGATCCGTTTGGATACGGCGATCTTCAGAATGTTATAAATGACCAGCCCCGCCGCCAGCAGGACCAACGTCCCCGCCAGAAGGCCCGCCGCCGTCAGAAATGGAAAGCCCTGATCCGAAACCTCCGTATCGGCGGCCTCTTCATCATAGGGTATCCCCAAAGCCCTGAGATACGTCACATTATAGATTGTGTCCAGCTCATGGACATGAAGACGTGAAACCAGATCATCCATAGTATCCTGAAAGGCGCCCTTTTCAGAGGTGCGGATGTCCACAAGATAGTAAATATAGGAATCCGGCAGGACCTGTTCCGCCGTCCCCTCTCCCACAATGCCGCAGATGATTCCCGCCGCATAACCCATATAATTGCTCTCAGTAATCCCTGTGAGGATAAAATTAGCCTGATACGTCAATTCTTCTGTTTCAACGCCATGCCGGAGCGTTTTTGCCGCCGTGAGGGTAATGGTATCGCCCACCTTGCCCTCAACCCCCATCAGACGCAGCGCATCCTCCGGCAGCGCGATTTCCATCGCCCGTTCCGGCAGCCTTCCTTCCCGTAGCCGCGTAAAGGATGGAAAAATCTCCCCGCTGCCGTCCCGGAACTCAATCAGATCCAGATGAAGCGCCCTGCTCAATTCCACCGTGCCCAGGCTTACGGACACCCCCGTATAAGAAAGCCTGGGATCGTTTTGCAGAGCCTCCGTCTGCTCCTCATTCATCTGCACAAACGTCGCATAACGGTCGCCTCCAAGCGCGATGGCCTGCTGCTGCCGCATGGCAGAAAGAACGCCGGCGGACTGCCCGATCACTGTTGTCATCGCCGTGGACAGGATGATTGCAGCCAGAATTAAAAAAGAGGTCATTTTCTGTGCCAGAAGCTCTTTAAAAGCCAGTGTGCGATATGATTTCATCCTGCCGTCACCTCCGAAAGCACGCCGTCTGTGATATGGAACTGCCGTTTTGCCATCCGCGCTATACGGCTGTCGTGGGTAATGATTACGAGGGATTTATCCATATCCTCCCAGATATTCTTCAATACCTCCATGACCTCACTGCCGCTGCGGTTATCCAGGTTGCCTGTCGGCTCGTCGGCAAAAATAATGTCAGGCTGCGCAATCAGCGCCCGTGCAATGGCCACCCGCTGCTGCTGCCCGCCGGACAGCTCCCCCGGCAGATGCGTCAGGCGGCCGCCAAGCCCCAGGACATCGGTGAGCCGCTTTACATAGGCTTCCTCCGGCTGCTTTTTATCCAGCAGGAGGGGCATGATAATATTTTCCCTGGCCGTCAGCACCGGGAGCAGGTTAAACTGCTGGAATACAAAACCGATGCGCCTGCGCCGGAAGGCGGACAGCTCCCTGTCGCCCATACTGTAAATATCCCTGCCATCGTAAGTCAGGCTGCCCGAGGACGGCCTGTCCAGCCCGGAAAGCAGGTGGAGCAGCGTGCTCTTCCCGCTTCCCGACGGCCCCATTATGGAAATGAATTCCTTCGAGGCGATCTGTAAATCCGCTTTATCCAGAGCCACCACCCGGTTCTCGCCGCTGCCGTAAATCTTTGTCAGTCCCTTTGCCGTTATGTTCATAAAAAAACACTCTCCTTTTCCAAGTAATAAGGAGAGTGTAGCGCATGGATCTCAAGAAACGCTCAAGGCTATTTATTAATTTGAAAAACCGCCGTTGCGGCCGCTCCATGGCCCTGTACATTTTTAAGCGTCAGCGTTCCGCCATGTTTCATGCAGATCATCCGACAGACATACAGTCCCATGCCAAAGTGCTCCGCATCTTCCTTCATTTTTCCGAAGGGCTTCGGCCCGTCCTGCACGAGAGCGGCGGGATAGCCGGGGCCGTCATCCCGGACAGATAACGTAAGGAAGGAATCCCGGATACCGAGACGGATGGCTATCTCACTTTCCGCAAAGCGCGCGGCATTCCCAAGCAGGTTCTCCGCCACTGTCAGAAACAATCCGTAATCCAGAAGCACCGTACCTGTCCCGGACTGCTGCCCCGGGAAGGCATCATATATCTCGGGATGCTGCCTCGGGGCAGAATCATATATCTCGGACTGCTGCCCCGGGACGGTATCTGCCGCCTTTTCCCCAGCGCAGACAAACACCTTCAGTTTCGGAGCCAGCAGCCTCGCCGTTTCCTCCAGCTCCTCAAGCAATACAGCACAGGATACTTCCTTTTTGCAGACAGGCATTTGCTCCAGCCGCTGGATGCTGCCCATCACCTCCACATACTGCTCAATGCGCAGCGTATAGCTCTCAAGCCGGGAAAGCGCCTGTTCGTCCGCCGTCCCCTGCCGCAGCTGCTTCACGGTACCCTTCAGGACCGTTACAGGATTGCGGAGATCGTGGGAAAAGGCCGCGTTCAGCCGCTTTCGTTCCTCCGCCTGCCTCCAAAGCTCCTGATTTGATTTCAATAATTCTGCTCTCATGGTTTCAAACGCCGCACACAGCTGCCCCAGCTCGTCGTCCGACACCACCGGAATGGCAAAATCCAAATCCTGCTTCCTGATGCGCCGCACACCTTCCTGTAATATCATAATCGGCGCCCTGCATTTCAGGTGGTAGAACAAGGCTCCCGCACCGGCAAGGCCGCAGACCGGAAAAAGAATACAGGAAAAAATCTGGATATACCCCAATGCCGCCGACACCGCCCTCTGTTCCCCCGTCGGTTCCTCCAAATAAGTTATGATCCCATCCGGGCCAAACGCAATGCCTCCGGCGGGAAAGGCAGAACGGAGCGCGCTGCAGCCAGCCCAGACCGCGGCCGTCAGAAGCAGGGAGCCTAAAAGACACATGACGGCCAACAGGAAAAAGGCCTTCTTTAGCCCCATATTTTTTATCCGTTCCACTTATATCCGCACCCCCAGACCGTTTCAATATAATTATGAAGCGTATGCGCGCCCAGCTTCGCCCGGATTTTCCTGATGTGCTCCATAACGGTATCGCTGCTGCCTTCACCGTCAATACCCCAGACGGTTTCATAGATACGTTCCCTCCCGAAAACCTGCCCCTCATTCAGAGAAAGAAGCTCCACGATATCAAACTCCCTTTTTGACAGGGCCACCGGTTCACAGCCTGCCGCAACCGTCCGGGCTGAATAATCAATAGCCAGCTCACCGAAGAAACGGACCGTCATACATTTCTCCCGCCGTTTTTCCCGCCGCAGATGTGCGTCCACTCTGGCTCCCAGTTCCTCCAAATCAAAGGGTTTCACGATATAATCATCTGCCCCGGCCTGAAAACCGCTGATTTTATCCGCAGACTCCACCCGCGCCGTCAGAAATAAAATGGGACAGCTGATATATTCCCTTAGCCTCCGGCAAACCGCAAGGCCATCCATTTCAGGCATGTTGATGTCAAGAAGAATAAGCTCCGGATTCCGGGCGGCCTTTTCCAGCGCTTCTTTGCCGCTGTATGCGGTCAGGACCTCATATCGCGCCTGAAAATAACTCTTCATCATATCTACTATGCCGTACTCGTCATCCACGATCAATATTTTCTGTTTCATCACCTTTTCTCCCATTTATTTCTATCCTATTATGTTAAGTATAAACGGTAATTCTCAAGATTTTCCCAAAATGGGGAGGAAAAATTAATTACTGTTTTTCCGTATTCCCTCCTTCTGTTTTTCCTCCTATAACATCCTCCAGAAAAACCGGCCGGTATCCGTTTTGGTGGAGAATGCGCAGGGCGGAATGAAGCTTCTCCTCAAAGTCCGGCTGCCAGGCAGCATAATCTTCATAAAAATACTGCTCATGGGTCATCAACTGGATAAACGGCGTATGCTGTCTCCGTTCCACATTCTGAATTATGTTTTCAATAATAGCTTCCGTCTCGCCGAGCCCATGCTGGTTCAGAATGATATCGTTGTGCGCGAAGGTCAGGCCCGTCTGTGCATCATATACGAATTCTCCCCTGCGAAGTTTTTCCGCTTCATCCGGCGAAAGATGATAATGAAGGGCTTCCCTTCCCGTTTTTTCATAAAACATGCCAATCAGGCCCCTGATACCGTGATTCCCAAGCATGGAACAGCCCTCCGGGGACGCTGCCGCATAATGTATGGTAGTGGTGCGGGCCACAGCGTCCGGTCCTGCAATTCGGTTAAGCTGTGACATGACATCTTCAAAATCGCGCTCCAAAAGCGCTACATCATCTTCATAAGGATATGGGGGATCATTATGGCGCGCATGAAAAGAAAATTTAAGCCATCCGGAATTTTCTTTTAATTCCTTTTTATAAATATCGGGAACATCAGCCAGTGAAAAACTTCCGGGATAATAGCTGTAGAACATATTGAGCTGAAACTTGCAGCCAAACTCTTTATGCAGACGGAAGAGCATCGCCAGATAAGGGCTCTGTAATAAAGACGGTTCCTTCCGCCGGCAGGCGTTTTCCATAAAACGGATGTTATCATCAAGCGTAAAACAATATATTTTTTCCATAAATGTGCTCCTTTTATTCGTTGGAAATTTCAATGACTGCCGGAATATGGATTGTGACCACCGTCCCGGCGCCCGGGACGCTTTTGCAGGATAATCCATATTCGTATCCATAGGCTATCTTTAAACGGTCAATAATATTTTTAACACCATATCCGCCCGGCTCCCGTGCGATTTCACCCGGTGGAGAAGAAAATACCGCATCGGCTTTTTCCTGTGGCATTCCGATTCCATCATCGGCCACCTCTATATATACGTCTTCCCCTTTCCGGTATCCATGTACCGTAATGGTCCCCGTTCCGTCCTCCCGTTCATAAATTCCATGGATCGCCGCATTTTCAATGATTGGCTGGAGCACTATTTTTATAATGTACAGATTTTCGATTTCAGGGGAAATATCCCATCTGGTTTGAATCCGGTTTTCAAAGCGTGCATTCTGGATCCTCAGGTACATCTTTGCATGCAGGACTTCATCGCGGACAGGAATCCTGTCTTTTCCCCTGCTCAGTGAAATTTTATAAAAGGTGGCCAGGGAGGTGGCCACACCTGCGATTTCCGGCACGGCCTTCTGGATCGCCATGCAGTTAATGGTATCCAGCGTATTATAGAGGAAATGGGGGTTAATCTGTGCCTGGAGCGCTTTCAGCTCCAGATTCTTAATTTCAAAACCGTACCGGATTTTTTCCTCCATCAGCTGTTGGATACGCCCCATCATATGGTCGAAATGCAGAATGAGCTGTCCGATTTCATCTTTTCCCTCGCTGTTGAAGCGGACCTCCACGTCTCCATCCTCTACCTTCTGCATTGTTTCCGACAGCTGCCATATACGGCGGAGCATATGGTTGCTCAAATAGAGCGCAACGGCGTAGGCAGCCCCTGCAACCGCCGCCATGATCCCAATCATTTCATTGCGCAAAGCCCGGCCGACGGAATAAATATCCGTATAAGGGACCACCGAAACGAGCGTCCATCCGGTAGGCGGGAGCGTGGCGCTGTAAGTATAGCAGGGTATTCCGTCTAATTCAATGGTATTCCAGGTATCCTGGGCGGATTGTGAAAGGGAAGCCCCGATATCCTCCGGCAGATTCTGGCCGGCTCCATTTTCAGAGGATAAAACAGTGTTATCCCCGGAAAGCAGAAGCATGAAGCCGTTCTGTGTGATGGCGGTCCGGTTAAGCGCCTGTTCCAGCATGCTTTTTGATAAATCCACACGAAGGACGGCAAGAGGCGTAGTCAGGGTATCTGGATCATATATCACCCTCATACAGGAAAAAAAAGACTGCTCCCGGGAGGGTTGATCCGCAAAATCCAGAGGCGTGTACCATCGATTGGAAGGCGCCTGCCACAGTTTTTTATACCAGTTTGTATCCGCCGCCGAATCCAGTGGTAAAATGCGGGTATTCTCATTGGAATACAGATAGTCATTTTTCACATACAGACGGATGTTTTCCACACCGGAAAGCTGTTTCAGCTGATTAAAGGAGATTGCAAGGGCATTGGAATCCTCCAGCTGATAAATAACAGGATAGTCCTGGGGATCAGTAGACGCCATTTTATAAATCATGTCATCATAGGTGAGCAGCTCCGTAACATTGACTACCTTCTCGATGCGTGACTGCACGGCGGTAAAGGTTTCCTCAAAGGTCTTGCCCGCCGCCAAAAAGGTCTGCTCCTGAATCACAGAGCTGATGCGCCGCGTGGCGTAAAGGGTAAAAAAACAAAAGGGCAGGATCAGCACCATGAAAAAAATAAGCACCATTTTTACACGTAGGCTTGCATCCTGAATGATGTATCTGAAAATATATTTTAATTTATTTTGCTTCATGATGACGCTCCCTATATTCCCGCGGGGAAATACCTGTTTCTTTTGTGAATACCCTGGTAAAATATTTCCCGTTTGTATAACCGACACACGCCCCTACCTCGTACAGCTTTCTGGCAGGCTCCTTAAGCAGCTCACACGCCCGCTCAATGCGGGCTTTCGTGAGCGCGGCATTGATTGTCTGCCCGGTTTTTTTCTTGTAAACGGCGCACAGATAGCTGGTGTTAAAATTCAGATCCCGTGCGATCCCGTCCACAGTAACCGTACTTTCCGTAAAGTGTGCCTGGATATACCCGTTTACCTGTGATACCGGATCGAAATCCCTTTCCCTGATTTCTTCATATAAAAGTTCAGCAATTCGTAAAAGTTCATTTTCCAGATCCTTTAGACATTCCATCTGTGCAGTCATATATACAAAAGCACCGCCGGCAGCCTGTGCTTTGGCCGCGCCATGGAATTCAGCGGCGCTTTCCAGCAGGAGGCCTAACTGGGAATATACATTCCGTACATAGTCCGGCGGCGTACCTTCACACCTGCGGATCCGGGCGCACAGGGAATGCAATGCAAGCAGCAGGGCTGTTTCATCATTTGTCCCAAGCAATGCCCTGATCTGGCTTAAATCCGTTTTGGTAAGCGTAAAAACCTCTTTGTTCAGTAAAGCTGCCTTTGTATCCCCATGGTAAAAAAACAGCTCAGGATTCTTCTGTGCCTCTTCCCGGAGGCACAGACAGACAAGCTGCCGCACCATGGATGAAATCTCCGGTAAATCAAGAGGTTTCTCAATATACCCGTCAGCATGTAAATGGATGGCGCCCTTCAGGTATTCCTTATCAGTATAGCCGCTCAAAAAAACAAGGCGGCTGCCAGGGAACTGTTCCCGGATGAACTGCGCAAATTCCATGCCCCCCATATGCGGCATTTTAATATCAGTTATCACGATGGAAGGCTGCACTTTTTCCGCAAGCTCCAGCGCGCATACGCCGTTCTCCGCAAGGTATACGGCATCTGCGCCCAGCTCTCCCCAATTTATGTAATTTGCCAGAGTATCCCGCACCAGCTTTTCATCATCTACAATCAAAACGGATATCATAGCAGATTTCCCCTTTCATTTTATGAACACATTATACATCTGTTTTTATAGCCGCACAAATATAATCAGGCATTATGACGAAACAGCAAAATTCTGTGTTCCTTTCCAAATTTTGTTCCGTTGAAATCGAAATTCAAAAACTGTTATGCTTAATACAGAAAAGGAGGAGGGCGGATGAAAAAAACACATTTGCTGTTGAACGATTTAAAGAAAAACCGCATTAAGTGGCTGATGCTTGTTCCGGCGGCGGTTGCAGTAATCCTGATGTGCTATATCCCGATGACAGGCATCGTGCTTGCTTTTAAAGAATTCAATTACCAGGACGGCATCTTTGGAAGTCCCTGGATCGGCCTGGCGAATTTCAGTTATTTTTTTAAAAGCGGCAAAGCCTGGTCTATTACACGTAATACAATCCTGTACAACCTGGCCTTTCTGGCTGTTAATACTTTTTTCCAGATTACCTGTGCCATTTTATTATCAGAACTGGCGCACAAGCATTTCAAACGCATCACGCAGTCATTGATGTTTTTGCCTTATTTTATTTCATGGGTTGTGGTCGGCGCTTTTGTATACAATATGTTTAATTATGAATTCGGCGCTGTAAATACCCTGCTGCGTCAGCTGGGGCTGCACAGTGTTGATATTTATTCCAATCCGAAAGCATGGATTCCTATCCTGATCGGCGCAAGCCTTTTAAAAAACCTGGGCTATGGTACTGTGATGTATCTGGCAAGTGTGGTGAATATCGATGATCAGCTTTACGAGGCGGCGGATGTGGACGGAGCCACAATGTGGCAGAAAATATGGAACATTACGCTTCCGTGCATCCGGCCGACAATGGTCATTCTGATACTGCTTTCCATCGGCACCATTATGAAAGGGGATTTCCAGATGTTCTGGCAGGTGACGGGCAACAACCCTATGACGCTGGAGGTTACGGATGTGATTGACACGTATGTGACACGCAGCCTGATGTATTTGCAGGAATTCGGTATGACAAGCGCGGCAGGCCTGTATCAGTCCGTATTTTCCTTTATCCTGATTATGCTCGCCAATTATGCGGTCAAAAAAGTAGAACCCGACTATACACTCTTCTGAAAGGAGAAGGCAATGGAAACACAAACCGGTTCCAATAGAAAACTCAGCAGCGACCGGAGAGTATTCAATATCATCAGTGTGGTATTGCTTTCGCTGCTTACCCTGTTTTGTACTCTCCCGTTTTGGCTTATCCTCTCAGGCTCCTTCACCAGCCAGGATTCGATCCTGACGGATGGATACCGCCTGCTTCCGAAAATATTTTCCCTGGAAGCATATCAGTTTCTGTTCAAAGCGCCGGAAGATATGCTGCATGCTTATGGGGTCACGATTTTTGTGACTGCCGTTGGTACATTCTCCAGCATGATAGTTACGAGCATGGCTGCCTATGTGCTTTCAAGCAGAGATTTTACATACCGTAATACCGTTTCCTTTTTCTTCTATTTTACAACGGTTTTCGGAGGCGGCCTTGTACCATGGTATATTTTCAATATGAAATATCTTCACTTTAAAAACAATTATATTTCCCTGATTCTGCCTACGTTAGTCAATGTCACCTATCTGCTGATACTCAAAAGCTATATGGCCAACATCCCGGAGGCAGTTTTCGAATCGGCGCGGCTGGACGGCGCCAATGACTGGACAATATACCGCCGCATCGCGCTTCCTTTAAGCAAAGCCGGCCTTGCTACGGTGGGACTGTTTATTGCATTGAACTATTGGAATGACTGGTATGCAGCCATGCTCTATATTGATGATGACAGAATGTATCCTTTGCAGTATTATTTGAACGATATTCTCAACAAAAGCCAGGGAATGATGAATGCCGCCGCCCGTGCGGGAATTCCATCCGCACAGGTTCCCAGCGAACCTGTGAAGCTTGCGATGACTGTGGTGGCTACAGGTCCTATTGTCCTGCTGTATCCATTTTTACAAAAGTATTTCGTTAAAGGGGTTACTATCGGGGCCGTGAAGGGATGAGTGCCGCCCCGGTGAAAAATTAATTAAGGAGGGTTACAAATGAGAAGAAACTCTAAAATTCTTGCAATGTTTCTGGTACTGATAATGCTTGGGGGCATGTTTTTATCCGCATGCGGCCAAAAGCCCGCGCCGCCGGCAGACACCGCTCCGGCTGCTGCGCCGTCCGAAGAGCCGGACAGTAAAGCGGCTGTTGCGGAGACGGAAGGAACGGAAGCCATTGATACTTCCCAGGAAGTGAAGCTTGTCATGTACCTGTTAGGGGAGCGGACGCCGGATTTTGACAAGGTATTTGACCGGATTAATGAGAAGCTGAAAGAAAAAATCAATGCGACCATCGAAGTTAAATTCATGGGATGGGGGGAATGGGAGCAGAAGTATCCCCTGGTATTTGCATCCGGTGAGGACTTTGACCTGATTTACTCTGCAGACTGGGCCATGTACAATACCCAGGCAAGCAAACAGGGATTCTATGAAATCACGAAGGATGAGCTTGAAAAATATGCTCCCCTGACCGCCGAAAGCATTTATGAAGATGCCTGGGAACAGGCTAAAGTAGACGGGAAGGTCTATATGCTTCCCATGAATTATAAAGAGCTCACTGCCTTTGTATTCCTTGTACGCGGTGATCTTATGGAAAAATATGGGATTGAGAAAGTAGAGACGATGGACGATGTGGAAAACTATCTGGATCAGATCGCGAAAAATGAACCGTCCCTGATTCCTCTGGATATCGGCTCTGACTTCGATGCTCGTATGCTTTATGACCTGTTCTGGCAGAAGGAAACAGTGAACCGTCTGGAAAAAATCAATCCCATGCAGCTGATGGGATATACCAAAAAAGGGGACGATACCGTCACCGTATTCAATGAGACGGAGGATCCCGCTTTCCTGACTGCCGTAGAAAAGCTTCAGGATTGGAAAAACCGCGGTTTCTGGAGTAAGAGCGCGGTGGTAAATACACAAAACAACAAAGAGAGCTTTGCGGCAGGAAAAAGCGCCGCTGCACTGATGAACATCAATAATGCGAAAAGTGAATATACAAATAATACCCTTGCGCACCCCGAATGGGATATCCGTGTGGTGGACGCACAGGGAGATGTCCCTGCTATCGTACAGTCGTATCTTGCAAATGGCATGTGCATTTTCTCAAAGTCCAAAAATCCTGAGCGTGCACTCATGGCGCTGGATCTGCTGCGCAATGACGAAGAGCTTCATGATCTTTTCTGCTATGGGATTGAAGGAGAGCATTACATTGACCTTGGCAATGGAAAGATTGAATTAACGGAAAATAACAGCAATTATCCCTACGACACCAACGGCAACTGGGGCATCCGAAATGATAAATACTGGAAATCAGTGGAAGGCGGAATCCCCAATTATGACAAATTATATGACAAGTGGATAAAAACAGCGCAGGCAGGGGAATTCGCAGCATTTACCTTCAACAATGAAAGTGTGAAAAATCAGGTTGCAGCTATGAATGATATTTATAACACTAATATCAAACTGCTCTACCTTGGCTTTACAGATGATCCCCAAAAGGACATAAAGGCAACACAGGAAAAGCTGAAGGCCGCCGGAGCCGATGAGGTTTATTCGGAAATGACACGGCAGGCAAAGGAATGGAAGGATTCTTTGCAGGAATAGGCGGCAGTATATGATCTTATTGGAAACAGTCTCTGTCCGGCAAAGACTCAGGCCATAACCAAAACGGTCCGCGGACAAAGCGCCGCGGACCGTTTTCTTATCCGCAATGCATTGTCCCTATACTCTCCGGGCAGCTTCCCATACCATCCATCCGTGCAATGTCGGCCGCCCATTATTTTTTGGGAGCCGTTTTTTTCAACAGGAACAGACGGTTCAGTCCCTCCTGCCACGGATACCTGAACTCCATATAGCGTTCCACGCGGCCATAAGAGGCCAGTATCCTTTTCCAGTGTTCCGTTGTTTCCTGATGAAGCCGGAGAACCCCGTCTTCCTCATACAGATGATCCCCCATTTTCTGATAATCAAACCTTTTTAAGTCCTTGGGGGAATAAAAGGGATTCAGTTTAATGAACCAGTACCCTCCGGGGGCAAGAACACGATCCAGGTTCCGCAGGACGCTCTCGTCCGCCTTCTTTGGCATCACGTCCAGAACATTTGACAATATGACTCCGTCAAATTCACCGGCCCCAAAGCCGGCCAACATACTGCTGTTTCCCGTAAAAAAATGCAGGCCCCGATATCCGCTCATATTTGCCGTCTTCCTTGCAAATTCAATCCCCCGTTCCGCCTCATCGATTCCAACGCCTTTTTTCCCCGGAAAATTCTGGATATATTGAAAAATAATATCCCCTGTTCCGCATCCAAAATCCAGTACATAACTGGTTTTTTCGCCGAATTCCCGCAGACAGTTATCAAAGCCCGGTTCCACTGCCAGGTCCGTATTCCTCAAATCCACTGCCTGATATTCTGAGTAGATTTCATTCCATATACCTGTTTTTCTTCCATATGATTCCATTTATCCCCTTTCCGTTTCTGTTTCAACCTGCATTCCCGGCAACACCTGATACTTTATAATAGTTTTTTAATATCACCTTCTTTCCTCATATATAGGACACCATCAAAACAAAGCGAGGAGTCAGATCCTCTGCCCCTCGCCGTTTAATCATATTATATGGTTATTCCATGGAGATGTATTTCTCTTTCTTATCTGACTACGTTGTACCACTTGTTACCGGCGCTGTCAATATACATCTGCATTACTCCAAATTATCTTTGTTTCTCTTGCTCTCCCTCCAATCAGCATCCACGGGCGGCCAATCCTTTTCCCGGGTTAAATAAATCCGGTCTATCCGAAGCCCTGATTTTCTGCCAATAACAGATAGAACATGTACACCGGCATCCATTTCCATAACAGCCGCCGCGCGCCAGTGCCACCTTTGCTTCATGCTATAGGTAAAAAATCCGCCATGGGAAGAAAAGGTTCTTTCCGCGTCTAGTACCATACCATCCAGCGCAAAATAGCAGGAATCGCTGTCGGTATCTTCAAATTTCATCAGAAGCCATACAAAATAGTTTCCGGCATCCCGTATCCTGATGCGATAGTGCATTCCCGGAGCTTCCTGCGGATTTTCCCAATATCTACCCCTTCCTTCTATCATCATGGCAAGGCCTGAACGGCCGTCCGTTTCTGACTGGGTGTGGCTCCAGCAATATTTTCCATTCGGGACAGAAGGCGTCAAATATGCATTCTCTGAATTTTCCAACGCATACTCTGCCTCAATTGCCACAACTCCATCCTGTTCCTCAAACAGTCCGTTTCCAAATTCCTGAAATACATCTTTCGTACCATCCGCCCGGGTTCTGTACTTAATATTTCCCAACCGATTCTCTTTTTCATCGCTGCGCGCATACAGTCTCTCTGTTTTCCAGAAATCCGGCGCCGCATACAACATGGGAAGCAGCAGCTCCTTATCTGCAGGGCTGCCATAAAGTTCCCGCCAAAAGGCTGCCTGAACTTCTCTGGCACTTTCCGGCATCCTATCGTCTTCGGCTTCTTTCCATTTTGTCCCATCAAAAAAAGCGCTCTCCAACGGGCCGAAATTGCTTTCCTTCCGTCTACGGGTATAAATGACCAATTTATGCAGCGTTACGTATTGATCCACAGGATATATTTTCAATCTGTGCAGACCTGCAGGCAGCCAGGGAAGCATAGTGTAAAGCTTTTCCCCATCATTCATAACCGCCTCTTTCCAGCTGCCTTTCCATTCGTCCACTGTTTTAGTTTCAATAATTACCGGCCGGCCGTTATCCACTCCAATGGCAAACCTCACCTTCCCGACAGGATTGAGCGTGAGGAACCGGTGTATTTCCAGGAGAAAAGCTCCGCTGCTTTCCAGGAAAAAAGAATAATCCAGATAACAGCTGTCCATTATTTTTAAATTCTCACCGGATACCGCCGCCATATCTTCACCGGCTTCCAGGAATGCCTCCATAGCGCTTCCCCAGCCTCTTCCCAAATGTTTTATTTTTCTCCAGCAGGCCTCTTTCGAACACACGCTTTCCGCATATCCCTCTGCAGGAATGGAAATACAGCCGTCAGCTTCCGCGTAGAAAGGCTCCGTATATGAATAAGCCGCCTCCTTCAAAGCCTGTACCTCAATTTCGAACCGGCCGCCATCTTCCCCGGTAATGACGATCTTCCCCGTTCTTCCTTTTGCAAAGGATGCGGCACGTTCACTTTCCCGGATATGGACGCTCAGCATTTTTTCCACAGCAGCCCTGCCTTCCTTTTCACTGATTTCCAGCCAATCCGGAATCTCTGCCCGAAAGCCAACCGTCCCGCATCCTTTATTATAAAGGATAATTGTTTTCTCTTTGCTTCCATGTGGATGAAAGATAAATTTATCCTCCCACATAGCTCCAAGAGACGCGGCTCCAATCACCAGAGCAGGTTTGGCCGCCGGATACAGTACCGTCGGAGGCGGTGTAAAACTTTCCGGGGTCAAAATACCTTCCCATTTTCCATTCTGCATCACATGATTATAATAATACAGCAGCTCCTGCTTTCTTCGATCCATCTGCCTTGACTTTTCCAGATACTCATCCGCCGCCTGCATTCCTCCCCACTCCCAGAAAAGCCTGCTTCTGTCCGCATAGTAAAAAGAAGCATTTATATAGTAGGAAGCCTGCAGCTTCATGAGAAACAATTCAAAAAAGGCATCTCTTTCCTCCGCAGGAAGACACTGATAGATTTCACCCGCCCTGTCCGACAATTCCTTTAGGCTGTCTAACCTGCGCTTCGCCTCATTCCCATAGGCAGCCTGCGAAAATTTATCCGACTGCAGATGCTCCGGCTTACATACGTTATTAAGCTGGGCAAACCGATTATAAATATCTGCTGCCGCCACGCCGAAATCTCCGGAAAAATTTCGGTTAATCCAACAGGAAATAAACTGGCTTACATCCTTTGTCTCTCCTTCCTTCCGGCCGGCTTCCCAACCATAACGCAGGAAAAATTCCGTATCTATTTCCAGGGGCTTCAGCGCTCCCACATTCAGCACCCACATCTTCCTGATGCCCTGCTCCCAGCATTTTTTCAGTTCATTTCCCGTCTGCGCCAGAGGAATGGAGTTGAAAAAAAGATAACTCATACCAGGGGACGCCCAGTAGGATGAATGATAATACAGACCATTTCCGCCTCTCCGCTTCCGTTCCTCTTTTTGGGGATAGCGCCTCATATATCCAAAGTTATCATCCACCCAAATCAAGGTTACATCCTCGGGGATTTGCAGGCCGCCGTCATACAAATCCAGGACCTCTTTATACGGGATAAAGGTCTGCACTGCCTTCTTTCCTTTATCTTCACCCAATACCTCTGTCAGGATCTGCCTCTGATCGCAAATCACCTTCTCCAGCAATTTAATCTTCTTTTCCGTTCTTTCTTGCGGTGTCAGGGAAGCGTCCTGATCAATGGTTTCAGTTACAAACCCTGAATCATGGATTCCGCGCATACCGACGGTATAGCACACTTCATAATCCTGGTTCATCTCCACGCTTTCCGCCCAATACTCCTTGATTATTTCTCTGTTTTTATCAGGGAGTGAATAATCATATCTGATATTCTCATATCCCTTTTTCTTCAGCCAGGGCGTCCACTCATTCTGATTACTGCGAAGTAACATATCACAATGGGAAGTTCCCACAATAATCCCCATTTTCTCAGCAAGCTTTCCGTTTTCAGGATCACCGTTAAAGTAATTCACATGCATGGCAGGCCATATATAATTCGCTTTTAACCTGAGCAGCAGTTCAAAAATATGAGCATAGGTTACCGGTCCTATGGTATCATCTTCCGTATGCAGCTTTGACCATGCCTCCAATTCCTCTTCGTCATTCAGGAAAATTCCTCTGTAAGGCACATCAGGCCAGTCCGCTTTGCTGTAATCCTTTGAAAAAATAAACCGTTCCTTTTTTCTGACCGGAACATCAGCCCAGAAATACCACGGGGAAATCCCCAGCTGTTCGCTTAAATCATAAATACCAAAAACGGTTCCTCTCCGATCCGCCCCCACAATATAAAAGGAACTGCCATAAATCTGATGCAGATAAGCCTCCCAGCGTCCCTTCCCCTGACCGTCCATAATCCTTTCCAGCGCCGGAAGCATTTCCTCCGGAATATTCTGTAAAGAACAGGGAGTATCCATAGTGATAATAATTATCTCCGTCTCATTTTCCGAGACAGAATTCCCAAAGCTGCTTCCCAATTCCACGTTACAGTCACAAACTTTTCGGATATCCTCCGCCAGCTTTGAAACTGCACATTTTACTGCGCTGTTTTCTTTTTCAGAATAAGTAATCCTTACTTTTTTCCCTGTTTCCAGCAGGACAAAATCTCCGTCTCTTTCCATTTTCTTTCCTCTGCGATCAGCCCTTCACGGCGCCAATCATCACACCCTTTTCAAAATATTTCTGAATGAACGGATAGATACACAATACCGGCATCGTGGACACAATGATCACGGCAAACTTAATCTGATCCGCATACTGCTGGGCATAGCTTCCTTCTCCCATGCCCGTCGTCCCTGCCATAGCCTGATTACTGATCAGTATATTTCTCAGAACCGTCTGCAGTGGCTGATATTCATCCCGGTTCAGATAAAGCAGTGCAGTGAAGAAATCATTCCAGTGTCCCACCGCATAATATAGTGTTATTACGGAAATAACCGCTTTTGACAAAGGAAGGACAATCGCGGAAAAATATTTGAAATGGGAGCATCCATCCAGCTCTGCCGCTTCCTGCAGCTCATTTGGAATGGAATTTTCAAAAAAGGTCCTTGTAATAATCACGTTATAGACACTCACCGCTCCCATAACAATCATAATTAAAGGTGAGTTAGTAAGATGCAGGGATTTAACCAGCATATATGTAGGTACCATGCCTCCGCCGAAGTACATGGTGATGACAAAAAGCGTCATCACAAAACGGCGCGCCCGAAACCTGCTCTGCGCCAGCACATATGCTGCCGGAAGGGTCACCGCAAGATTCAGCAGCGTTCCGCATACCGTATACAAAATCGTATTTCTGTATCCCACCCACAAATCCATGCGCTCCAGGATTTTCCGATATCCAAAGAAATTAATATCTTTCGGGAACAGGGTTACAAGCCCCTGATTTACCATATTGGAATTACTGAAGGAGGCAATCACTATAAAGTACATGGGGTACAATACTATCACCAATGCAGCAACTGCAATTGCCGTTACAAAAATATAAAAAATACGGTCTGACAGACTCTGCTGCATTTTCTTTCCAACTGCTTTCATGTTCTATTCCTCCTACATCAGGCTGATATCTGCGGCCTTCTTCGATACCATATTGGCAATCATCAGAAAAGCAAAATTTATAACTGTATTAAAGAGCCCTACTGCAGAGCCAAAACTGAATTGCCCCGACTGTACGCCCACATTAAAAACATAAGTTGAAATAACCTCTGATACCGGCAGGTTCATATCGTTCTGCATTAAAAATACTTTTTCGAAGCCCACACTTAATACACGTCCCATATTCATAATCAGCAAAATAACAATAGTGGGGACAAGCGCCGGCAGCTCCACATGGATTACCTGCTGCCAGCGGTTGGCACCGTCCACCTTTGCGGCATCATACAGCTGCCCGTCCACTGAGGAGAGTGCCGCAATGAAGATAATGCTGTTCCAGCCGGCCGACTGCCAGATTCCGGACAAAACATAGACCGGTACGAAAGCACTGGGTGTACCCAGAAGGTTGATGGAAGGTGGTATCAGATGCATGCTTTTCAACAGACCGCTGACCACACCGGTAGAAGGGGAAAGCAGTATCTGGAGTATGGCAACCATAACGACCGTTGAAATAAAATAGGGCATATAAACCGCGGTCTGCACCACCTTTTTCAGTTTCTGCTGTCTTAACGAGTTTACTACAAGCGCCAGCAGTATCGGCGCCGGAAATCCACATATCAAAGTAAAAAAGGAAATAATAAAGGTATTCCGAAGCGTTGTCCAGAACATGGGGCTTTCAAAATATTGTATGAAATATTTGAAGCCTACCCAGTCCCCTCCGGTTAACCCCTTGGAAAAATCATACTTGCGAAATGCAAGCTGGATTCCATACATGGGTCCATAGCAAAATATAATAATATAGACGATCGCCGGCAAAATCATTATCCAAAGCTGCCAGTCTTTTTTTAGAACGGACAATATTTTTCGTCCCATAGCGTACCTCCGCTGATGCAGTTTTTTATAGTCCTTTATCTGGTAAGAGCCGGGAAAACTGTTTCCAGATGTTTTCCCGGCTCCTGCATTCTCCGGATTACTCCATTGATGCCAGATATCGCTCATATGCTGCCTGTCTGATCTCAAGATTCTGCGTCAGGCCGATATCATAAACAGACTGCACATAGGCATCCCATTCTTCTTCTATATTTCTTGAAGGTTCTGTGAGCCATGCGGAATAAGTCTGATCCACTATATTATTGATATTAGCCTGTGCCATGGCAAGATCGGAATTTTCATCCGTCGTGTAGGTTATGAATTTGGACGGATAAGTCTCACACTTTTCCTCCATCATATCCAGCGTCGCTTCCAGAGGCTTTCTTTCCTCCAGGACTCTCTGCATATCTTCGCCCATAGTCAGTCTGTCCTTCATATCGTCCGGAATATAATAAGGACTGTAATCCGCAAAGGAATTTGTCCACTTCCAGGTTCCTGCATCAATACTTGAATCAGCGGGAGGCAGTACGGTATAGGTTCCGTCTCCATTATCCTGAATACATTTGTCGACATCATTCATACCGCCGAACAGCACCTGGATTCCCATATCTTCCGCATAAAAAGCATCAATAAACTTTACCGCCGCCTCTTTGTTTTTGCAGTTTGCACTCAAAGCTACCGTCGCGGCATTAACAGAGTTATTATCGGAATAATAGCCCCAGTAAACCTGACTTTCATCGGAATCCGCATGAGGCTTCAGTGCGGGCATCGGCGTATATTGATCCGCCACCTCCGTTCCGAATCTGTCACCGCTTTCCCAGCCCAGAGTGACGCCAACCCTGGCCGTTTTTCCTTCTCCGCGGGCAAGTGACTGGAATTTGGAATAATCCTGTGTGATCACTTCCTCATTAATCACCCCCTCACCATACAGCTTCTGCAGCCACTGCATAAAGGTTTTATAACGTTCATCCACACGGTAATTCTTTACCTTGCCGTCTTCCACGAAATAGCCGTCACTTTCATTCATCATAGGAACGCCAAAGCAGGCCAGCATAAAAGTAGGAAAGCCGGAAAAATCCAAAGGTATTTCATCCGTCGTATCACCATTGCCGTTAGGGTCGCCATTCTTGAATGCAATCAGAACCTCTTCCAGCTCATCCATTGTTGTGGGGACCTGCAGTCCCAGATTGTCCAGCCATGTCTGGTTTATATACAGAACCCTGTTTGTTCTCGGCCAGAGGCTCCTGTAATTAGGGATTCCGTAAATTCCATCCTTTTCATCGGTACAAAGCACCCGCAGTTCAGGATGATCTTCAAACATTTTAGCTACATTAGGCATTTTCCCCTCATCTATGTAAGGCGCCAGATTTTCAAAGAGTCCGTTATAGGTGGCAAAATCAGTGGTAACCGTTGCTTTCACCAGAATATCCGGAATATCCCCTCCTGCAAACATAACGCTTTTTTTCTGATCCCAGTCTGCAGTTATCTGCTGCCATTCCACGTCAACTCCGTTTTCTTCCTCCAGAAGCCTCAGCCATTCCATTTCATTTACATCTTTTGTGAGACTGTGTTTGGAAATCAATGCTGTAAGCTTAACCGTTTCACCATTTGTTTTCTCTTCTCCCTGTGTTGTTGAAACAGAAGCCGCAGAAGTCTCATCTCCTCCGCCGGAGGTATTTCCGCAGCCGGCCAGACAGCTTATTCCCAGACAACCGGCCAGTATCCATGCTAACCATTTTTTTGCTTTCACTTTTTCTACTCCCTTTCCTGATACATAGTCTTAAATCACTTTAAAATTGATGTCGACATCGTTGTGAGATTATTATATTGAAAAAAGGGCAGCGGAAAAATGGATCAGATTTTGTTTTATGTGTTATTTTTTCTCTGTCATCATTTTCTCCCTGCAGGCTGTAGGCGTCATTCCCGTTTCCTCTTTAAAAACCTTGGCAAAGCGCCTGGCGTCTTCAAAGCCTACCCTCTGGGAGATTTCATTAATGCTCATATCGGTATTGCAGAGAAGTTTTTTACTTTTTTCAATCCGCAGCTTTCTTAAGTAGGTGCTGAAATTTTCCCCGGTGTATTCTTTAAAGGTACTTGAAAACATGGAATAATTCATGGAAACATGATTGGACACTTCAGCCATATCTATGGATTTACCATAATTCTGCCGGATATAGTCAACCGCACGCTGCATTTTTAACCGGCTTACCCCGGTAACCTCAGCTTCATTGCCGGAATTCATCTTTTCCGGACTTTCCACACCTTTTGCCCGGAGAATTTCTTCAGCATGCCAGAGAATCTTTCCAAGTTCCTCCCGATCCACCGGCTTAAGCAGATAATCAACTGCCTGAAATCTCATCATGCCCTTCACATATTCGAATTCCGCATATCCGCTGATTGCTGCTATGAGGGGCCGTTCTTCCTCTTCCAGATTTTCATATATCCACTTTGAAAGCTCCAGCCCGCTCATTACCGGCATTTTTATATCTGTCAGTACAAGGTCATACCTGTCCTTTTTCAAACATTCAACCGCATCCCTGCCATTGCGGCACTCCGTTATTTCACTGTAAGGGACTCCGCTGTTCTCAATCATGACATAAATCCCATACCGGATCATTTTTTCATCTTCCACCAGTAAAATCCTTCTCATAGCATTTCCTCCGCATTTATTGTAAGCACTACTTTCGTATAACAGTTTTCCATGGAAAAAATTTCAACTCCATACTGTTCTCCGTACATCAGCCGGATTCTTGAGACTGTCTATATAACTGTGTATTGTAGTAAATTGGTATGTACCCGGTTT